>JAPLCJ010000052.1 GCA_026392255.1 Solirubrobacterales bacterium
ACCTCACGCCCAAGCCCTGCAACACGGGACAACGAGGTGGCCACGGCAAAGATCGTGGTGTTGCGCGCCACCCTGGGCGCAGGCCCGGAGGATTCACTTGCATTCTCTGAAAGCACCGGTGCGCTATCCTACGCCGAGTCGCGGCAATGCCCCCGACCAACACACCAAATGGCCAACATCGAGTCACAACGCAAGCGCAACGCACGCACCGAAAGGGAGCGTCAGGAAAACCGACGTCTCACGTCGCGCGTTCGCACATTCTTCCGTCGTCTCGAGTCCGCTTCAGAAGCCGGCGACTCTGCCGCAGCAGCTACTGAGCATCGCGAACTGGTCAGCGCCATTGACCGCGCAGTTGGCCGTGGCGCAATGCATCGCAACACGGGCGCCCGCCGCAAGGCACGCGCAGCCCGTCTCCTCACCCCTTCTTCCTGACCACGGCCTAACGGTCAAGTCGGGTATCGCTGGCTTTTAGTCGGCCATCTCGGCGAGCGCGCGAGCCACGGCAGTTGATTCCTGCATTGGGAGCCCGCCGCCCCTAGTCGTCAGCTCAAGCTTTGCGAGGGCGACCAGAGCGTCGCGCAGCGCCTCGCTGTCAGTCGACTGAAGATCCCTAAGGAACTGGTCGGCTGCCTTTGGGGGCATTCGCAAAGACCCGCGGATTGACGCGGGCGGCTCGCCGGCCTCAAGGCGCTCGGCAGCTGCAACCGCGTCTCGGAGCCGCCTCCCTCCTACTCCGACAAGTGCGCCAGCGCGCTCCCCTTGCTGCTCAAGTTCCAGCCAGGAGAGAACCGCCCGCCGCGTTTGGCCACCGATCAGCGAATCGGCAAGCGTCCAGACCTTGCGCTCAGCTGATCCAGCACACAGTTCAATCACCGTCTCAGAATCAACACTTGATCCCGGGTCAAGGGAGAGAGCCAACTTCTCAAGCTCTCGCAAAAGGCGCTGCTGCCTCTCGCCGACAACAGCAACAAGTGTCTTGGCGGCCGTTGCGTCGAGCTTGAGGCCAAGTTCAGCACCCCGTTCTCTCGCCCACTTCGGCAGGTCCCATGGCTTGACCGCCGCCTCAGCAACGACCTTGCCTTTGGCCTTGGTGACAGCGTCCAGAAGTGCCTTACAAACCTTTTGACGCCCGTCCTCTCGCGCGAACATTGCCAGTGTCGTGTCCGGCGGCATCGACCCCAACAGCTTCTCCAATGGCTCTGTCTCGTCTGCCTTCCAGCGTTCGACTCCGTCAACGATCACAAATCTTCGGCCGAGCGTGAGGCTCATCGCGCAGACCGCAGCAACGGTCTCATCTACGCTCGCTCGGTCGCCTTCTAGAAGTTCAACCCCGCCTTCACCGGTCTCGATCTCCGCCATCCGGCGCAGATTGGCGCGCCTCTCTCCGATCCGGCCGTGGTCGTCTCCGTGGATTAGGTAGATGGCGTCAAACTCAGGCACAGAGCCGAGTCTAGGCGGACGAGCGGCTGCGCCCAAGCAACCCTGCCCCTAACCCGAGTAGCGCCAGCATGGCTAGCACCGCTGGCCCCGAGGGCTTCCACGCAACGCTCGCCCATGAAGGCGTTCCAAACAGCCGTGCTAACTCCAGCAGGCATGAGACTGGAACCGCCGCGGCATAGGCGAACGGTGCAGCCGCGGCTTGCGAGGCCTGCGCCATCGCCGAACCTCCCAGTCCGAGCCACATTGCCGGTGCCACAGCTGGGGCCGCCAGAAGGTTGGCCGGTACGGCAGCAAGCGACAGCCGACCGACCTTCCAAGCAATCACAGGTGTGGTCGCAACCGTTGCCGAAACCGTGGCTGCGACTGCCTCAGCGATTAGCGCCGGGCAACTGATTCTCCCAAGCGCCCGCTGCAAAGGTGGCCCAAGCGCGAGCATCCCTGCGACGGCAACAAAGGAGAGTTGCCAACCGAGCGATTGACTGGAACTCCTGTCCACTAGGAGCGTAAAAACACCCGCGAGGCCAAGCGCATGCCATGCGTCCGATGGTCTCCCACGCAGCCTGCCTGCCATCGTGGCGAAAGCCATGACTGCCGCCCTTCTGATCGGGGCCTCCCCACCAGCGAGCGGAACGTAGAACGCCACCAGCCCGATGGCAACGACTAGGCGACCTCGCAGCGAAAGCCCGAGCATTCCAAGTAGGGGCAGGGCTAACGCCAGCATCAGAGCGATGTTCTGCCCGCTGGCAGCAACCAAATGTGTGAGAGAGGCTCGCCTGAACTGGTTCTTAGTCTCCTTGGACATCCGCGAGTCATCGCCCAAGGCCATGCCGGCCAATAGTGCGGCCGCGTCAGCCGGAAGCCCCGGGTCTAAACCGTTCTCAGCGCGTGCCCGGACAGAGCTGACAATTCCGGAATGCGTCGCCGTCTGCTGATGCGGGGGGATAAACCGGCCAGAGCTCAAACCGGGCCCGGTCAGTAGTAGCAGCGCGAAGCATCCCCAAACTAGGAGCGTGCGTGGACGTCGTAGCACCAGTCACTCAGGGAACAACTTGGTTGCGAAGCGCGAGGAGCTTTGCGGGTCCGATCCCCGAGACGCGATCTAAATCGTTCACTGACCGGAAGCCCCCGTTGGCATCCCGCCACTGGATGATGCGGGCGGCCAGCGCCGGGCCGATCCCGTCAAGACGGTCAAGGTCCGCGGCTGAGGCGGTACTTAGGCTGACTGGCCCACTCGCTTGGGAGCCACCTGCGCCGGCGCTCCCAGCAGCGAGGTCAATCCTGTTCGGGTCAGCTCCCGCGGCCGCTCCACCCGCAGCACGGATGGCTTGAAATACTCGGGCGCCGAAGCTCAGCCTGTAGACCCCGGGTCGCCGCACCGCGCCGACCACATGCACAAGAACCGGAGTTCCAGCTATCGCTACCGCTTGCCCAACTGGGGTTGTCGAGCGAGCCTGAGTCGTCTGGCCCGAGCCTTCGCCGCTTGCACTGCTCGCCCCGCCACTCCCCTGCCCGACTAGCCACTTCCCGCCAAGGCCGAGGGTAAGGACGCCACATGCACCCCAGATCAACACCGTTCCCCTGTCCCATTTACCCATGGACCCGAAGGTACGCTCGACGCTGTCACATGACTGCGCAGGGCGGCACCCAAACTGCCTAGTAGTAAGCCGAGGTCAGCGTACGACGATGTTCACAAGGCGACCTGGCACGACGACCTCTTTGACCGTCTCCTTGCCGTCAATGTGAGCGCGCATATTTTCAGCCTCACGTGCGAGGGCGATCAGGTCAGCCTCCGAGGCATCCGATGGTGCCTCAACCCGGTCGCGGACCTTGCCGTTGACCTGACAAACAAGTTCGAACGTGTCGCTCTC
>JAPLCJ010000024.1 GCA_026392255.1 Solirubrobacterales bacterium
TCCCGGGTTCTTGCCATCAGGAAGATGTTGTAATCCACACCCAGCGCAACCAGGAAGATGAAGGAGAGCAGCACCAGCCCCGGGTCGGCGCCAGGGAAGTGGAAGATCCATTTGAACGCCATCGCTCCAGCGCCCAGAGAGGCGAAGAACGAGATGATCACAGTGCCGATCAGTAACAGGGGAATCAGGAGGGCCCGCAACAAGAGCGCAAGCACAATGAAGACAACGAGCAGAACGATTGGAATTATTAGCTTGTTATCCCGCACGTTTGCCTCGCGGAGGTCATATTCGATGGCCGTGCTGCCGCCGATTAGTACCGCTCCCTTGCCAATCTCAGGGTTAGCGGCAAGGCGGTCGCGCAGTTCCTTGATGTTCACGAAGGACGACTCTGCATACGGATCCTTCAGCAGCGTCGCGTTAAAGACTGTCTGGCGGCCTGCGTGCAGATCAGCCTGCACAGGGTCAACTGAGGCGATGACGGCCGTGTCAGCTGCCACGGCGGCCCTTACGGCCTCGACCTTCGACGGGTCATTGACAACAATGTTGACCGGCGACGACTTCCCGGCTGGGAAAGACTCGGCGAGAACGGAACCCGTTTCCTTGAGTGAGGTTGCTTGAAAACACGGTCAAGCCGGCACAGAGAACGAGTAGCCCGGCGAGGGTGCCAATCCAGACTGCTCGAGGGCGCTTCATGATCCGCTGGCCAAGCCCGTGCCAAGCCCCGTGAGTTTGGTCAGTTCCCGAGTCCCCAAAGTGGGGGACAAACGGCCAGAAGGCGCGACGGCCAAAGCTGACCAGTAGCGCGGGCAGGAGAGTGAGCATTGCCAGTGAGGCCATGGCAACGCCAATCGCCCCGGCGGGTCCAAGGCCCTTGGTTCCTTCTACCTCAGCAAAGCTGAGGCACATGAGTGCGAGGATTACGGTCCCGGCAGAGGCAACAATCGCAGGCCCAGCTTTGCGTAGCGCGACGCTAATCGCATCAAATTTGGACTCCGTTTTTCTCAGCTCCTCGCGATAACGTGAGACCAGCAGCAGGGCGTAGTCCGTTCCCGCGCCAAAGACGAGGACGGACATGATTCCTGCCGACTGTCCGTTGAGCGTCAGACCGTTCTTGGCGAAGAGATATGCCACACCGCGCGTTGCCCCCTCTGCGAAGACAACGGTAAACAGGGGGATCGCCCAGAAGACCGGGCTTCGGTAAATGAGGATCAGGAGGATGAAGACGAGTGCGAGAGTGGAGTAGAGGAGCGTGCTGTCGATTCCCGCAAACACCTTCACTGCGTCGGCAGAGAATCCGCCACCACCTGTGACTTTGACTTCAAGTCCAGCCGGGACTCGATGCACTGCTGCTCGAATGTGATCAACGGAATCGACGATGTCGTTACCTTGGCCTGTAGCGGCCAAGTCCAATGCCACAAGTGCTGCGTTGCCGTTCTTGGAGTAGATCGGGGTTGGGGCGATTGCCGGCAGGCCGAGCGTTGCAAATGACTCAGCTGCCTTTTTGCCCGCAGCTGTTCCACCGCAGGCCCTGGCGGCTGCTGCTACGACCGTGGGCGGGAGCCCCTTTGTCCGGGAGATGGTCTTTGGCGGGTCGCATTGGAGCGTGAAGATGCTCTTCTGAATTGCCGCCTTGTCTGCTGCGCTCAAGGCCCCGGCCCGTTTGAAGACAACGATGGTTGGGATCGTCTCTTCCTTCTGGGCTGCAGCGACTGCGTTTAGGGCCTTGACCGATTCAACATTTTGGGGAAGCCATGAAGACTGCTCGTTCTTCTGGACCTGCTCAAGCTTGCCCGAGGCTGGTCCGAGGGCTCCCATCAGGACCACCCAGAGGCCAATAACGATCCAGCGGCCTAGGCGTGTTCCAGGGAAGGTGATGATCTTGTCGAGCTTGTTTCTCATGGGGCGGGGAGTCTCCAGCGTTAATTGGGCGTTCGGGCGTAATACAGAATACGAAGGTAGTCAGCTGGGAGTCGAGTCTCCCAATTGCTGAGCGAGGTCAGCTTGGGTTGTGACCGGCATTTGGCAGGCAAAGTCTCTGCAGACATAAGCGGTTGTGATGCCGTCTTGAGCTGTCCGGTCCTTGATCAGAGGGAGAAGGGAGTCATCACCGTTGGCTGCGTATGCCACGACCGTGTTCCTTCTGAGCTTGCTCCGCAGCTGCTCAAGGAGCGGCGCTGGGTCGGGGCCGATCAGGGCAACTTCATTGAATCCCTGAGCATGAAGGCTGATTGCCAGCATCAGACGCCCACAGGCGAGTGGTGCCCGTTCGGCAACGCTCGAGAGCAACCTCATGACTCCTTCAGCTTGGTCAAAGTAGACACCTCCTCCAGTTAGGGCGTGAAGTCTGAGCAATGCGAGCGCCATCGCCGATTGACCGGAGGGAATTGGGTGGTCTTCAATGTCCTTGCGTCGGGCCGCCAGCTGCTCGGCGTCTGTGGCGGTTGAGTAGAAACCGCCGTCCGTGGCATCGCCGAATCGATTCCAGATGTCTGCGGCAAGATCGAGCGCCTCCGCAAACCAGCGCTCCTCGAATGTGGCTTCGTAGAGGTCCAGCAGCGCGGCCAGCAGGTAGGCGTTGTCTTCCAGTACCCCTGGCACGCCGGAGTCTTTGCGGAGACACCGCAACAGCTGCCGGCGTTCATTGCGCAGCGCGGAAAGGATGTGCTCGGCGCAGGTGGTCGCAGCGTCCAAGTAGGTCTGGTCGCCTAGGACTGCCCCGGCGTCAGCGAGAGCGCTGATCGCGAGCGCGTTCCAGCCAGCGATGATCTTGGTGTCAGTGCTCGGACGTGGTCGAAGTGATCTGGCCTTTAGAAGCGTGCTGCGCAGACGCGCTAGGTCGGGCGCGTCGCCGGCTCGAACGGGGACACTCAGACCATCCTCGTAGTTGCCCTCCAAAGTGATCCCAAGTGCTTGGCAGGCGGCGGCCGCATCCGCTGGGTCAGGGAGTGCTTGCGCAACTAGAGCCGGGGTCCACGAGTAGAAGCGCCCCTCACCCTCGGAGTCATCGGCGTCCAGTGCGGAATGGAATCCACCACTGGGGGCTCTCAGCTCGCGCAGCATCCAGTCGAGCGTGGTGCGGGCCGTGTTGAGGAAACGTTCCTCCCCGCTGACTTGCCACCCGTGCAGGTAGGCGCGTGCCAGCAGAGCGTTGTCGTAGAGCATCTTTTCGAAGTGGGGGACCGTCCATGTTTCGTCCACGGCATACCTCGCGAATCCGCCACCAATCTGGTCGTGGATTCCGCCATCAGCCATCGCGTGGAGGCTTGCGACGCTCATCTGGGTCTCTCCCTCTGAGAGGAGAAACTCGATGACCTCAGTCGAGGGAAACTTTGGAGCTGGACCAAAGCCGCCGTTCTGCGGGTCAAAGCGTCCGCGGAGGTTGTCCATCGCGGTTGCCACAACCTCGTTGCCGGGGACGTCTTCGCTAGCAGTCATTCCAGTGGCACCGCCAAGGCGCGAGGAGATGCGGCTTCCTGTCTCCATCAGTTCGGTGCGCTACTCAGCCCAAGCCGAGGAAAGGCCGTCGAGCACGTTTGTCCACGACGGCATGTTGCCTCTGGACTGCGGGGGGAAGTATGTCCCGGCCCAGAACGGCTTGCCGTCGGGGGTGGCAAACGCATTCAGGGGCCAGCCACCGTGACCGGTCATTGCCTGGCATGCGTCCATGAAGATTGCGTCCACGTCTGGCCGTTCTTCGCGGTCAACCTTGATGCAGACGAAGTTGGCATTCATGTTCTCGGCAATCGCTGGATCCGAGAACGATTCGTGCTCCATCACATGGCACCAGTGACAGGCGGAGTAGCCGATTGAGACCAAGAGGGGAACATCGCGCTCAGCGGCTTCGGCCATCGCTTCCGGACCCCAAGGCTGCCAGTGGACTGGGTTGTCGGCGTGCTGCAGCAGGTAGGGGGAGGTTTCCTCTGAAAGACGGTTCGGCATGGGCCGAGGTTATCCACGCCGGTACCCGAGGGGACGCGCGCGTAAGGTTGAGTGAGCTATGAACACCGACCGAAAGACATTTAACGCCGCTGATGCTCCCGCAGCCGTCGGGCCCTACAGCCATGCGGCCAGCGCGAACGGGTTTGTTTTCGCATCAGGCCAACTGGGGCTGGCGCCTGATGGCTCTGGTCTGGTGGCAGGTGGAGTAGAGGCTCAAGCGGCCCAAGCTCTAGAGAATCTCCAGGCCGTTGCGCGGGCCGCTGGCTGCGAATTGGGGGACGCAGTCAAGGTCACTGTCTACCTCACCGATATGGGCGACTTCGCAGCCGTGAACGCGATCTACTCCAACTACTTCAGCGGCGACGACCCGCCCGCCCGGGCCGCCGTTGAGGTGTCCGGTCTGCCACTCGGCGGCCTGATTGAGTTTGAAGCAGTGTTCGCTCAGCGCTAGACCGCTGCGACCAACGCTTCAAAGAAAGTGTCGCCGGGAGTTGCCTCGGCGTGCCACTGAACTCCCACAGCGAAGCCCCCGTCCACTAGTTCGACCGCTTCGCAGCATCCGTCCGGCTCGGCTCTTGCCCCAACCCGGAGGCCGCTCCCAAGCGTGTCTACTGCCTGATGGTGATGTGAGGCGACAGGCGAAGGTGCTGGGGACATGATCCGTTCGGTCAGCGTTCCAGCAATGGGCTGGACTAGGTGCAGACTTTTGTCGAGGTCTCCGATCAGAGGGCGGTGAAAGCCAGTCCGCTCGCCGGCGAGCAGGTCTTGGTGGAGTGTTCCCCCCAGAGCAACATTCAGAATTTGCATCCCACGGCATATCCCAAGCAGTGGAATGCCACGCTCCAATGCGCCTAGAGCAAGGGGTATTTCGTAATCGTCCCGTGGGCGGTCTGTGTCCTCGGCGTGGGGATGGAGCTCGGCCCCATAGAGACTGGGGTCAACGTCTGATCCTCCAGCGAGGACGATCGCGTCCACGGCATCTAGGTGGCGGCTGATGATCTCCTGGCTACTTTCAAGGACGGGGAGGATGATTGGGACGCCGCCGGCTCGCCGAACTGACGCCAAGTAATTGGCGGCCACTACTGCTGCGTCCTGATCCCAAACGGTCCACTTGCAGCGCTCTACGGCTGCCACTATCCCGATCAGCGGCCGAGACCCTGTCATGGCTTGAGGCAGCCCCCGAGTCCGGGGTAGTACAACCAATCACGCGCGCTCCGCGCTTGGTTGACGGCGGGGCGGTGCTCAATACCCAACTTCCGGCCGTGTAGTCGAGGGCGATGCTAGGGCTGTGAGGTTTGGTCGTTGATGCCGAAAGTGGAAGTCCAAGCCGACGAGAGATATCCCATGAAATTGCGGAGAAGCTCGAGATCGTGAAGGGGAGGCATGGTCGGATCCGACTCAATCCACCGGCCGAGTCGATTGCGGCAACAGCACTATCAGTGGAGCGAGCAGTTGCTTGTGCTTTTTGCACTGCGAGATGGTTGGGCTCGAAAGCTGTTCCCAGTGACCAAGCTACTAGGACGACGGCAGCGACTCCTCCGAGGACCCGCCCGGGGCCGTCGGGGAAGAGGTCCCGGAGGGTTTGCGCACCATAGCCAGCAACGCCACAAGCCATCACTCCTGCCGCGGCGAAGTAGCGCAGGACAGGCGTGTAGCCGGTCTGGCTGATCGGCGGGTGGAGTGCCCAGAGCGTCGCGATCTCCACCACCAGTAGGGCCGCCGCGATGCCCAGGGCGAGGATCACGAGTTTGCGCTGGAAGGCGGCCGCCACGAAACCGATTGGAATCAGCACCCAGGCCTTCGGCGGAATAACGCCGAGGGTGTTGTCAATGATGGTTTGGAAGGTTGCGTCGTGAAGCGAATGACCTGTTGTCATCCCAAACTTGGTCGCACCGATGTCCAGCAGGCGGGGGAGTGCAACCCAAGCTAGTCCGAGCCCGACAAAGGAACCGATTCCCACAGGGGCAACTTTGCGCTGCCCTGCACGTGCCTGCCAGACAATGTAAATCAGCAGCAGTGGCCAGACCTCAGGCCTGGACAGACCGGCAGCGGCGAGAAGGAGCACGGTTGCACGGGGCTTGCCCTGGAAATGGAGGAGGGCTGCGGTCAGCACTAGAGCCAGTGCCACAGTCTCCGACTCGCCGGCAACGGCCACATTCACCCATGGCCGGAGCGCGAACGGAAGGACCGCAGCTACGACGCCTGCGAGTAGACCGGCGTCCTTACGAACAAGGAGGTACAGGCTCGCGCTGCACCAGAAGAACGCAAACCGGACGGTCAGAAGCCAGGTCGCTGCGGCAAATCCCTTCCCCGGAAACCCGAGGGGCACGGTGACAAGCACTGGGAGGGGCTTCCATGCAGGGCCGTAGCGGAAGTCAATGCCGTGGCCGTGGAGCAGTGAGTGTGACCAAGAGAGCCACGCGTTTGGGTCTGGGCCGGTGATCGCCGGCAGCCAGATGACTGAAGCAACGGCGAGGAGTAGCGAGCCGATAGCGAGACACCACGGCTCCCGCTTGAGGAAATTGAGGTCAGGCACTTTCGCCTCGGAGTACCGAGCGCCGAATCTTCCCGGACGAGGTTTTGGGGAGTTGATCAATGAAGTCAACGATGCGTGGGTACTTGTAGGGAGCAGTCACTTGCTTTACATGGTCCCCAAGCTCGGCCGCCAATGCGTCAGATGGGGAAAACCCGTCACGCAGCACGACCACGGCTCGGACCACTGAGCCTCGCTCTGGGTCTGGTTCGGCCACGGCTGCGCACTCGGCCACGGCTGGATGGGTGCAGAGCGCTGACTCAACCTCGAAGGGTCCGATGCGATACCCGGAGGAGGAGATGATGTCGTCGTCGCGGC
Source organism: Solirubrobacterales bacterium (assembly GCA_026392255.1). Taxonomy (GTDB): domain Bacteria; phylum Actinomycetota; class Thermoleophilia; order Solirubrobacterales; family Solirubrobacteraceae; genus WLNJ01. The sequence continues at coordinate 6,791 of JAPLCJ010000024.1, forward strand.
CTTCGAAAAACAGGAAGCCGTTCTCCTCTCGGACCAAGTCGCCAGTGCGCCAGGGCCCGTCCATCGGTGCGGGTGATCCCTCGAGTGTTCGCAGGAAAAAGGTCGGCACTGTGGAGGGGTCAACAACGAGTTCCCCTTCGTCGATCCAAAGGTTGATGCCGGGGAGAGCCTTCCCCATCGAGCCGGCCGGGCAGTCCTCGCCCGGGCCGACGCCGGTCAGGTGGCCTGTCTCAGTCTGGCCATAGCCATCGCGGATTGTGAGCCCGGTGGCGTGACGGAATTGCTCGATCACCTGGGGATCCAAGGCTTCTCCAGCCGACACCATGCTCTTCAGGGCTGGAAGCTCGGGAATCTTGTGTCGTGCTGCGATCAGCCGATATTCGGTTGGCGCTTGGCAGAGTGCCCCAACCTGCTCGCTCTGAAGCACTTCAAGTCGCTGAGCACTATCGAATGGGGCGTCGTGAATCAGTGCTGAAGCGCCACAGATCCATGGCGCCAGAAAGGCATTCCGAGCGGACTTTGACCAGCCAGGTGCAGCTGTGCACCAAGCGAGTGACCTCACCGGCGCGCCAAACCAGCCGTGGGCCTGAACTTCCTGTCCTGCCAGCCAGCGCACTCCGTGCACGATCCCTGTTGGTCCAGCTGTCGTGCCGGAGGTGAAGATCACAACGGCAGCATCGTTCGGGGCGAGGTCCGCAATCTCTGATGTGCCCGGTTGGAAGGGATCTGAGGGAGACTCAGGGTCAAGATGTTCGGGAGCGAGTTCGACCACGAGGCAATCAGGGGACGCTTGCCGAACGGCCTCTGCGGTTGAGACCTCACACAGAATCAGCGACGGCTTAGCGGCCTTGATGCGCAGATCCAAGTCGTGGGGTCGAAGGGACTTGTGGCAGGGCAGGGCCACAGCGCCGATGCGCCAAATTCCAAGCAAGGCGAAAACCCATTCCGGCCTACTCCCGAGGAGGGTTAATACCGTGTCCCCTTGCTTAACGCCATTGGATTGCAGCCACCCGCCGAAGCGTGATGAGAACTCAGCCACGTTTGCGAATGACCATTGACGCCTTTCTCCTCCGTATTGCAGGGAGAGAAGTGCGAGTCGGTCCGGGTCAGCCTTTTGGACAATCTCCGCAGTTGGATTCACGAAGGGTGGAGGATAGGCTTCCTTAGGTAAGATTCGCTTTCAGAACCTTTAATTACGACACGGGAGTCGATACAAAATGGCCGTCACCACCCCACAGTTCACAGACAAGACAGAGGATCAGGCAGCAATCACGGAGATGGTCCGCCAGTTTGTGGACGAACAGGTCCTCCCAAACGCTGAGCATTACGACCATGCTGACGAGTTCCCAGCTCCAATCGTCGAGCAGATGAAGGAACTTGGTCTGTTCGGCGTCACCATTCCCGAGGAGTACGGCGGAATGGGGCTTGACCTGACCACTTACACGATGATTGTCGAGGAGCTCGCACGGGGCTGGATCAGCATCTCGGGCATCATCAACACACACTTCATTGGCGCCTACCTGCTGATGCAGTTTGGCACGGAGGAGCAGAAGGCCAAGTACTTGCCGCAGATGGCTACTGGCGAGCTGCGCGCGTCGTTCAGCCTGTCGGAGCCTGAAGCTGGCTCAGATGTCCAAGCGATTAAGAGCACGGCCAAGAAGGTTGAAGACGGCATGTGGGAGATCAACGGCCAGAAGATGTGGGTTACCAATGGTCTGATGAGCGGCCTCTGCTTCGTCCTCGTTAAGACAGACGTCACGGCTGACCCCGCTTTCAAGGGCATGACCTGCTTTATCGCTGAGAAGGATGCCGGAGTTCATGAGAACACCGGTGCGAACAAGGGTCTCAACGTTCCGCCTCTGATCAAGAAGATGGGATACAAGGGCGTCGAGTCAACCGAGCTCGTGTTTGATGGCTACCGCTGCCCAGCTGAAAACATCCTCGGCGGCGAAGAAGCCGGCGTTGGCGAAGGCTTCATCCAGATGATGGATGCGCTTGAGGTTGGTCGCGTCAATGTCGCAGCCCGTGGAGTTGGTATCGCGCAGCGTGCCCTTGAGCTCGCCCTCCGTTACAGCCAGGAGCGCAAGACGTTCGGCAAGCCAATTGCTCAGCACCAGGCAATTCAGTTCAAGCTTGCTGATATGGCAACCCAAGTTGACGCCGCAAGGCTGATGACCCTCCGTGCCGCACGCATGAAGGACAATGGAGAGCGGTCCGACCTAGAGGCCGGCATGGCCAAGCTGTTCGCGTCAGAGGCAGGGTATTTCTGTGTCGAGCAGTGTTTCCGGATTCACGGTGGCTACGGCTACTCCAAGGAGTACGAGGTAGAACGCCTCTACCGCGATGTACCGCTGCTCCTGATTGGTGAGGGAACTTCCGAGATCCAGCGCATGGTTATCGGCAAGAAGCTGCTTCAGCGCCACAAGATCTGAGTCAGGCACCTGAACATGACGGCCGTCGCCTGAAGGCGTTTCGGCCAAGGCACCCGGGCAATGTCCCGGGTGCTGTCTATGGGCTGATAGTTGCCGCATCTGTGATGGCTGCTGCAGATGTTGAGAAAGGGGACCGGGCAGGCCAGATCGGGCTATTCACGGCTTTCACGCTTGTGACCTTCTGGCTCGCACATGTGTATGCGGCTCTCCTTGGTGATTGGTCCAGCAAGGGAGTCCAACCAACACTCGTGCGTGCGCGCAAGGCGCTGCGGCACGAGTGGCCCATGGTCGGGGCGACGACAGTCCCGCTCTTGATTCTTCTGATGGGGGCCATCGACCTGCTGGGGGACCATCAGGCGATCAACACCGCTCTTACAGTCTGTGTTGTTGAGCTAGGCCTCACCTCTTACTATGCGGCTCGCCAAGGAGGCGCAACACGCACAGGTACGTTTCTTGCCGTGGTTCTCTCGCTTTCGTTCGGGGTGGCCATCGTCCTACTCAAGGCGCTCCTGCACTCCTAACCTGAGGCACTGCGGTGAATGGGGAGTAGGCTCTGGGTGTGTCCAGCGATGCCCCAGCACTGATTGAGCAGGCCGTCAACAGGTTCCTCGAAGAGGTCCCCGCGCTCAAACCTTTGGCATTGATTGTTGATCTCGAGCTTCTGGGGCGAGGTGATGTGCAGCCTTACACGGTCTCATTGGGCGGGACGGATGGTCTAAAGATCACGAAGGGTGTGGCCGACCACGCACGCATCAGGCTGGAGATCCCACGGGCCACGTTTAACACGCTCGCAGAGAAGGGCCACATTGCTGATTGGCATGACTCTTTTGATAAGGGTGACTGGAAGGCAAGCGGTGACAGCGCAATGCTCAGGCTGCTCGCCCAAGTGATTGGTAAGCAGGAGGAGCGCAACGGCCTCCGCAAGGCTCGCTGAAGCTGATGCTGGTGGGATTCAGCTCCCTGCTAGCGCCCCAAAGTAGACCTGCCACGCAAGTGCGCTCTTGGCAATCAGGCTGAGCCAGAGGTAAACGCGCTCGGCGAAGACTGGGTTAGACCAACGGCCTCGAGCCCGGTAGGCGAGCCACATGTTCAATGCGAAGGTGTTGAAGAGTAGGAACAGCGTGACGAAGATCCCGTAGACAAAGCCTGGGGGGCTTGCGCCCTCGTTCTCCGAGGCGATCAGCTGGACTGCGATTGCTATCCAAGGAATAGCACCAGCTATGCAGCCGTAGATGAATGGGCTCCAATTGACTGTGTCCCGGTCGAGGTTGACTCGCTCCATAACTAATCCAAAGAGGATCATTGAGGCATTCACCCCGAACAGGGCGATCAGTGCGGTGATCTCGTTGATTCCAGACAGAAGGGCGATCAGCACGACCATCACGGAGGCACTGACGGAATACTCCAGCCACCGTGCGGGGTTGATCCCTCTGACGACGTTGGCCTCGTAGCTTCGGCGGGCCCACGTGGCTACCGACAGGTGGTCAATGGCAGCGAGGGCGAGGAACAAGACAACCGCAAGGTCAACCCTGAGGTCAAAGAGGGTGGCGGGCCCGCCGTAGGAACCTTCGCCCGGAGGTCCCGTCATGTATGAGAGCCTTACGGCCAAGGCCGCGGGCTTGGCGATCAAGAGGATCAACACCGCCTGCACGGCATGGAGAGAGCCAACGACAAAGTTGAGACGGCGAAGGTTGCCGGTTGGGCTGTCAGCGTTGGAAGTCATTTGGGGCTCCTGGTCGGGGCGTCACTTAGAGAGGTAATCCATTCCTGCGATCACATTAGCCTCTGTGATGGCGGCAGTAAGGGTGGTAGGAGTGCCGCGGGCGCGTTGGCAAGTTGGTCACTTGGTGGTACGACCTCTCGGGTAGGTTTTCAAGGCAATGGGAAACTCATCACCAGTACGAGTTGGCATCAACGGTTTTGGCCGGATGGGACGACTTGCGCTTCGTGCCTCATGGGATTGGCCTGAGATTGAGGTGGTACATGTCAATGAGACGGCCGGTGATGCGGCGGCAGCGGCGCATCTACTGACCTTTGACTCAGTACATGGTCGTTGGGCCCATCAGGCAGACGGCAATGGTGACGCGATCTCTGCAGACGGAAGGCGGATCACGTTTAGCCAAGAGTCGTCGCCGGGTGATGTCCCATGGGAGGAGCATGGAGTCGATGTCGTGCTGGAGGCGACGGGCAAGTTCAGGACTCAAGAGACCCTGCTTCCGTATCTGACGCGGTCAGTCAAGAAGGTCGTTGTCGCAGCCCCGGTCAAGGACGGATCGCTCAACATCGTGATGGGTGTCAATGACCATCTCTATCGGGCTGACGAGCACCACATTGTGACTGCGGCGTCGTGCACCACCAACTGCCTTGCCCCGGTTGTGAAGGTGATCCACGAGGGAATCGGGATTGAACATGGGTCGATAACGACTTTGCACGACATGACCGGTACCCAGATGGTCGTGGACACGATGCACACTGACCTCCGGAGGGCTCGGGCGAGCAGCATGTCCTTGATCCCAACGACGACTGGCTCGGCCACGGCAATTGGCTTGATCTTCCCCGAGTTGCAGGGCAAGCTTGACGGTTTGGCCGTAAGGGTTCCTCTTCTCAACGCTTCTCTAACCGACTGTGTCTTTGAGGTTTCGCAGGCGACGACAGTGGAGCAGGTCAACTCACTTCTTCGAACTGCTTCGGAAGGTTCCTTGAATGGAATTCTGGGTTATGAGGAGCGGCCGCTGGTGTCTGCTGACTTCAGGGGAGACCCACGGTCTGGGGTCATTGACGCTGCTTCAACGCTGGTGACCAACGGGACCCAGGTCAAGATTTTGGCTTGGTACGACAACGAGTGGGGGTATGTCAACCGTTGGCTTGAGTTGGC
>JAPLCJ010000006.1 GCA_026392255.1 Solirubrobacterales bacterium
CTCAGCTGGAAGATCAGCCATCTCGGCAATGCCACCAGCATTGTCTGTGATTGGACCGAATGCGTCAAGAGCAACAATGAGCCCGGTGAGTGAAAGCTGTGCCATCACGGCTACTCCGATGCCGTAGATGCCGTCGACTCCGCCACCAGCGAACTTCCAAGCCCCAAAGATGCCTGCGCAAAGAACGATCGCTGGCAGCGCTGTGGCCTGATAACCCTGGGCGAGGCCCTGGATGATGTTGGTTGCGTGACCCGTCTGCGATGCCTCTGCAGTCTTCTTGACAGGAGCAAAACGGGTTGACGTGTAGTAATCCGTGATCACGAACAGCAGGGCGGTTACAGCAAGCCCCACGAGTGCGCAGAAGTACAGATCGTTCGCACTAGGACCGGTCCCGTTAGGGGTCGCCAGAACAGCGCCGTCAAACATCCAATGGGTAACTGGGTAGAAAGCAACCGCTGCCAAAAGGCCTGAGACCGCAAGACCCTGATAGAGGGCGCGCTCAACATTGCCAGCTGCTGACTTAACAGCGAACGTGCCGATGATCGAAGCGATGATCGAAACGCCACCGAGCACCAGTGGGTAGAGAGCAACTGTCGTAGTCGCACCGTTGAAGGTGAGTACCCCGAGAAGCATCACGGCAACTGCGGTCACGGCATAAGTCTCGAAGAGGTCTGCTGCCATACCGGCGCAGTCACCAACGTTGTCACCAACGTTGTCTGCAATCACGGCAGGGTTGCGAGGATCGTCCTCTGGAATGCCGGCTTCGATCTTGCCTACGAGGTCAGCGCCAACATCAGCACCCTTGGTGAAGATGCCACCGCCGAGACGTGCGAACACGCTGATCAGGGAGCCACCGAAACCGAGGCCAATCAGCGCGTCGATTGCGTGCTTGGGAGTCTGCCCTACAAGCGAAGTAAGGATGCCGTAGTAAGCAGCAACGCCAGCGAGGGCGAGACCGACGACGAGCATGCCGGTTACAGCACCTCCGCGGAATGCCACATCGAGAGCTTTGCCTACTCCACCGCGCGCAGCTTCGGCAACCCGGGCATTGGCCCGTACCGAAACGTTCATCCCGATGAAGCCAGCAGCACCCGAGAGGATGCCCCCGATCAGGAAGCCAATGGCAACAGAGAGGTTCTGGATGAAGTACAGCGCAACGAACAGAACAACGCCAACAACGGCAATCGTTGTGTACTGACGAGTCAGGTAGGCGGTAGCGCCTTCCTGAATAGCCAGGCTGATTTCACGCATCTTCTCATTGCCAGGCGAAAGCTTGAGCAACGACTGCGCGGTAACGACGCCGTAAACAACGGCGGCTGAGGCACAAACCAGGGCGAATAGAACACCGTGGTCATTCAGGAACTGAGTCAAGGGAGTCCTCCGGAGGGTCTCGGGACGGTCAATTGCGGCGCCGGGATTGGCACAGGCCGCAAAACACGGCCCTACCGCTAAGTGTTGCAGAGCATACTTACCCTGCCGGACCCCCGTTTCCTCCCCACGGGCCCAACCAGCCCGGGCGCTCTTACCCTCGGGTCAGCTACCCGGGACCCAGATACGGCTGGGCCGGTCCTCAGGGCCGGAGCCACCATCCGGAGCAAGCCCATCAGCTGTGCCCTGACTCCCGGGCACGCTCGAGTCAGCATCTCCTCCCGCCTTGACATAGGCGAGCTGCAGCTGGGATAGAGCATCCTTGACGGCCGGAAGCTGCTCTGGCGCCACAGTCTCCACTGACGGAAGCAACGCCCGGACAGCATCGATGGCAATCCGGACCTGATCTAGGTCCCGTTCGCCCTCAGTCTCAGGGGCGGTCCCAGTTCTGCGCGCGGCGAGGTTGACAAGTGAAACGACAGTCTGGAGGACCACATCACCTACATGGACGCGGGCCATCTCCTCTTCGAGGGCAGCACGGATCTCTTCCTCGCTGGGCTGCCCTGGAGGTGTCGTGGCGTCTATTTCGTCTGAATCACTCATGCTGTTGTCTCTGGAGCATAGGTGTCTGCGGTCTGGCGCAGAAGATCGGCGTAGACCTCCCTAATGGTCTTACCCTCACCGACAGCAGCTCGCTGCCTCTGAGTTGCCGTCCGCGCTTGAAACTCTGGGCTGATCCCAAGTTCACTGCGCACGGGCTCGGTCCACGCGAGCAGACGATCGATCGATTCAGCGCCCGGGTATTCCTCAACCCGCTCAAAGTCGATCATCTTCCCCTCTACACCGAAACGGATCGCCCTCCAAAAGTTCTCCTCAAGCAAGCCCCGTGATACCTCCGTAATCGGAACACGCTCGTCCTCATCCCGCGCGGCCTGAAGCACAGCCGCGGTGATGAGCTGCGCGAGCCCGTCGCTCTCGCCTGCTGTTGGCTGAGCGTCACAGATACGAACCTCAACGGTGCCGAAGGAGAGATGAGGCCTAACGGACCACCAGACTTGCGTGTACTCAATGATGGACTCAACTGCTAGAAGAGTTTCGAGATAGCGTCGGAAACCATTCCAGCTCCCATAAGCATCGGGTATTCCGCACCTAGGAAAGCTCTTGGTGAAAATCTGAGACCTGACCGAGTGCAGGCCGGTATCGCGGCCATCCAGAAAGGGCGAGCTCGCGGAGATCGCAAGCAGGGCAGGGAGCACGTGCCGCAAGCGGTCACATACGCGCACTGCCCGATCGATGCCATTGACCCCGACATGAACATGGAGCGAGAAGGTGTTGTTCCGTGACGCAACCCAGCGAAGATCGCTCTCAACCCTCCGGTAGTGATCGGTATCAATGATCTGCTGATCCCGGTAGTCGGCCCATGGGTGTGTTCCTGTCGCTGCGAGACCTAAACCCTGCTCACGCGCTACGGAAAAAAGGCTTTGGCGGTGCCCTCTCTGCAACTGCTGAGCGTGGGCAAGATCCTCGCCGCGTCCAGAACGAATCTCGATCTCAGAACGGATCAGCTCACCCGCGATAGCCGAGTCGAGGCTCCCGTGTGAGGCGGCCGCGGCCTTTAAATCATCAAACTTAGGAACAAGGTCAAGGGTCTGGGGATCAACAATCGCGAACTCCTCCTCAAGACCAACGGTCCCGTCAACGCTCTCAGCGAACACGGCCTCCGCAAGATCGAAGTCAATCCCGGCTGTCATGTCGGATCAGGTGAGGTAGAAGTAGAGGGCATAGAGAAGGTCAACCGCAGGAGACGATGTATGCACGGTGACCTCGGGAGGGACCTGCAGCAACGTCTCTGAGTAGTTGAAGATAATCCGCACTCCGGCATCAACGAGACGATCGGCAAGCGGTTGGGCCGCGGCGGCGGGTACGGCCAGCACTGCGACCACAATTTCATCTTCGACAACAGCTAGCTCAAGGCTGTCGGCGTGACGCACTTCGTGCGGGCCAACCTTCTCGCCCACCTTGGACGGGTCAGAGTCAAACAGGGCGACAACTCGAAACCCATGGTCGGCGAACATGTCCGAGCTCGCAATTGCCTTGCCGAGATTGCCAGCTCCGAAGAGGCCGATGTTGTGCTGCCCGGCAGTCCTCAAAATGTCCCGAATTGCGGTCACGAGACCGTCAACGTTGTAACCCACACCACGCTTCCCGAAGCGCCCAAACCCACTTAGGTCTCTTCTTATCTGAGTTGGATTGACGTGGGTGTACTCAGACAGCTCCTTAGAGGAGATCGTCTCCTTGCCCATCTTGCGCGCCTGAGTGAGGACCTGGAGATAACGGGAGAGCCTTGCGGCAACACCAAGGGCAAGCCGTTCGCCGCCGCGTTCCTCCTCGCTGAGTTCAGTTCCCATTGGCATCGCGGGCAATGCTAGCCACACCAGCAATCAGCTTCACCAGTTGGGTCTGACTTGCCCCAAGCTCAGAAAGAATGACTCCATCGTGCTCAAGGACTGGGATCCTCTCTAGATAGCGCTGGTGTAGGTCATCACTGCTCTCGATATCAACTGCAACGATGTCGAACTCAAATGGCTTACCGATGAGTGATTCAAGCCGGGTTCGGGTTTCATCGCAGAGGTGGCAGCCAGCCCTGCCGTAGAACGTGATGGAGATTGGTTCGTTCACCGAGCTGACCTGTCCGCCGTCGAATAGGCATCGAGCGCCAGCGCAGCCTCGCGCGGTAGGTCTGGCAGCTCTATCGCAGCCCGTCCGATCATGGCTGCGTTATCGGTGCAGTACTTCGTCGGAGGAACTACAAGGTTGATCCCCGCCTCGGTAAGCCCCATCCGGGCGGCGGAGTTAGCCGCGACCCCACCTCCGAAGGCGACAACACTGACCCCGGTGGTCTCGACCGCCCGGGAGACACGCTCAACCAACTGGTCGACAATTGCGGCCTGATAGGAGGCGGCTAGGTCCGCTCGACGAGCTTCCGCCTCAGCTTCCCCAAGGTCCCTCACGGCGTATAAAAGGCTTGTCTTCAGGCCCGCAAAGGAAAAGTCGACTCCTGGCACGCCTGCCGCCCGCGGGAAGTCAAAGGCAGCAGGGTCACCAGCCTCGGCTTCTTTCTCCACCAGAGGTCCACCCGGATAACCGAGACCCAGGATTCTCGCGCCCTTGTCGAACGCCTCCCCAGCCGCGTCATCAATCGTCGTCCCGACAATGGACCAGTCAGATCCCGGCTCTTGGATGTTGGCAATCAGGGTGTGCCCACCGCTTGCCACGAGGCAGAGAAACGGTGGCTCCAACTCCACGCCGGCTAGATAGGAGGCCGCGACGTGCCCATGGAGATGGTCAACCGCTCGCAGCGGTATGTCCAGCCCAACCGCAAGTCCTTTCGCGGTTGCTATCCCTACGAGTAGCGCCCCCACAAGACCTGGACCCTGTGTAACCGCCACGCGCTCGAGGTCCTCCAGTTCGACATTCGCATCAGACAGCGCCCGCTCAACGACGGGGAGTAGCAGCTCCAAGTGATGCCGGGCAGCAATCTCAGGGACAACACCCCCATACAGATCGTGAATGACTTGGCTTCCGACAACACTGCTCAGAACCTCACCTGTACCGGTCAGGACCGCCGCACAGCTGTCATCGCAGCTGGTCTCGATTGCCAGAATCATCGGGCACCACCATCCGCATTGGGCACATCCTCAAGTGAGCCGCGCAGAGTGCCCTCTGTTCTCCACATAATTAGAGCGTCCTCACCCGTGTCAGCGTAGTAGCGCGTCCTTCGCCCGGCCAACATGAATCCGAAGGATTTATAGAGGCCAATTGCAGCTTCATTCGAGGGACGGACCTCCAGCGTAAGTCGAGCGTCAGCGCCAAGCTGCTCCAGAAGGGCTGTCATCAAAGCCCTGCCGATGCCCTCATTACGGCCTGCAGGAGGAACGGCGATATTCATCAGATGCCAATCCAGATCGAGTTGGCTACAGATGACATACCCAAGGATTTTATTCTCGGCTTCGCCGACTAGGCAGAGTGAGTCCGCCCTGTCAAGTTCCAGCAGAAACATCCCCGCCGACCAAGGGGCAGGAAACGACTCACGCTCAATCGTGAGCACATCAGGAAGATCAATCATAACCAGTGGCCGGATCAGCATCAAAGACCACGCTCTGCGGTAGGGATCGCGTCGGGACTGCGCAGATACTCTGGGGCAACATCCACGTCCTCTGGCCAACCGGTTGCCTCTAGACAGACATTGATCGGGCTGATCCGATGAAGCGCGTCTGAGGCCATGGGGACGGTGAAGCCAGCCTCCCGAAGGACCTCCGCATTCTGGACTGCTCCGTCCCCAATACAGATCGCCCCAGCCGGAAAATCTCGCCACCAATCAGCCTGTTCAGCCACCGGGAGCGCGAACCTGTCATGAGGCGCCGTGTTTGTAGCAACGAAGAGCTCGCCCCTGCGGGCATCAATCAACGCAACGGCGGGCTGACTCAGATCAGCAGCCCCCCTAAGAAGAGTGAGTAGAGACGAGGCTCCCTGAGCCTTTACACCAGCAGCGAGGGCTAAACCGTTCGCGGTGGCGAGCCCAATCCGAATGCCCGTGAATGAACCTGGGCCCACCGTGACGGCAACCCGCCCTATCTCGTCGAAGCCGGTCCCCATGTCCGCCAGAATCTTTTTAAGCATTCTTAAGGTTGCTGAGGAATGGGCAGGACGGGACCCGGGCTGAGGTAGGTCAAACCGCTCGAGGCTACGTCCGTCGGGCAGGACCACGCCTACCCCTGTCTCGGCTGTCGATGTATCAATCCCAACGCTTAAGACAGACATTCCACCACCACGCGCCGATTGTCTCCACCGAGATGCGAGATGGAGACGCGGTAATCAGGTTGAAGCGAACCGATCGGCGCTCGCTCTGGCCACTCGATCAGGGTGACTCGTTCCGCCGAAAACTCTCCCTCTAGAACGCCTGGATCCTCTCCTGCCATGCCTGCCTCAAGTCGGTAGAGATCAAGGTGGGATACCGGCAGCCTTCCGTTCTCGTAGCGCTGTGCAAGCGTAAAAGTGGGACTTGTCACCTCAGCCGTGACACCCAAGCCGCGGCAGATGCCCCTCACAAGAACTGTCTTTCCTGACCCGAGGTCTCCTTCGAGGACAACACGATTTCCGCCAGCAAAGCATTGGGCTAACTCTGAACCGAGGGCCTCGGTCTCCTGAGCACTCCTCGTCTGGATATCGATAGGAAATTCCACCGCACGAGCGTACAGAGGCACCGGGGTCGGACCGCGGTACCGTTAACTCCAATGCGCTCAACACTCATCCGCCTTCAGCACGCCGGAGTTGCTGCGCTAGTCCCAACCGCGGTCTTTTTCCAGTGGCACGCCTATTCCAGTAGTGCTTTCACGATGGCTATCAGCGCGTGGGCATTGTTCCTATTGGGTGTTGCATTGGGCCAGCCTGCGCTGCCCCGCGGGGCGGGCTCTCGGATCGCGATCTTCGGCCTCCTGGGACTCACCGGACTAAGCGCCCTGTCCTTTCTCTGGGCGCCGGACCTTGGCCTCGTCGTCGCCGACCTGACGGGGCTTCTGCTCTATTCGGGATTTACCCTCGCAGCAACATCTGCCCTGACAACCCCAGGAGCTAGAGCCAAGGTAGAGCCGTTCGTCTGGATGACCATTGTCGTCGCCGCAGCCTACGGACTGAGCGAGCGCTTCTTCCCTGGCACCTTTGCGCTTGAACATTCGATGATCGCCTTTGGTCGACTGTCTCAGCCGCTGGGCTACTGGAACGCAATGGGACTCTTGTCTGGCCTAGGGGTGGTGATCGCCTCACGACTAGCGGCTGATCCGCGCCGCTCAGCTCTGATTCGGTTAGCCGCTGCCGCAAGCACTCCGATCCTCATCGCCGCCCTGTGGCTGACCTTCTCTCGTGGCGCCTTGGCGGCGACGGGTGCTGGGCTAGCTGCGGTTGTGGCTCTACGTCCTTGCCTCCGCCAGATTCAGTCTTCAGCTTTATCGCTGGTCACTCTCCTTCCAGTGATGTTCGCCGCGGATCACCTCGCTTCAGTGTTGGACATGAGGGGCTCGGCCACTCTCAGGGCGAGCGATGGGCTTATCTTCCTGGCGGCTGTCGTAGTTACGAGTCTGTTTGCAGCTGCGGTGCACAGAGCCAGCGAGGCTCGATACATCTCGCGCGACCGGCCCGTTGGAGGCAAGTATTTACCGCGTCTTGCTATCACCGCAGCAGTTTCTCTTGCCCTTATGCCGGCGTTGATTGTCGTTGTCGGTGGCAGTGAAAGTGGTCAGTCACAAACAGCCTACGGTTCAACCGCCTCAAGATTGAAGTCCTTTGAATCGAACCGATCGATTTACTGGAACGTGGCTCTCAATCAGTTCACTAAGGCACCGCTGATCGGCGAAGGCGCCGGATCATTCAGAACTGCCTGGTTGGAGCACCGAGAAGGGAGACAGCCTGCTCAAAACGCCCATTCACTTGAGCTCGAGACCCTTGGCGAGCTGGGCCTACTTGGGATCTTGCTTCTGACGGCTCTGTTGGGCGGCACGTGGGTCGCTTCACGAACTCGGCGCCAACAACACCCGGATCTACTCATTGCTAGCTGCGCCGGTCTGCTCGTCTTTGTCTCGCACAGCTCAATTGACTGGGATTGGCAACTCCCCGGAGTTGTGCTGCCAGTCCTCGCGCTCGTCGCCGCGTTGATTTCAACTGACGCTACGACCTCTAAACCAAAGTCCGCGCGAGTCCAGTCCATTGCCCTAGTGGCTATCGCAGCGGTCTCCATCCTCTGGCTTGGCCACGCTTGGGAGGCGGCCACTCTTCAACGTGAGGCCGCAGTCAAGACAAAGGCAGCCGACGTACTCGGGTGGAGTCCGGAGCGGTACCACTCGACGGTGACTCTGCTGAAGGATGCCTCGTGGCTGAATCCGAACCCATCTCCGCGGTACGACCTCACCCAGGTTTACCTCGAGAACAACCATCCGCGGGAGGCCGCTCGCCTTGCTCGGCAAACCGCTGAAGATAATCCAGGAGTGTGGTTCGCCTGGGCCATGGTTTGGCAGGCAAGAATGGGCTCAGACGGCACATACGCAATCCTCGCCCTAGTGAGAAGCAACCAGCTCAGGGGTGGGATCGCGAAATGACCCTGATCGGTCCCGCCCCAGCAGTTCGTCGGACTCTGCGGTAGCGTCACACCCTTGTCCCAGCAAGAGTCCCCAATGCCGCCAGAAAACCGCTGGCCCGGCCCACTCAAGCCCATAGTTGCGCGGCTCAGCGGAGAGGACACCCGTTACGCAGCAATCCTCGCCGGAGCGATGATTGTCACCAATCTTGTTGCACTGATCACCACAGTGGCCTTTGGCCGCCTCCTCCACGTTGAGGGCTACGGTGAACTCGCTGCCATCCTCTCGACCTTCATCATCCTCAGCGTTCCAGGCGCGGCACTGCAAGTGGCAACGGCACGAGAGGGATCGCTCGGTCACCTTGGGGAAGGACGGCAGTTCGCGACCACTCTGCGACGCTGGACAATCACACTTGCGTTCGTCACTCTCGTAGTTACTGGGATCTCGATCCTGCTCCGCCAGCCCCTTGCAGCCATCATCGGTGTCGGCGCTAATCAGGAATGGGCCGCAGCATTCGTGCCCCCCGCGGCATGCGTTTGGATTCTTCTCTCAATCCAGAGAGGAGCCCTACAGGCCACCCGCGCCTACCCAGCCGTGGGGCTCAGCATGGTCGCCGAACAGGTGGCCCGACTTGTGCTCGGCGCCGGGATTGCATTCGTTGTCGTCAAGAGCTTCAAGGTCACCGGCGCCTATCTGGGCACTCCACTAGCGATGCTCACAATGAGCGTGATTCTGGGTGTCGTCCTCTCGAGAAGGCTCGGCAAGCACGAGAAGGCTCGTGTCGCTCACGGCCTTCGGCGTCTTACAGCCGACGCATGGGTTGCCATTGTCGGCCTGGCCCTGATTGCTGTTCTTCAAAACGTCGACGTCATCGTGGCCCAGCACCGACTCCTCGGGACCAACGCTGGCGCTTACGCGGCTGCCGCTGTAGCCGCGAAGGTAGTTGTGTGGGTAGCGATTGGAATTGGGTTCTACCTTCTCCCTGAAGCGGCCCGACGCCATGCCCTCGGCCAGGACGCTCGTCCGGTGCTGAGGAAGGCCATGATCATGACCGGCGCTGTTGCTGCTCCTTGCCTGATCGTCTACGCGGTCGTGCCGAAGCTGCTCCTCCAGTTGGCATTCGGGGACAAGTACTCGCAGGGAGCTGAGGCTCTCTTTGATCTCGGAATTGCGATGGCTTTCCTTTCTGTCTGTTACCTCTCAGTTCAACTTCTCCTTGCTATGCGCGAGGTGAAGTTCCTCTGGTTTCTCGCCGCGGTGGCGCTGATAGAACCCGCGGCTCTCTTGTTCGGCCCGGGTGGCGATTCAGTCATCGGTTTCGCACGGACGGTTCTCGCGGTGCAGGTCATTGCTGCAGCTGGCGCCTTCGCCGCGGCATGGCATGCTTCAGCGCCCCCTAAGGGCGGAACTCACCTAGTTGCTGACGGCGCCGGGGTTGAAGACTTGGGAAGCAGCACTACCCAAGTTCCAAATCGCTCTAGCTCTCTGTAGTTCAGCTTCAGATACTCGTCGAGCAGGGTCACTCCGCTTGATTTGCCCGCTAGATTGGGCTCCGGTGCGGCTGTGATCCCGGCCTCGTAGCGCACAACCGGCGCTCCCGTGGCTCGTAGAGCGGAAATGATCTCCTCCTGCACTCCCTCACTGGTAATGACACCCGGAGCGGCGATGTCGAAGCGGGTTACATTCTCGCGACCGGATAGGACATAAAAGAGGGGAGCTCCCGAAGTAACTAGGTCCGACCTACGGGTAGCAACGTAAATGGGACCTGAGGGCAATCTGCGCACAGCGCCAACAGCGGACTCCAGATCCGAAAGCAAACACAGCTGGATTGGCTCTCCCCGTAGAGAGCATCGGGTGCGAGGAAGCTCCCTTACACCGTCAGCGACCTGCAGGTTGATTCTCCGCGCATGCTTAGCCTCACGTACCTCCCTTTCGCGCTTCCAGACCGTGTCAGCAAGGCTCCAGCCCAGACCAGCCAATACCGCGAGCGCAGCCAGTCCAGCGACAGCCTTACGCCACCCGCCAGCCGCAGGAGACACTCGCCAAGGGCGAGGCCTGCGAGCGTCCACAACCGCTGAGATGGCCCATGCGCCCAAGACTGCATCCATGACAGCTAGTGGTCCCGTATGGAAGGCGTCCGCACGCACAACCAAGTAGTGCGCCATTCCGAAACCAAAAACAAAGGTCGTCACCTCAAGCCAACTGCCCCGTCTCCGTGTCAACAGCAGGGCCAAACCGCTCGCGGCGAGGGTCAACAAGAGTGAAAGGGGCAGGTGATAGGAAAGGAACTGAGCAACGAGATCAAGACCCTGAGCGTTTCCTCCACCATCCCACACGAGCGGGAACGGGAGCGTTTGGTACTTACTGAACTCAAAGACCGGATAGCGGATCAGTAGCTCCCACGAATTAGCGGCACCAGCAGCAGCTACGAGTGGGACATAGATCGCGGCGGCGGCGGCCACCGCAGATCCAACATAGGGCAGCAGGGTCCGGCGAACCCCACCGCGCATTACGAGTCCGAGGAAACAGCCCAGCGCGAGATAAGCCGCGAACTCAATCCTCCAGACCGAGACCAGCCCCGTGAACACACCAGCAAGCCAGGGCCGCTTCTCAAGCTGAAGTAGCGCGCCAAGCGCGAACATGAGTGCGACTGGATATGGGTGCGGTCCGGTTGCTGAACTGACAGCAAAGATTGAGACCGCCCAAGCGAGCAATGCGGGCCGTGGCCCAGCCCTTCTCCCCGCCAACCGCCAGGCAAGCAACGCAACGGTTGCATCGACCACCGCGCGAATGACACGCCACGGCACAAGTGATGCCCCCGTCAGCTTCCATGCTGCTCCGAGCAAATAGACCTGACCCGGCGGATAGAACCACCAGAAGTCCCGGTAGGGCACTTGGCCGGCGGCAACTCGGGAGGCGGCCTGAAGCATCAGCCCCTCGTCGTTGAGCTGAATCCAATCCTTCAGAGTCAGAAAGCCGATCCCAAACCCAATCAGCCAGAGACAGATGGCTGGGGCTGCTCCTCTTATGCGGATCATGCTTTCCCAGCCTTCAGCTCGTAAACCCGCGCGCAACCGTAATCGGCTCTATGCAGAAGCCTCGCACCCAACACTTCAGTTAAGTCCGACCGGTGGCCACAATCCGAATAGAGGAACCTCGCCCCACTTGAGTCAATCAGGCGCCGTGCGGATGAAGTCGACATCTCACCCCGGAACAGCTTCTCCGCGGCCGCAACCCGTCCACGAAAGTTTGGAGTCCATGAGAGTTCACCGACCCAGACCGGCCGCCCGGTGTGGGCTGGCACCGACAGAGCGGCCTTGATCGGCGCCAGGACCCCGCCCGGACCAGACCTGAGGGCAATAGCGTCCAGCGCTGCGTTCTCTCCCGTCTCAAGGAAGTAGGGCTGTGCCGAACGGTGGATCTCAAGCCTCATCAGATTGAGACGGTGGACAGTTCCTGGGACACACATGATCAGACAGAGTCCCACCCCAAGCGGAAGTCGCGCCCTCCACCACGCCGCATCCTTCACAAGCAGCATTCCCTCGACGCTCAAGATTCCCAAAAAGAGGCTAATTCCCTGAACAGCGTGGAACGGGAAGGTCCCAGCGTGACTCACGCCCACAACCAGAAACTCTCCAACCATCAGGAGGGGCACCACCCGCAGTGCCAACTGCTGCCAGCCACTTGGCCGCGACGCGTAGGCCCTCATAGCCGGGAGCCACGGAAGGAAGGTCAATGCCCAGACACCGATGGACCAAAGAGGCACACTGTTATTGGCCTCAGCGGCGATCGCCCAGACATCCTCAGTTCCTGAGAGCCAGCGATAGTAGACCAACGGCGTCAGCGCAGCGAGGAAAAATGGAAGACGGCGACGCAACAACGCAATACGGCCGGTCTCAGCGCCCGAAGAGGCTAGATCACAGATCAGGACCGCCCCAATTAGCTCAGCACCTTGCCACGGTTGAAGCCAAGAGCAGAGAAAGGCAGTCACGCAGAGAAGCACGCCGACCTTGTGCCCGGAGTCAGGAAGAGTTGCCCGTTGGGCCAGCAGCAATCCGATAACCATCAGCGCTACGGCAATCCCAGTCATCATGTAGCCCCACATCCACGACGGGGCGAAAACCTCTCCCGCGGCGAATTCGAGCTGCCCGCCGAACCCTCCAACCAGCCGGTTCCAGCTCCAGATCGCACCAGCGGGACTCAGACCGAAAAGCGCCAAAGCGAGGGCCGCGGTTCTCGGGCCTCCAGCTGGAAGCAGCTGTCGAACGTATGCCCCAAAGGCAAAGACAACCATTGGTATGGATACAAGCTTCCAGAGTTGGTAGCTCAGCACAACATCAACCCCAGCGCGATTCAACAACCCTGAGAGAAGGAACCCTGGATGAATAAAAGCGCTCGACTGTTGAGCCGGTATTGACCACATACTCCTGATGGAAAGATGCTCCCCAGCTGAGACCACCCACGAGAGATATTGGAGTTGATCCGCCCCTACTTGGCTCTCCGCCCCGGCCAGTATCCGTCCACGGGAAAGCAGCCCAGCGATGACAGCGACGCTAACGAAGCCGAACGCTACACCAAGGAGTAGCTCGCTCTTGGATGCTTTCAGCGACCTCAAGAGTCTTGCTCCAACTGTGCCTCGCACCGCCCAACGCAGAACGCCCACGCAGCTCGACTTCCCCAGATTCGCTCAGCAAGAAACCGGGGGGCAATCTCCGCCATGGGGCTCAGAACAGTGGCGAGAGCGGCCTTGAAGCGCCTGAGTGGGCTCATCGGAGCGTGTGGTGGTACTAGCTGTGGGGCAACACGCTCAAGCGCGACACTGGCTCGCCCTACCTCGCGCATCCGTTCAGCCGTCGTAGCTGGCGTGTCGGAGCGCAGATGCCAGACCTCAGCGCTCGGATCGTGCTGAAGGCGCATTCCAACTGCCTCAAGCCTTGACCCAAGTTCAACGTCTGTAAAGCGCCTCAGGTGCTCATCAAAGGGACCTGCAACCCGACTGAGCAGCTCGCGTTTAACGCTCACGTTGGCTGTGCAGAAATGCTCTGCTGACACATCACCGTGATCAACAATCGTGTCGAACGCAAACAGCGGGCCACCCGTTTCAAGCCAGCGCATATGACGGGTGATCCGCTTGCGTGGGTCCCAAAGAACCGGTCCCCCAACGGCGTCTTCAACGAGGGGGAACTGATTGTGAAACATGATGTGTTTGCTCGCTAGCCCCTCGGTGCCAACGATGTCATCATCGATGAACAGAACTAGCGGCCCCTCTGCCTCACGGAGCGCTGCGTTCCGAGCCGTACTGGACCCCGAGCCGTTCCCCGGTACTGAGATCCTTGTGACCTGGGGAAAGTCACTTAGGACTGCGGCGGTCTCGTCAGTTGAGGAATCATCCGCCACTAACACCTCGTCCTGCTCAAAATCGAGTTGCGCAACGATGGCCGTTAGACACTCCCGCAAGTCAGTCGCCCGGTTCCGGGTTGGAATGACAACTGAAAGGCGGCTCGTCCCCATCTAAATGAGGAAGCGCCGGTCGCGGATACTTGCTTTGACCAGCACAGCTACTTCGGCAGCATCGACGGGAAGCGTCTTTGGCAGGCCGGAGAAGGTTTTTGCCAGACCATCGGGGTACCAACCATTTCGAAGCGTTATATAGGGAATGACCCAAAGCAGGAAAGCCCGACGGCCAGTCAGGCGTGCTAGGACTATTCCGGCCACTGCCGCGATTAGACGAGAGTGGCTCTCTCTCCAGACATAACCTCGCCATGGGAAGGCGCCTCGTAGGCCCGGATGGCTATTGACGAGTGGTACCAGGGAAGCCCATCGGCGAGTCCCTTTCATCGCGCGCTCAAAGCTATGAATTTCCACCGAATGGTTGACAACGGCATTCTCAGCAAACACCGCTCCACAGCCGGTTGCCAGAGCCCGCATGGCGAGGTCGGCATCCTCTCCAGCCATCGCGATCCGTTGATCGAACCCTCCCACCGTCTCCAGCAGCAACTTTGGGTAAAAGACATTGCATGTCTCAAAGAAGGGGCCGAGATGATCTACACGGATTGACCGGGCGAGCGGCGTACGAAGGTCGAGGTCGCTGAGTACATCGGGCCGCGTTTTCCCCTGTACAACCGAGCTAGGGAATGCAAGATGTGCGGCAAGGCCCTCCTCCAGCCACGTTGGCTCAGGCCGGCAATCATCATCAGTAAAGGCAACCAGCTCACCCCGGGCTTCGGGCCAGCCCAGCTGTCTGGCGCCCGCAGGGCCCAACGACGCCGGGTTTGTGAGAAACAGATCAACACGTCCCTTTACCACGTCTGCAGTGGCGTCTTGTGACCCGTCATCAACAAGAATCACCTCGAACTGATCGCGTGGAAGAGTTTGCCCCTCAAGAGCGTCCAGCAGAACTCCCACTTGGTGGGCCCGATCGCGGGTAGCTACGACGACCGAGATCCGGATAGCCGAAGGCTGCGAATCTTTGGATTCGGCAGTTTTCCTGGGTGCTCTCTCAACCTTGTCTCCCACTAGTAATGGAGAATAGACAGGGAGCCCGCTACCGCCATCGGTACGCTCCGACTCATGCAGGACGACCGCTTTGAGTTTCCTACGAACGAACTGCGGTCTCGCGCTGCTCGGGGGGCCATCATTAACGGCCTGTTCCTGCTCGCCGTCGAGTCACTCGGACTCGTTCAGGCAGTGGTCGTTGCGCGCATCCTGAATGCTGACGAAGTTGGTCTCTACGGAATCGTCTCGGTGACCGTAATTACGCTCCTTGCCCTCAAGCAGGTCGGGATAGATGAAGCGTATGTCCAGCAGGACGGCGAAGATCAGGAATCCGCCTTCCAGCATGCGTTCACCTTGGACCTCGGCCTCTCTGCCGGGTTTGCCGTTCTCGTCGCTGCGCTGTCACCAGTGATCGGACTCATCTATGGGGATTTCAGCCTCACTCCTCTCATGCTCGCGCTCTC
This sequence comes from Solirubrobacterales bacterium, assembly GCA_026392255.1. Classification (GTDB taxonomy): domain Bacteria; phylum Actinomycetota; class Thermoleophilia; order Solirubrobacterales; family Solirubrobacteraceae; genus WLNJ01. The sequence goes on from JAPLCJ010000006.1 coordinate 15,455, forward strand.
TCTGCTGCCGATCCTGTTCGCTCTGCAGGCCCCGGCATGGGTGTTCCTGAGGCGGATGGACTTTGTTCGCCAGAGAAGCCTGCAGGCTGTTGTACCGGTCGTGACACTCGGGGTCACGGTAGGACTCATCCTCGGCGGCATGGGAACCTGGGGACTGGTCATCGGTGCGCTTGCGGGAAATGCCGCGGCGGCTGCGATGGCCTTCAAGATCAGTCCGTACAGGTTTGCATGGCGCTATGACCGCCAAACAGCCCGCCGATACCTCCACTTCAGCGCCCCAATCTTCCTGGCTGCGATTTGTGGGCTGCTCATCCGACAGGGACAGACCCTTGCCTTCGAAACCAAGCTCGGACTCGCAGGCGCCGGCTATCTAACACTTGCAATAACGCTGACCCGCTACGCCGACCGAGCTGACCAGATGATCACCCAGACAATCTACCCAGCAATCTGCGCAATCACAGACAAGCCGGCCCGTCTGGCGGAGGTCTTTGAGAAGAGCAACCGCCTGACGGCAATGTGGGCCCTCCCCTTTGGGGCAGGACTCGCCCTCTTCGCCGACGACCTTGTCCACTTCGTGCTCGGAGATAAATGGCGGCCTGCAATTGCCCTAATACAGATTATGGGCGTGTCGACCGCGATCTATCAACTTGGGTTCAACTGGACCGCTTTCTACCGGGCGCTAGGCAAAACCCGGCCGCAAACGGTCTACGCCATCGCTGGACTCGTCGTGTTTGCAGCGGTTCCAATTCCCCTCTTATTTACTCGCGGTGCAACAGCATTTGCTTGGGGACTCTTCGCAGTGAACCTCGTCGCTGGCTTCCTGCGCTGGATCTACATGAGGCAGCTCCTCCCAGGCGTGAAGATCGCCCGGTTTGTCTTCCGATCCCTCATCCCGCCTCTGGTCGCTGCAACCCCGATTCTTCTCTGGCGCAATCAAACCAGCGCGGACGCGGGCATCGGCACACTCTTTCTCCAGCTACTCCTCTTCGCATCTACCTACCTCTTCTTTACCGCTGTAATGGAACGGGTCCTTCTGCGAGAGGCCGTGGGCTACCTGCGTCACCGCTCAGCACCCGACGGACCGCCGACTCCAACACCAGCCGAGGGGATGTGACCATGCGTCTCCTTTATGTCTTGGAGCGTTACCCGGAGCTCTCCCAGACCTTCGTGGCACAGGAGATCTTGGGGCTCCAGGAGCTGGAATGCGAGGTGCGCGTGGTGACCCTTTCGTCGGGTGTCCCGGGTGCCGCCCCGGCTCCGTCACGAACTGTAGAACAGGCGGGTACCGTCGAACGGCTGGCCGCGCTTCTTAGCCAAGGCATGAGGAGGCCACTTGCCACGCTCGAACAGATGGCAGCCGAGCCCAACTGGCCACCTCCGAACGGAAGTGCGCGGGTTCGCGGGGCCCTGCGCATTGCTCCATTCATCGCGGACGCTAAATGGGCAGATCACATCCACTCACACTTCGCCACCGAAGCTGCCGATATTGGTCGCCTTCTCGCCCGGGCTACCAAAACGCCGTTCTCCTTTACTGCCCACGGCGCAGACGCCTATTCCGACCCTCAAAGGCTTTCCCTCAACCTCCGAGCCGCATCGTTCGCAAGGGCTGCGTCGCCTCACGTGGCCGAGATGCTGCGCAAGGCAACATCAGACCGCCCCGTCGCTGACCGCGTGATTGAGATTCCCGTCGCTGTTGACATTGACCGGTTTGCCTGCCCTCGGCCCTACCAATCCAATGGCGACGTGATCAGTATCGGCCGCCTCGTTGAAAAGAAGGGTTTCGCGACGCTGATCTCGGCGTTTGCGTCGTGTCAGAACGCAGAAGCTCTCGCTGGGCGTTCGCTCGTCGTGATTGGCGATGGGCCCCTCCGAGCAACCCTTGAAGCTCAGGCGGCCGCCGAGAAAGCCCGTGTGTCGTTCCTAGGGGCGCTCCCGCATGATCAGCTGATGGAGAAGGCTTGGGGTGCGGCGCTATTTGCTCTCACGCCCGAGATAGCCCCAGACGGAGATCGCGACGGCCGTCCGACAGTCCTGATCGAGGCCATGGCCGCTGGGCTTCCCATCATCTCCACTTCCATACCTGGGATAGAGGATCTTGTTACCCCTGACATTGGTGTGCTCGCTGAGGCTGGAAACCCAACTTCAGTCGCCCTCGGACTGGAGTCGCTGCTTCAAATCCCTTCGCAGACTCGGCAGCAGATGGGTGAGCGAGGCATCTCATTGGTCGCCCCTTATGGCAGACGCACGGTGGCGCGAGGTCTGCTCGACGCTTTCCGCGGCGACCAGAGTTAGATCCCTCAGAAGCCTGCGAGTTACCTCAGAACATAGACCGTCGCGCACCCGAACCGATGTTCCGAGGCGAGCAGAGGCCCGAGCAAGGCTTTAAGCGAGGGCAAAGTCCCACTTATCCCGTTGCAGTTTGCAAAGATGTACCTAGCTCCAGTCGAACGCACCTCCTGCTGTGTAGGAGCTGGTGGATAAAGCCCAAACAGTCGGCCCGCAAAATTGGCTCGCTCCTGCCAATCAGGCGACCAGGATCTCGGCCCTACGTAAGCCTCCTGACCGCTATAGGCCGGAACCAGCATGCCCCCGTAAGGGGTTGTCAGGACATTTCCGCGTGGTGCTGAGTCCAGGAATCGCAGAGCGTCTTGCTCAGACGACGAAATGTAATAAGGGAAGTAGGGCTTTTCGACGTTGTCTGCGGCCATCCGCATCCGGTGAACGGTCCCAGGGACTGAAAGGGCCAAGACGATTGGGACAACCCACCACCAGCGAGGGCGCGGCAACCAAGAAGGACGGTCGCTTACGAAGCCCTGGACGGCAAGCACCGCAAGTGGAAGGGCAAGTCCTTGAAACGAGTGATACGGGAATGTGCCGAAGGGCTGAAGATATACAACCAAAACAGCTAACGGCCAGAATCGAACAGCCAACTCCTGCCAGCCGTCGACCCTCTTACGCAGAGAAATCAGCGCTGGGATGGCAAGTGGCGCCACCGTCAGCGCAATGGCCCAGACCGGCCAGTTCCAATCAGCCTGAGCGCCGCGCTTGTTCATCTCACCGGCAAGCTTCCACGAGGGGTCTGTCGCGGCCACAACCGCGTAATAGATAGCAGGAATCAGACCGGCGGCTACGACCCAGAGGAGCCGAAAGTCGGGCCGAGTATTCCGACGCCACCAGCAAAAGCCCTCGACCAGAAGAAGGACCCCGAGCAATTCCGCTCCCTGCCAAGGCTGAAGCCATGTGATTAGCAAAGCCCCTCCGGCAGCTAGGGCAATCAGAAGAGATCCTTGATCACCACGAGCCCTCTCAATCAGCAGCAGCACAAGCGGGAGCAAAAAGACTGCGATCGCACCGAACTCGTACCCCATGAGCAGCTGCCCCGTCCACATCTCAGACGAGATGAAGTCAAGGCTGTATCGGACTGAGTGACCAGCTCCAAGCCAGCTTGTCAGAGTGCTCCAGCCCATCAGGGTGAAGAGGGCCAGAACCATTGCTGTTCTCTGAGCCCAGACACCGACGAGCAGCCGACGACAGTACTGACGGATTCCAAAGAACACAACGACCACGGCTACTGGCTTCCACAGGACCGTATAAGCCTCGGGAAGTGGGACGCCAAGCCCTCGATGGAGCATGCCGGAGATCAAATATCCGGGATGCAGAAAGACGCGCGAATTCGGAGCGAAGTCGAAGAGATTCCCGACCAACCAATGATCCCCCGCGTCCCGAACCCACGCTAAATATTGAAGTTGGTCAACCGTGAAAAGACCGTCTCCCCCGCTCAGGTACCGCCCGGTGAGCAGTAGAGGCAGCATCACCATCATTGAGACGGCGGCCGTCGCGAGCAGGAAGAGTCCGTCGAACCAGTCAAACCGTCGGCTCGGCTCGCGGGTAGCTGACTGAGCGTCGGGGGTATCCCGCATGACGCTCACCTAACGATCGGCTTTCCTACTCGGGCTGAGACTCGGTCGGACCGCCCCGTGGGTTTGAGGACGTATACGCGCGCACAACCGAAGGAATGCACTGATTGCACGAGCGGTCCGAGCTCACGCAAAAGCGAGCTCGGGGGCTCCACGCGTCCCTGACACTCCTGGAATACATACCTCGCGCCCGTGGATTTGACGAAGCGTTGCGCGTACTTCGGCTGCAGGTCATCCCCGAAGAAAGCCCCCGTTACGCGGGCCCTCAGATCCCATGACGGCGTCCACGAAAACGGCCCGAGATAGACCTCTCTCCCTGCGTAGGGAGCGACAAGAAGCCCGCCGTAGGAAGAGGCCAGAACTGCGCCTGGCCGCTCATCATGCTCAAGCCATGACAGTGCCCTTTCCTCACCGGCAAAGATGTAATACGGATAGGCAACGTTGTGGATGTTATCTCTGACCAGACGAACCTTGTGTGCTGTCCCCGGAATGATGAACACGGCCAAGACTGGAACGACCCAAATCCAGTGAGGCCGAGCGACCCACTTCGGACGGTTGACCGTTAAGCCCTGAACAGCAAGTATTCCGAGTGGAAGCGTCAACCCTTGAACTGAGTGGTACGGAAAGGTTCCAAAGGGCTGGAAAAACACCACCAACACAGCAAAGGGCCAGGCCCTAACTGCGACCTGCTGCCAATCGTTTGCCCGCCTGCCTAATCCGAGGGCAGCGGGAATGAGGAATGGAAGGAGCGTTATGGCAACCATCCAAAGGGGCCAATCCCAGAGCGCCTGCGCCCCTGCCGCGTTTGCCTTACCAGCCAGTTCCCATGACGAATCAGTCGCCGACAAGATCGCGTAGTAAACCGCTGGCAGTCCGCTGACCACGAGGACTGGAATTAGCCGCCACGCGATCGGCTCCTTCGCTCGCGCGCGCCGCCACAATTCTACTCCGACGATGATCAGGATCAGTTCCGCTCCTTGCCACGGCTGGAGCCACATCACCCAAGCTCCACCAGCAGCGCAGGCCACGAGGAGCCACCGGTGGCCTCCATCGCGAGCCCTCTCTACCCCGAGCAACACGAGCGGCAGTGCGAACACCGCAACCGCAGTCATCATGTACCCGAGCAAGGTCTGGACAGTCCAGAGCTCCCCTGAGATGAAGTCCAGCTGGTACTGCCCTGGAGCTCCACCCCATCCAGTCGTCTTGGCGAGTCCGCTCCAAGGCATCACTACAAAGAGTGCTATGACCAGACCAGTTCGGGCAGGCCAACCTGCTGGAAGCAGCCTGCGCGTGTACTTCAGGCAGCCGATGAACGCGACGGCGACAGCGAGTGGCTTCCAAACCGCAATGAACGAGACAGCCAGTGATGCACCCAGCCATCTGTGGACCAGCCCGGAGAGGAGAAACCCCGGGTGGAGGAAGACCCGATGGTCGGCTCGCATGTCGAACTCGTTCCCGATCAGCCAGTGATCGCCAGCCTCACGAATCCACGTGAGGTACTGCATTTGATCAGGAGGGAACAGCCCATCTGCCCCACTGAGCATGCGTCCCTTGAGCAGCAAGGGCGCCAGAACCACCATTGAAAGCAATGTCAGCAGGCCTAAGCAGACCCAATCAAACCAATCCAGCCCCAAATAGCGAGGCGCAGCTCCTAAGGCTTCTGAAGGGAGGGCTGGCTCAGCCGTACCGCCAACACTCATACGCTCACCCTCCATCGGGGACCCCAAGCTCGGACGAAACCCGGTCTGAGTTCGCAGACGCCCGCAAGACGTAGACACGCGCACACCCGAAGTCGTGGGTGCTCAGGATGGCCTGTCCAAGTTCCCTACGCAGCGATGTGGGCGGCTGAGCCTTGCCATGACAGGCTTGGAAGATGAACCGGGCTCCGGTCGACTCAACAGCGGCCTGCGCAGCCGCGGGGCTCATAAAGTTTCCAAAGATTGCGCCGACTGGAAGGGCGCGCTGGAAGTAGTTTGGAGTCCACGAGAATGGTCCGATAAACGCCTCTCTACCTGTGTACGCGGGGATCAGAAGGCCCCCATATTCGTCGGTCATTACGCCACCCGGTTCTGGGTCTAGCTCTAGAAAACGCAGCGCCCGCTGCTCACCCGGCGCGACGTAATAGGGATATGCCACTTTGTTGATCTGGTTATAAACGCTCCACATCTTGTGAATCGTGCCCGGAACAGAGAGAAACACGAGCACTGGGACAACCCACCAGAAGGAGGGCCTAGGAACCCAGCGCGGGCGGAAAGATGTCATGCCCTGCACTGCCAACACACCGATTGGAAACATCAGACCCTGAGCCGAATGGAATGGGAAAGTCCCGAAGGGCTGCAGAAACACGATCAGCGCTGCCAGTGGCCAGAACCTAGCCGCGGCCTGACCCCAGCTCAAGTCCCTTCGCCTTAAAGCAAATAGAGCGGGCAGCCCCAACGGGGCGAGGGTGAGTAACACGACCCACCAAGGCCATCCCCAGAGCGGACTTCCGTCGGCTTGGTTGACCTCTCCGGCCAGTTTCCAAGCAGCATCCGTCTTCGACAACACTGCGTAGTAGACCGCGGGTATTGCTCCGAGCACGAACAGCCACACCAGACCGAAGTCGATCGACCTTCCGTAGCGCCACCGCCTGAACCCCTCTACAAACCCGATGATCAGGAGCGTTTCACCTCCCTGCCATGGCTGGAGCCACATGACAAGTCCAGAACCGAGGGACAGCAGCACGAGCAAGCGGGTACTCCCATCTCCAGCACTTCGTTTGGCTATTCCGAGGAGGACAAAAACCATCAGTGCAATCGCTATGGCCGTCATGGAATAGCCCTGTAATGGCTGGACCGTCCAAATCTCACCGGACATGAAGTCGAGCTTGAGGCCCCAGATGTAATTGTTGCGACGGTCCCCAATGTTGAAAAACTTGACCAGCCCGCTCCATGGCATAACAGCGAAAAGCACGATAAATAAAGCGCCTCTGCGCGCCCAAATCCCGACAACCAGCGATCTGACCCAGAGGAGGGCAGCGGCAAAGGTCATCACTGCTGCTACGGGCTTCCAGAGGGCGGCGTAGGCAGCCTGAATCGGAACGCCGAGCTTGAATAGGAGGCCCGAGATTAGAAACCCGGGATGCAGAAATACACGAGAATCGGGCGCGAAGTCCCACCGGTTACCGATTAGCCCGTGGTTACCAGCCTCTCGGATCCAGGCCAGATATTGCAACTGATCAAGCGCCACGGCACTCTCGCCGCCGCTCCAAGTCCTGCCTTTCAGCAGGAGCGGCACAACGATCGCAAATGAAGCAGCAACCACCCCGGCGAGGGCACTCCAGTCAAACCAGTCGAGGCCAAGCCCTCTCCGCTGCCGATTGGCCCTCAAGGACGGTCCAGCATCAGCCGGCAGGGAGCTCATCGGAAGAGCAACTGCCCCTAGGGGTTAGGGCCTTGCGGCCGGGTCGCTAAGACGCTCGGCACGAAGCTTGGCTGCTGGCGGCCGAAGAACGGCCCAGTCGCGCTTACGTTCATCCTTGCGAAAGCGATAGAGAACGCGCAGTGTCTTCAGCCCGTACTTGACGCTCGTTCGGAAAGAGACGCTGGAGGCCTCGAGAAAATACCTCGTCGGAATCGCGATCTCAACAACTCTCGCGCCGCTAGCAGTGAGCTGAGCGAAGATCTCCTGGTCAAAGACGAACTCGTCGTCATTGCGGAGGAAAGCGATCTGGTTGAGACAGTCCACCGAGAAGGCTCTGTACCCGGTGTGATACTCGGAGTAATCACGTCGGAAAGCGGTGTTCTCGCACCAAGTCAGGAACTTGTTGCCAACCCACTTCCATCGCGGCATGCCCCCAGAGATTGCCCGATCATCGAGCATCCGTGAACCAATCACGCAATCTGCACGGCCCTCAGCTATGGGCTGAACCATCTCAGCCAGTAGGGAAGGGTCGTACTGATTATCAGCGTGGACCATGACCACAACGTCTGCGCCATCGAGTGCTGCTCGGCTGTAGCAAGTCTTCTGGTTTGCGCCATAACCCCTGTTCTTAGGATGACGAAGAACATCAAATCCCTCATTCAGGGCAACTTGCACCGTGTCATCTGGGCCATGGTCGTCAACCACGAGACCACGGTCAGCCTTCTCAGATGGAATCTCCTTAGCGACGAGAGGAAGAGTCTTAGCGGCGTTATAAGCCGGAAGTACCACATGCACCTTGAGGTCTCCCCCGCGATCCGTCATCAGGGGCTGAGCAGCCGGCTGAACGGCCACGTTGTGAGCGAGAATGACAACCTCATCTCCAAGTGGGAGCGAGACCATCCGGCGCCCAAGTGGCGACTTTCCGATTGGGCGCAGGAGCGAGAAGGGGAAGCCACGATCGGCAAGCCCGTTGATCCAGTAAGAGAAAGCGAATGTACGAACAAGGTCCTTGTTCTCGCTGATCACAAGCCCTGTTGCGCTCAGAAGCTCGGCAAGAGTCAGGCGTGGCAGGAGGAAAGTATGTGCTGGCACAAAGCCCCACCAGTTACCACGCGCGAGTCGCGCCAATCGCGCGGATGGGTCCGGGGTGACGATGCAAAGCACTCCCCCTGGAGCCAGCAGCCGCTTGCAGTGATCAATGGCGCTGACCGGGTCGGTCAGGTGCTCAATCACATCAGCAAGTACGACGACATCAAATCCTTGTTCGTCGAGGAAGTCCTCAAGTCCTACCTCACGGACATCAAGGCCAAGTTCGTCCCGCGCATGAGCCGCGTTGGCTGAGCTGAGCTCAAGACCCATCGTGTCGTAGCCGGCCTTCTTCGCTTGGTCAAGTAGGAGTCCATGCCCACACCCGACATCGAGAAGGCGCCCACCAGGCTTGTACTGAGCGATCATCTCCAGCAGCCTGTCTCCAGTTGCGCGACGCCCCGCTTCCTCATCCAGATAGGACGTATCCGTCATATCGCGGTAAAGGTCGTGGAGGTCGCCGCCGGCGGGAAGTGATGGCTGGATAACAGTCCTGCAGTCTCTGCAGCGGAAGAGATCGCAGTAGATCCGTGACTCGTGGTTTGAGGGCGCCATCGCTGCCGATCCGGCAACGTCGATTGTTCCCGGGTAGGCGAGGTCAGCAGTACCGCCGCAGATTCGGCAGTCGGTCGTCTTGATGGTCTCCTCAGGCATCGACGCGAAAGAGTAGCCGTCTGAGCGATAGCGCGTCTCACATGCAGCACGAATCCCCTCCGATGCCTACCATCGCTTCTGTGAGCAATCCCTCAATTGAGATCTCAGTTGTCATTCCCGCCTACTGCGAGGAGCTCGGAATCGCGACAACAATCAAGGCGGTCCACGACACCTTCTCCGCCGAAGGTCGCGGTTTCGAAATTCTTGTTGTCGATAACGCGTCCCCCGATCACACCGTGGCACGGGTGCAAGAGCTGAAGCTCGAAGGCGTGCGCGTATTGGTCAACGACACCAACCGTGGCAAGGGCTGGTCGGTTAGGCGCGGAATGCTTGAAGCTCGCGGGCGGTTACGCCTTCACTGTGATGCTGACTGTGCCCCTTCGCTGCCAAGCCTCCCAAAGATGCGGGAGTTGATCACTGCTGGAGCAGATGTTGTCGTCGGTTCAAGACTCGGCCCAGGAGCCGACATTGGAAAGAAGCAGCCGCTGCTTCGCCGGATCGCCGGGTCTTCCTTTCAGAGCCTCTGCCGTGTGATTCTCAGGGAACCAACCCGAGACCGATTCTGCGGCTTCAAGCTCTGGACAGGACCCGCTGCCGAGGACGTCTTCAACAACATAGTGCTCGACGGATGGACGTTCGACGCCGAGGCGTTGTCACTCGCGAGGCGGTTGGGTTACGGAGTTGTGGAGACCGGAATTGTCTGGGCGGACCGAGAAGGCTCTCGCCTATCGATGCTCAAAGTTCTTATTCCCGTCACCCGAGAGCTAGTGGCGGCTCGACGCAATGTCAATCGGGTTGCTTCAGGCAGAAGCGAAGAAGTCGTGGATCGACTCCGCAAGCCAGTCGATCATGCCCCGGCTGAGCCCGGGGTGACAGCCGACCCAGACTGACCCGTCCGTCACGAGGTCGGCGCCTTCCAAGCTTCCACTCACACGATGCCCGAGTGGGAGATAGGCAGGCTGGCGGGTCATGTTCCCGGCAAGGAGAAGGCGCGAATCGATCTTGCGTTCCTCAAGGAACATCTGCAGATCCTTTCGATTCGCCGAATCCCCGTCACGGAGCGTGAACGGGTAACCAAACCACGACGGGTCGGCCCCTGGGATCATGCGCGGGAGAACGAGAGCTTCCTCTAGGTCGCGCATCAAGCCATCTAGATACTCAAAGTTGTCGCGCCTGGCTTGATGGAACCCATCCACCCGCTCGAGTTGAGCCACACCGAGAGCAGCCTGCATGTCTGTCACCTTGAAGTTGAACCCAAGGTGACTGAACACGTACTTGTGGTCGTAGTCAACTGGCATCTCGCCGTATTGGCCATCAAAGCGGTGGCCGCATGCATTGTTCACTCCGGGTGGGCAGTAGCAATCACGTCCCCACTCTCTTAGTGAGGCAACTGCTCGAGTCCAGCCCGGATCTTCGGTCGCGACCGCCCCACCCTCGCCCGTTGTCATGTGATGCGCCGGGTAGAACGAGTAGGTAGAGGCCTGTCCAAAGGTCCCAACAGGCCTGCCCGCGAACTCACTACCAAGCGCGTCGCAGCAATCTTCGATGAGATGCAGCCCGCGGTCCTTACAGAGAGCCTCAATCGCAACGCCGTCGAATGGATTACCGAGGCAGTGAGCCGCAACTATGGCCCTCGTCTTGGGACCGATAGCCGCCTCGAACATCTCAACCGTCGGATTGAGAGTGTCAACTTCTACGTCGATATAGACCGGAACGAGCCCCTGCTGATAGATCGGATTGACCGTGGTCGGGAACCCAACCGCCGGGGTGATTACCTCATCACCAGGCTCAAGCGGTCGATCGATCAGATGGCTGCGCAGGGCGCTGATAGCAAGCAGGTTCGCCTGTGAGCCTGAACCGACGATCACGTTCGCGGGGCGCTTGGTTGCGTTGGGCAGATGGGCTCTGAACCGCTCAGCCCACTGTCCCTCAGTCAGCCATGCATCCAGGACAGCACTCACAGCATTCTCAAGCTCGGGCGGTCCTATGACCTTCTCTCCGACGCTGACGGTCGTCTCTCCCGGCACGAACTCTTTCGGCACGAAGCGTGCCTCCGCATATGCCCGGGTGGCTTCTAGGGCAGCCTGACGAAGGGCCTGAAGTTCGTCGCTCTCGTGAGAAGTACTCATGCAGCCGAGATCCTACGGATGAGAGCAGGCAATCGCTTCACCGACAATCAGGCTGCCACTGACCGCCAAAGCCCGTTCCGGCGAAGTGACTGCCTCTCCCTTGGCGCCGTCGGCACACCGTCAAGAGAATCAACAGCATTGGAAAGTCCTACAGCGAACGCACCCTTGGAGAATCGCTCCGCACTCGCGCGACACGCCACTGGGTCGAATGAGCCTGGGTCAAAGCTCTTAAGCGCACCCATCAGCGTCTCCACATCTGGGCTGGGGAACAGTGACCCGGACGTTCCGGGAATGACGGTTTCTAAAGCTCCACCAGTCCCCAAGGCCAACACCGGTCGACCTGAAGCTTGTGCTTCCACCGATGCGATCCCGAACTCCTCGGTCGCGCATTGGATCAGGGCAGCACAGCTACTCAATCGATCTGCGACCTCAGGGTCTTCGACACGTCCAGTGAACTCGACAGATTCGCCGGCAAGGCCGCGTAGCCGCCTCAGGTCGGGGCCAGCCCCCATCACTGTCAGAGGAAGACCCAGCTCACTGCATGCCTCCACAATCACGTCGATCCGCTTATGAGGCAAAAGCTCGGACAGCACCACAAAACGTTCACCAGGTTGCCCAGCCCTGAACCGACCGACATCTACCGGCGGATGAAGAACAGAGGATGACCGGCCGAAGGAGCGAGCTAGCCGCTCTCTTGTGAGCTCGCCATTGGCTACGTAGAGGTCAACCTCGCGTGCGACCGCACGATCCCAACTGCGCCAGCGACCCATGATCGACTCAAGTGCTTTGCGAACAGGAAACGATCTACCGTTTGTCGCATCCGAACGCTGGTCCCATGCGTAGCGAAATGGGTTATGTGAGTAACAGATGTGCCGCTGTCCCTCATGGGCAATAACACCGTGGGACCAGGCCGAAGATGAGGAAACGATTAGGTCAAATTCACTCATGTCAAGTGACTCAACCGCCCCCGGATAGAACGGCAGCAGCCCCCTGAAGTTTGAGGAAGTTGGGTGGAGCTTCTGCAGATACGAGGTCGTCACACCTCTCTCCGAAAAGCGACCCTCAGTCCCAGCCTCGTTGTACACCGGGCTAAACACGCTTGCCTCTGGGAATAGATCACAGAGAGCCAGAAAGACTCTCTCACCGCCCCTCAGGCTTAGTAGGAAGTCGTGAACAAGTGCTACTCGTCCGTGTCTCCTCAGTCCACTTGTGTCGCCCACAGCCACCCCGTTTGATCTGCCCTTCCAGACCGACAACGCTACAGCCCACCCGCCCTACTTAGTTTTCGATTGGAAAGATTTGGCAAACATGTGGCACACATCCGCTGGTCGGCTGTAATACTTGACCCCATGAAAAAACTTGTCACTGTTGTCGCAGCCACCGCCCTCGCCTTGACCGCTTTCCCTCCCATCAGTTCAGCCGCGACACTCAAACGGACTGTCCCTCAGGGCTTCCTCGGGGTCGACATGGATCCTTGGGACAGCGGCGACCTGAAGGACGCCAACATCTCCACCCAACTCGACCGAGCAGCCGCGTCGGGTGTTGAGAGCATTCGCTTCCCGCTCTACTGGTTCAAGATCCAGAAGTACTCCTCGATGGCTCGGGTACCCAGCAGCGAGTCGGCTAACTACACAGCCAACCCGGAGAATCCTGCGGGAGCCCCCTACCGATGGACTGATCTGGACTACTTCATCGGAGAGGCCGCCAAGCGTGGCATCCGTGTAATGCCTTCGGTCATGGGCGCCCCGCTCTGGGCTGACGACGAGAACTACACCTACGACCCAAACGACGCCCATGGAAGTGCGTCAAGCCCATTGCGCATGAACATCCCCAACGACTTTGACCAGTACGGCGCATTCGTGGCGACACTGGCCCAGCGCTACGGATCTAATGGAACATTCTGGTCCGGAAATCCGACCATCACCAAGATCCCAGTTGTGAACTGGCAGATTTGGAACGAACCAGACTTCGCTTACTACTGGCCTCAGCACACAGACCAGTGTGTGTCCACCAAGAACAAGACGCCCCACGTCTGTCCCGCTGACTCCAAGACCCACAAAGAGCTCTCGGCTGCGCTTCTAAAAAAGGCCGGCGAGGTCAAGCAGTACTGGGCTCCAACCTTTGTCTCTCTCCTGCAGGCGACGCGACCAAAGGTGAAGGCCGTCGACCCTTCAGCCAAGATCGTTCTTGCCAGCCTCACAAATGTCGGCTGGGTTGACCTCAACTTTGTTTACCTAGCTGGCGGCAAGGGTCTCTTTGACGCCATAGGTGCCAACATCTTTGTCGCAACCGCGAACACCGCAAAAGCAGTCAGTTACTACCGTGCTGCCCTAAAAACCGCGAAGGATCCGAACCTCCCGATGATCGTGACCGAGTTCTCATGGTCGTCGGCAATCACCAATATGCCGATCAGCTCGGCCGTCTGTCCCCATGCGGTGGCCCTGCCCCAAGACCCAACGCAGTGCAAGATGAAAACCATTGTGACGGACGAGGCGGGACAGTCCAAGAACCTCGGCACAGCCGTCGATTCTTACGTCAAGATGATCAGCAGCGGGCACATTATTGGCCTCTACTGGTACTCCTGGGCCTCCACTAACACGGGCACGGACAGCGTCTGGGACTACTCGGGACTCAACAGCGTCAATGGCGCGACGGTAACAGCGAAGCCTGCCCTTGCAACATTCACCTCTCGCGCCATGAAGCTTGAGGGATGCAAGACAAAGCGCATAGCAACCGCCTGCGCCACCAAGTAAAAGCCTCGTAAAACGTTGCCATCCGGCGCAACCTTCGGACCGCTAAGCGGTTTGAAGGGGTATGAGCAGCAATGTCCGAGCCACTCTCCTTGCCATCATCATGGCGGTCTCCTCCATCGGCTTGGTCACGATGCCCGACCAAGCCTCGGCGGCGCCTCGGAAAGTCCCCCAGGGCTTCTTTGGAGTCGATATGGATCCTTGGCAGCTCAGCCGATTGGGCTCAAGTGTCGACGCTGAAATGGCGGCGGCAGCAGCTAGTGGGGTCGAGAGCGTCAGGATCCCGCTCTACTGGTTTGACATCCAGCCATACGCCACTTGGGCCGATCTTCCGTGGGCACTTCGTGGCCGCTACACGGCTGACCCCGATGGGGGCGCGCCATACAACTGGACGGCCGCTGATGCATTCATGACTGCGGCCTCACGAACTGGGATTCGGGTACTTCCAATTGTGCTCGGTGCTCCCCGCTGGGCAGCTGATCCAAGGTCCAACCGGGCGATCCCTGTTCCAACTTCACCAGCTAGGTATGCCGCGTTCTGTGCTGCAGCAGTAGCCCGATACGGCACTCGAGGTAGCTTCTGGGCCGCTCACCCGGAATTGACCGCAAACCCTGTCACTGCTTGGCAGATCTGGAATGAACCCGATCTGGACCGCTTCTGGCCACAGCACAGCGGCGAAACACAGAGTGTCACTGTCAACGGGCAGACCAAGCGGCTCAAGGGCCTTGGCTTCGCACCAAGCTACGTCGCACTGCTGAAAGCGGCTAGGACAAGCATCAAGGCCACTGACAACAACGCCAAAGTGATGCTCGCCAGCATGACTAACCTTGCCTGGTCCTCGCTCAAACTGATCTATGCGAGTGGCGCACGTGGAAGCTTTGATGAGGTTGGAGCCAACGTCTTTAGCAAGACGGCCCCAAACATCGTCTCTGCTGTCAAGACAATCCGGGCAACAATGGCGGCAAACCACGATTCCAGCCTCCCCTACTCAGTAACTGAGTACTCCTGGGCTTCAGGGACTGGGTCCATTGACCCCACCTCCCACATGGGCTGGCTAGTTTCGAGCCAGGCAGACCAGGCCAAGAAGGCTGGTCTCGCCATCGACCAGTTCCTCCTTAGCCGGGTGTCCCTCAAGCTCAAGGCAACCTACTGGTACACCTGGGGTAGCTCTGACTCCGGAGCCGCCAGTGTCTGGGACTACGCCGGACTCAGACGCCTTCGGCCGGGAGCAAACTTGAGTAAGCCGGTTCTTGCAACCTTCGCCAAGAAGGCTCTCGCAGCGGAGGGATGCCGCACTAAGACTGTCGCAACAGCCTGCGCAAGCTAGCGGCTCTTAGAGAGACTCCAGCAGGGCGTCGACCGATCGGGCCGTCGCCTGCCATGTAAGGCCCTTGACTCGCTCGAATCCCAGCCGAATTAGCTCCTCGCGCACATCTGGATCAAGGGCAGCCGACAGGACCGCAGCTGTTATCTCGCCCGCAGAACTCGGATCTACGAGCAGAGCTGCCCCACCAGCTGCCTCGACCAGAGCAGTCCCATTCGAACAAACCACCGGGGTTCCGCAGGCCATCGCTTCGCAGACCGGCAGACCGAAACCCTCGTAGATGGATGGAAGCACCATCACTCGCGCGCCTGCATAGAGGGCTGCCAAATCTCCGGCTGCAACAGGCCCCAGATCTCTGACAAGCGTCGAGCGTTTCTCCGCCGAAAGCTGGGGGCGCCCACCGCCCACCGCGACGAGATCGACCCCGACCTCGTCGAGCGCCCTCGCGACGGGATCGAGGGCCGCAAGATTCTTTCGCTTGACATGGCTTCCAACTGTCAGAACGTAAGGGCGCTCAGCCAGACCATGCCGCTCGAGGATCTCTCTATCTGCGGGACTCGGATCCCCATGCTCGAGAAGATCATCCGGAACTCCTGGCGGGATAACCACGATTTTGCTCGCATCTGCGTGACAAAGCTCGATCAGTTCCCTACGGCTGAACTCACTCGGGACAATCACGCGAACCGAACGGGAGACCAGCCGAGGTAGAAGGAAACTCTGCCAGGCGGTGTACAGGCGCGAGAAGTCATCCGGGAACCGCAGCGGCGCAGCATCGTGAATAACAACAACGTTGCGTCGAGATGCGAGTGGAGCTAGGTTGGCGGGGCTGAGAACAAACGCAGCCCTCCTGCGTATCGCTAAAGCCGGGAGCACACCCTGCTCCCAGAGGTGACCAAGACGATGCGCAAACATCGTCGGTGGGGCCTCAATCCGGTAAGACGTTGGCCTGATGAGGGGAAGTCTTGTGGACAATTCACGGGCCCAGCGCTCCACGCCCCCGGTCTCGGGTCGCATCGCCGCCCTGGCATTGATCAGTGTGACTCTCTCCACCCCCGTCGAGGCTAACGGTAGCCTCGGGTATGACGCCTAATGAATGAACAGCAACCAATCCTGATCCACGCTTACTCTGGGCCACTAGGGGGCTCCGAACGGATACTGCTGGATCTTCTCCACCGAATGGACCGTCCAGCTGTGTTGGCGTGCCCGCCCGGCCTCCTCGCCGACCACGCTGAAGGAGACGGGGTAACAGTCGTCAGAGTCAAGGAGCGATCCCTGCAGGCCCGTGGCGCTCGAACTGCCGTGGCCGCACTCACAGACCTAATCGGCCACGGACGCGAGATTAGGACGTTAGCTAGGGATCTCAATCCTGCCCTAATTGTCGCGTGGGGAATGCGCTCAGCGATGGCATCAACCCTCACCCTCAAAAGCAACGGCATCCCTCTAGTCGCTGAACATGTTGATCTCCTTCCATCCGGAGCCCAGGGTCGGGCAGCGCGCCTTGCCCTGCTGCGTTGCGACCGAGTTATCTGTCTCTCCTACGCAATTGCCGAAGACCTTGACTCCGCTTGGCATGCGAGCGGCAGAATCTCAGTAGTTCATCCCGGAGTGGAACTTCACGAGAACGTTGCCGCCCGTAGATCGGACATGCCAACAGCCTTGATGCTTGCGGCTATCGAGCCATGGAAAGGTCAGCACACTGCGCTAGAAGCAGTCGCCAACGCGCCTAGAGTCAGACTCGTGTTGGCCGGCTCTCCTATTGGCGGAGGCGAGACCGAGTACCTCCGAGAGCTCAAAGCTCGCGCCGCCCTTCCTGACCTCGCCGGAAGAGTTGACTTCCCCGGCTGGATTGATGGTCCCAGTGCCCTAGCTGATGCCACGGTCTTAGTTCACACAGCTCCATCGGAACCGTTTGGGCGGGCGCTCATTGACGCAATGGCAGCTGGACGACCGGTGATCGCCTTCGACGCTGCCGGACCGAGGGAGATCGTCACCCCGGATTGCGGTCGGC
>JAPLCJ010000022.1 GCA_026392255.1 Solirubrobacterales bacterium
AGTACCCCCAGGGGGAATCGAACCCCCGCTACCAGGTTGAAAACCTGGCGTGCTAACCGCTACACCATGGGGGCGGGCACAGGTAGGGGTCAGTTTACGCAGACCAGGGAGAGCATGGAGCCGCGGCTGTGAGACCATCATGGGTGCGCCCCTAGCTCATCTGGTTAGAGCACCGGACTTTTAATCCGGCGGGCTGGGTTCGAGTCCCAGGGGGCGCACTTCCAGACCGAGGTCCTATGCGGGTTGGCGCGCGGGTTAGAAGCTGCCGTTGCGCGGACAGGGCGAGATGCGAATCGCCACTTCAGCGGAGCCAAGCAGGAATGCGTCCGTTGTCTTTACAACCGCGATTTGGGCGACAGTTCCGTCACCCAACGCAACAGGTCCCTGCTGGACGACCACCGCAGAGCCCTGCTTGTAAGGCACGCCCAAGGTTGGAACGATCGACGCAGCCCCTCTGCCCGATGGGCAGTTGGCAAGTGCGTAGACAATGCTGAAGCCTTCAGTTCGGTCTGGCCGCAAGCCAAACGATGTGGCGATAGAAGGTGGCCGCTTTTCCTTTTGCTGCGGCGGTGGTGTGCCAATCACAACCGTCACTGGCATCCCTTGCATGATCACTGACCCCGGCGGTGGCGACTGGGCCAGTGCAACGCCAATCTCCGCATTCGACTTTGCTCGACGGGAAAGGAACCGCGGCTCAAGACTCAAATTCCCAATCCGCGCACTGGCAGACCCACCAGTGAAACCGGTCACCTTAGGGACGACCACTGACTCAGCGGGCCTGTTGACCCAGAGCTTGATTGTCGTGCCGACCGAGACAACTTGACCGGGCGAAGGTGACTGAGCACCAACATGGCCGGGGCGGCCGATTCCGGGTGCGGGAAGCACAAGCACGCTGAGGCGCGCGAGCTGAAGTGATTGGGCTGCGGCGGTCAGTGGCTGGCCAGAGAGGTCGGGTACAGCAGTCGTGCGGGCACCACCACTTACAAGCAGGACGACAAAGGAGCCCTTGCGGACCTTTGTGCCACCGGGTGGCGATGACCTGACGACGCGACCGGCTGGAACAAGGGCGCTGGTAATGGCGACGACTTGAACTCGGTAGCCCGAGGCGCGAAGTGCCCTGGCCGCAAGTCCACCTTCAAGGTCGCCGGCCTCAGGAAGCTCCCCTGGCGGTGGTCCGCCCGAGATCCGGACCTTGATCCGATCACCATCGGTTGTTGTGTTAGCGCTTGGCTCAGTGCTTGCGATCAGTCCGATGGGCCGGTTGGAGATCACCTTCAGCGGGCTTGTCTTGAACCCAGCGAGGTTGAGCATCTTCTGTCCTGCTGGGAACTCCTGACCGATCACATTGGGGACGTTCTTGCCGCCCCCGCAGGCAGAAACCGCCAGTGCGATAGCGGCCATAAGTACAACCAGTAGGTGGCGACGGCGGAATCTAGGTCGATTAGAAATCATCGGGCATCGGAGAGTACCTGCCGCCGCGCGCGCCTGAGAAGGTTGACGACCATGGCTGCTGGCACGATCATGGGACTGCAAACCCTCAGATGAGAGAGACGATGACCGCCACGCAAGCATTTACATCACTAGGCCAAAGCCTCTGGTTGGATGACATCTCTAAGTCTTTGCTCGACGACGGGCGGCTTGACCGTTACATCGGCGAGCTTGGAGTAACCGGACTGACTTCCAATCCGGCGATCTTCCAGTCTGCCATCGGTGGTTCAGACGCTTACGACTCCGCGATCAACAAACTTGCCGGAGAGGGACTCGTTGGAGAGGATCTCCTCTTTGCCTTGATGATTGACGACCTTCAGAGAGCAGCTGACGCGTTCACCACGGTTCACCAACGGACTAGTGGTGTCGATGGACATGTCTCACTTGAGGTTTCCCCCCTACTGGCCCGAGACCCAGAAGCGACAGCCCTGCAGGCCCAAGACATCCACAAGCGAGTTGACCGAGCCAACCTGCTCGTCAAGATCCCTGGGACGGCCGAGGGCTTGGATGCCATCACCCGCACCATCCATGCTGGCATCCCAGTCAACGTGACCCTGCTGTTTGACGAGCGGCAGTTCCGCGCAGCCAACGATGCGGTCCGCAACGGGCTTGAGGCCCGCCTGGCTGACGGTCTGCCAATTGACATCGCCTCCGTCGCGTCCGTGTTTGTGTCCCGCTGGGACAAGGCTGTCGCAGACAACGTTGATGGGGACCTACTCAACCGCCTTGGGGTTGATGTGATGGCCCGCGTGGGAGCTGAGTACGAACGCGCCCTCAACGATCCGGCTTGGCAGCGCTTGATGAACCATGGGGCACGTCCCCAGCGGTTGCTGTGGGCAAGCACAGGAACCAAAGACCCCTCGGCGCCCGAAGCTCTCTATGTGGACGAACTTGCCGCTCCGCTTACGGTCAACACGATGCCCGAGAAGACCTTGCTTGCTGCGGCCGAGCAGGGAGCCGTGGCACCACGCCTAGACATCACCCAAGCTGAGGCTGAGCTGGAGCGCTTCGCCGCAGCAGGGGTTGACGTTGTGGCGTTAGGCGACAGCCTGCAAGACGACGGCGTAGTGCTGTTCGAAGATGCTTGGCGGGGTGTGCTTGAAACACTCGCTGGCAAAGTCGGGCAGCTTGAGGCAAGTCAGACCGCCTGACCGGTGGCCGACGAAGCCGTAAATCTGCCAGGGCCTGCTGCTGACACCGCACAATGGTCTGCGCTCGCAGCCCTTGCGGCTGCCAATGAACGCCACGATGTAAGGGCGTCGCTGACCGACCCGGACCGCCAGCGCAGGTTGGTGCTGGAGGCATGCGGCCTGCGTGCAGACTTCACGCGGCAACTCTGCGATGTACCCACACTCGACCTTCTGTTGGCACTTGCGCGCACTCAGGGGGTTGGGCAATCCGCTGCGGCAATGTTCCGTGGCGAGCATGTCAACGCAACTCAAGACCGCCCCGCCCTCCACACAGCGCTGCGAATCCCACCTGGGGGATCGCTTGTCGTTGGGGCAATTGATGTCGCAGTTGGTGTCCACGCTGAGCTTGACCGCATGGCCGCATTCTGCGAGGCGGTCCGCTCTGGCGACCGAGTGGGCCACACCGGTAAGAAGTTCACGGCCGTTGTAAACATCGGAATAGGCGGCTCAAACCTTGGGCCCCGAATGGCAACCGAGGCGCTCCGACCGTTCGCCGACCCAGCACTCGATGTGCGATTCGTATCCAACGTTGACCCCGCCGACCTTGATCGGGCACTAACGGGTCTCCATCCCGAAACGACACTCTTTGTGATCTGCTCCAAGTCGTTCACAACCCTAGAAACGCTCACCAACGCTAAGGCCGCGCGAGCCTGGCTGGTGGCCGGAAACGGTGGGGATGAATCAGCCGTGGGCACGCAGATGGTGGCTGTCTCGACTGGCGCCGACGAGGTCGCGGACTTTGGAATTGACCCCAAGGAGAGCATGTTCGGCTTCTGGGATTGGGTCGGGGGGCGATACTCAGTTGGCTCTGCAGTTGGCCTGTCACTGATGCTGTCCATCGGCCCCGACAACTTCCGCGACTTCCTGGCTGGAATGCGCGAGATGGACGACCACTTTGCATCTGCTCCACCGGAGTCAAACCTTCCGCTTCTGCTCGGTCTGATGTGGCTCTGGAACGGCAGCATCTTTGGCCACGAGACCGCCGCCGTCCTCCCTTACTCAAGTGACCTGCGCGAATTCCCGATGTACCTCCAGCAGCTCGACATGGAGAGCAACGGCAAAAGCGTCAGGGCCGATGGCACTCCAGTAGGCGTGCAGACCGGGCCCGTTGTGTGGGGTGACGCCGGCACGGACAGCCAACACTCTTTCCACCAGCTTCTCCATCAGGGAACGCGGGTTGTGCCGTGTGATCTGATCGGCTTCGCCAAAGCGGCCCGGGCTGGCGAGCAAGACCGACAGGACCTCCTGACCGCCAACATGATCGCCCAAGCCGAGGCACTCTCCGTCGGGCGCACCGTGGACGAGGTGGGCGGTGACCCAGCGCTCGCACCCCATCGCACATTCCCGGGTGGGCGCGCAGTAACCGTGATTTTGGCCGAGCAGCTTGACCCCAAAACGCTCGGTCGGTTGATTGCCCTCTACGAACACAAGACCTTCGTTCAAGCGGCAATCTGGGGAATCAACCCATTTGACCAGTGGGGCGTTGACCTAGGCAAAGAGCTGGCTGATGTCATAGCCCCCGAACTGGCCGGGGAGAACGTCGCCGGTGACCACGATCCGTCAACTGAAGCCCTGCTTGGCGCCGTGCGGCAGCTGCGGTCACACTAGAAGTCATGCCTCTCCCCCTTGTACTCGGACTGATTGGCGGTGGGGCAGCCGTTGCTCACAGCGGCCCGGCCCTGATGCCGCTCGTGCCACCACTTGCGAAGGTCTTTGGAGTCCCGCGAACCCTCCCTGGGGATCCTGCCCCTCAGGCAGTCGCGATCACCTTTGATGACGGCCCACACCCGGTGGGCACGCCGGCAGTTTTAGAGATCCTCGCCGACCGGGGAATCGCCGCGACATTCTTCCTCGTGGGCGAACGCGTACGGGCAAACCCAAGCCTGGCAGCGGAGATAGCGGCGGCAGGGCACCGAGTCGCGCTGCACTGCGACCAACATCGGAATGCGCTGCGGCTAACAGGTCACCAGATCCGCGAGGACATCGCTCGGGCTCAGGAGACAATCCAAGCGGCAACGGGAGTGGAATGTGATCTCCAACGCGCTCCGCTTGGCATCTATACCCCGGCGTTCCTCAGAGCTGTCAAGCAGGCTGGCCTTCAACCTTGGCTCTGGTCCCAGTGGGGACGCGACTGGCGTGCGCGTGCCACAGCTGAATCCATCATCAAGGATGCGAGCGAAACGGTCACGGCGGGCGATGTCATCCTGTTGCACGACGGTGACGATTACTCGTCCGAAGGCTCACACCTGAACACCATCAAAGCACTCCCGAGGATCCTCGACGCCGTCCAAACGCGTAATCTTGA
>JAPLCJ010000008.1 GCA_026392255.1 Solirubrobacterales bacterium
CGGTCACAGCCCGCTTTGCGCTGATCGAGGACGGCAAGACGGCGGTTGTTGAGACAGCGGAGGCGGTTGGCTTGGTTCTGCTGACCGAGGCCGAGCGCAACCCGGAGGCGGTTAGTTCAGCTGGGGCAGGCGAGTTGATTCTTGCGGCGCTGGATGCAGGCGTGGATGAGGTCCTAGTCGGACTCGGAGGGAGCGCGACCGTTGACGGAGGGCGGGGTCTGCTTGCCGTACTCAGCGAGGCAGGAAGAACACTCAGCGGCGGCCGCCGAACAGGCCCCAAGATCACCGTTCTGTGCGACGCCCGATCCCCATGGGAGGAGGCAGCCAAAGTCTTCGGCCCACAGAAAGGCGCTGACCCTGCGGCAGTAGTGCGCTTAACCAAGGAGATGACTCAACAAGCTAAGAGCATGCGCAAAGACCCAACTGGGATCAACTACACGGGGGCCGCTGGTGGAATCGGCGGTGCTCTGTGGAGTGAATGTGGTGCTGATCTGGTTGCCGGCGCACAGTTTGTGATGGACCGAGTCAACTTTGATTCGCGCATGCGCGCAAGCCGAGCAGTGATTGTTGGTGAGGGAAGGATGGATTCCTCAACTCTGCTTGGCAAAGCTCCTGGTGAGGCTGCAACTCGTGCGCGCCAGGCGGGGGTTCCATGCGCTGCGGTCTGTGGTGTCAATGCGCTCGATCCAGTCGAGGAGCGGATCATTGACCTGCAGGTGGTGATCGAAGCCGGTGATCTTGAGCAGCTCCGTGCGGCCGGCCGCACGCTTGCCGACCTGATCTAGCGGGTCAGGTGCCCTCAGCGAGGGTTGTGACGATCGCCTCGTACACGCCGGCGCCGTTTGACCCGTCCGCAATCCGAACATTCGGGATCTGGGCGGCGATGCTTTCAAGGGCTGGGTCAGCCGTGAGCGCGTTGGCAACAAGCCACATTGCTCCAACCTCAGGGGCGATCTCCATGTCCTCACGTCCGTCACCAACTGAAATGCAATCCTCAGGCGCATATCCGCGGATCTGACGGTGGCGGGCAACAGCACCGCGCTTGGTAGCTCCCTTGGGGACTAGGTGATAGGCCCTCGGGCGCTCGATGGCCTCAATCAAGGCACTCCCATGGTGGACTGATCCGTTGTCACAGAGTCGCAGCGAGCCGTGTCCGTTTTCAGCGAGCAGCGCGTTGGCCTCCTCGGCATCCACTACCCCTCGGTAGAGGTGGGACACCTCTCGCCCTGTGTGCCAAGGCTCGTGGTGTTCAAGTCTTCCCGCGTAATGCTCCAGGAGGAGACGCCCCGCACCTGAGTTCTCAATCTGCTCATGGATGGTCAGGTCGCCTGCCTGCCAATCGCCAGTCAGCCAGTCCCGTTCACCGTCGGTGACTAGGCACGCACCGGACTCAAAGGCATAGGCCTTCCCGCCTACAAGGCGAGTGTCCTCGCGAACTTGGGCCTCACTACGGCCGGAGATCAACACGATCTCAAGGTCAGCGCGGTGACAGGCCTCGATTGCCTTGACCGCCCAGGTGCTGATGTTTCCTTCTCCGTCATGGAACAGAGAGGCGTTGCTTCCGAGCAGAGTTCCGTCGAGGTCAAGGTAGACACAGCGCATTAGGACTAGCAGTCTGCCGCAAGCAGCCCCCAAACAGCGGGGACGACGTGTGCCAACTTGCTCGGGCCGCCTACGATGGCGCTCATGGCAAAGGCGTCAGCACAGGGTTGGGACCGGATTATCTCCACGGCAGAGAAGGACGACGTGGTTGTAAGCCGCACGCAGGTGCTCCCACAGAAGGCCTATCGCGGCCCACTCCCCGAGGACATGCACCCCAAGCTGCGCGAGGTGCTGATTGACCTTGGGCTTGAGGAGCTGTACATCCACCAGCTGGAAGCTTGGGAAGCCTCGGCCCACGGGCCTGTGATTCTGAGCACCGGGACTGCTTCAGGCAAGTCGCTTGGCTTCAACCTTCCCGTCCTAGACACGCTCCTGCGGGACCCCAAGGCAAGAGCGCTCTACATCTACCCGACCAAGGCCCTCGCACAGGATCAGGCCCGTGCGCTGAATGAGATGGGCTTTGGCAAGGCGCTCAGAGTCGCGATCTACGACGGGGACACTCCTCGGTCCGAGCGTGGCGCAATTCGTCGCAATTCCAATCTGCTCCTAACCAACCCGGACATGCTCCACGTGGGGATCCTTCCCCGGCATGAACAGTGGGCCAACTTCCTTGGCAATCTAGCCGCCGTTGTTGTTGACGAGGCTCACGTTTACCGCGGAGTCTTTGGGTCACACGTTGGCAACGTCCTGCGGCGATTGCGGCGACTGGCTGGCGCTCGGGGGACCAGTCCAAGGTTCATTCTTGCGAGTGCAACGATTGCCAACCCGGGGGACTTGGCCGAGACGCTGACCGGCATTCCTGATTTCACAGTTGTTGATTCCGACGGTGCGCCCTCGGATGGCCGCGATGTTGTCCTCTGGAATCCGCCGATCATTGACGAGGACCTTGGGACCAGGGCGAGCGCATTGGGCGAGGCAGCAGACCTGTTCTGCGATCTGATCCGAGCCGGGACGAGGACGATCTGCTTCATCCGTTCACGTCGCGCTGTGGAGCTGATTCAGCGAATGGCCACCGACCGGCTGGAGGCATCGGGTCACCGGGACCTGGCCCGTGCAATTGCGCCCTACCGCGCTGGCTATACGCCACAGCAGCGCCGGGATCTTGAGGCAAAGCTTCAGAGCGGCGAACTTGTTGGCGTCGTGTCCACCAATGCCCTCGAGCTAGGGATCGACATCGGCCATCTGGACGCCGCGATCTGCGTCGGCTACCCCGGGACGGTTGCCTCGCTCAAGCAAATGTGGGGACGCGCAGGGCGCCGCGGCAAGGGCCTAGCTGTCTACATTGCCGGCGACGACGCACTTGATCAGTTCTTCTGCCGCCACCCCCAAGCACTGCTGGAGCGGGCCGTGGAGTCAGCTGTACTTGACCCGTCCAGCGATGAGATTCTTGGGGAGCATCTGCTCTGCGCAGCTTTCGAGCGGCCGATCGGACCTGAGGATGAGGAGTACTTCACACCTGACCTCAAACAGCGCTGCGACGCTCTGGTGAGTGCTGGGATGCTGAAAGTCAGGGGTGGGCGCTATGGCCTTGCTCGGCCTGAGACCTACCCAGCGGGTGAGGTCTCGCTCAGGTCAGCGTCACCGAAGTCAATCGCGCTTGCTGACGCTGGGAGCGGCGAGGTAATTGGCACGCTTGAGGCTTCTCGCGCAGCATCAACAATTCACCCTGGTGCGATCTACCTTCACCTCGGCAAGTCGTACGAGGTGGACATGCTTGACATGGAGGCAGGGACGGCTGTGCTTCGGCCGTTTGAGGGTGATTGGTACACCCAGGCTAAGCGCGAGACGAACACCTGGATTGAGACCGGTCTGGACGCAAGAACAGTAAACGGGGTCGAGCTGAAGTACGGAGATGTTGTTGTGACCGAGCGAGTCACCGGCTTTCAGCGCAAGCGTATGAAGGACCACGAGATGATCGACTGGACTCCGCTCGACATGCAGCCGGTGGAGTTCGCAACGCGGTCAATCTGGTTTGAGGTTCCAGATGAGCTGCTCGCTGACCTCGACGAGGAGTCACTCCTCGGCGCGCTGCACGCTGCCGAACACGCCCAGATTGCTGTCTTGCCACTGATCGCCATGTGCGACCGCTGGGACCTTGGTGGTCTTTCCACCAATCTGCATCCACAGACGGGAGCCCCGACGATCTTCGTGCACGAAGCGCACCCCGGCGGGGTTGGTCTGACCCGGCAAGGGTTTAAGCAGTTCACCGACCTTGTGCAGGACGCCCACGACCTGATTGACGGCTGCCCATGTAAAGCGGGCTGCCCGTCGTGTGTGCAGTCGCCCAAGTGCGGCAACCTCAACGAACCGCTCCACAAGCAAGGCGCACGCAACCTTCTTGCCCGGATGCTGGCCTCCTGACGGTCCTAATTCCGCCGCAATGGTTGTTGCAGTTTCGGTAGCTACTTGGGAAAACGGGCCCCGACGGCGAAGGTCAGTGGGATGGCCCTTATTCGTGGGAAGACTGCTCGCACCCTAATAACGCTCTGCGTTGCTCTTTTGGTGGCCATAACACCAGTTACGACGGCGCTGGCAGACAGTGGCGGCGCAAGCCCAGGGGACCAGCCAGGGCACAAGATCAAGCAACCTGATCAGGAGAGCGGCGGCATCGTCCCGGGACAGCCCAAGCCGAGGTCAAAGAAGAAGGCCTCCAAGAAGAAGACAACAAAGAAGAAGTCTTCAAAGAAGAAGAAGACTGTGCCGAAGAAGCCGACCGTGGCACCTCCAGTAATCACAGCCTCGTTTCCAGTTTGGGGTGTCACTTGGACATACGGTGACGCTGACATGCGCTTTGGCGCTGGCCGCAGCGGCCACATCCATCAGGGTCAGGATGTTGCTGACGCGGAGGGGACGCCAATCGTTGCGCCCAAGGCGGGTGAGGTTAGCTGGACTTCCTTCCAAGAAGGGGGCGCCGGCTACTACCTTGTGTTGCGCGGCACGGATAACCGTGACTATGTCTTCATGCATCTCCAGAAGGGTTCATTGAAGGTCCGGATTGGGTCAATCGTGAAGGCCGGTCAGAGGCTCGCGAGCATGGGCAACACTGGGCACTCATCAGGATCGCATCTTCACTTTGAGATCTGGCTTGGCGGTTGGTACGAGAAAGGTGGCCACCCGATTGACCCACTGCCACAGATGAAGGCTTGGGAGAAGCTGCCCCGCCGAGCGTGATGCGCCGTCTCTCAGCCGCAGCATTGATCACAGTCGCGCTGGGCTCGGCGATGGTTATTCAGTATCCCCATTGGGCTCAGACGTCCTACTTCCTGTTGACAAAGGCCTTGTCCAACGGGACGACCCAGATCGATTCTGATCACTGGCAGACAGGCGACAAGTCTTACATCGGCGGGCACTTCTACAGCGTCAAGGCCCCCGGTATGTCAGCTTTCCTTGTGCCTCCTTATGTGGCGCTCCACGCAGTGAACTTTGAGAAGGCGTCAAGGTCATTTGCCAGCAAGGATCGTCGACCGCTGGCCTCCAGCAAACCCAAGAAGTCCGGCAATGGACCGACCGCTCCCAGGACCAAAGCCGTAAGTCAGCAGATCAAGAACGACCGGCTGCTGATCTGGGCGCTCGGTCTGTTTGGGTGTGTCCTTCCAGCTCTACTTCTGCTCTTCATGGTCAGGTCAGACGCTGAGCGACTTGTTCCGGGAACGGGGCTTCCTACCTCGCTCGCACTTGGATTAGGAACCATGCTGTTGCCATTTTCCACACAGCTCTTCGGGCATGTGATGGGGGCATTCCTGCTCTATGGCGGATTCCACTTGCTCCTCCGCGAACGGCGGGGACCCCCGAGCTTGTTGCTCCTTCTCCTTGCTGGTTTGACAGTTGGTTTCTCTGTGGTTGCCGAGTACCCGATGGCGTTCGGTGGGGCCGTTCTGGGGCTCTACGCAATGCTCCGCAATGAGGCGATCACTGCCGGCCCGATCGCGGTTCTCAAACGCGCCTGTGCCTACGGCGGTGGAGTGATCTTGGGGCTGCTTCCCGTTGCTGTCTACAACCAAATCTCGTTCGGCTCGGTGTCAACAATGTCCTACAACGGTGCCGTGGCAGTCGAGGGTAAGTCTGGGCATCTCAAACTGGGACTGAACGATTCTGGCTTCTTCGGGATTGGTGTTCCCCGTCCGATTGCTTTCATTGACATCCTTCTTTCTCCGAGGGGCTTGCTTTCCATCACTCCGATTTGCCTGCTGGCCTTCCTTGGTGTTCTCTGGATGCGGCGAGATGGACTGAAGGCGGAAGCACTGGCAATCCTTGGCGTCATAGCCATCTACATCGTCTATGTCTCTGGCTACTGGCTTCCGTTCGGTGGCGAATCACCTGGTCCGCGCTTCCTTGTGGCCATCCTTCCCTTCCTCGCACTGGGGCTGCCCTATGCCTGGCGGCGCATTCCCGCGGCGACCCTTGTGCTGGCAGCGGTGAGTGGCACGGTGATGATTGTGGCGACCGTGGTTGGGCCACTTGTCAGTCCTCACAACATTGTCAACTGGTGGATCCGGATTGGTGGTGACGCCGGGATTGCCACCGTGTTCACTGCCGTCGGTGTGCCAACCGGGGTTCGGTCAACCGTTCCGGTCTATTTGATCTTCGCTGTCTCCGGCCTGCTTGGCCTTTATGCCACTCGCCTTCCAGGCTTGGGCTCTGCCAAGGATCTCCGCACTGCTGGCTGTGCGCTGTTGGCTTGGCTGCTCCTGGCGCTTGTGATTAGCCCTGCTATTGGGGAGAAGAAGATCGTCCCCGGCCTTCCGGCGCAGGGCATGCCGTGGCAGCTCGTTCTTCTGGCTGGGTGTGTCTCCGTGGTCGCGCTGAGCCTGGCGCTGCTGCGAGCGAAGAGTGTCAGCGCGGGCAGTGCGACGGCTGAAGCTGGCCTTTGATCCGATAGACCGGGAACGGCTCGGGTTGGCGTGGCCCACCGCGTGGATAGTTCAGCTTGAGGCCAGGAATGATTTTGACCAAAGCAGCGTTGGGATCAGCCTGCAGCCATGCGACCTGAGGATTGACCACGGTGAGGTGGTTCCAGACGTCGCGGTTGGGCGCGGCGACAACATAGTCGTAACTGCCGGCGTTCAACTCGGCAAAGAGCACCCGGCAGGAGCGGACAATGTCAAACGCGCCGTTTGGCCCTCGTGTACCTACGAACTGGACGCGGTTGGTCAAGCCCGCGTCGGACTCCAGGTACTGGCTAAACGTTCCGGCCACGCCGAGCACCGCGATCCGGGCAGGGGCCTGTCCAACCCCGTGCTGGGTCCGACTCGCGTGGCTATCAGCCAGAGTCCTGTGAGCACGGCGGCTGAGGCGAAGAGGGCCATCAGGGTGTGGGGCATCTCCCAGGATTTGGAACCAAGCGCTGGAACAACAACGAGGACTCCCATAGGGACCGTCAGCCAGACTCGCTTAGCCTCAAATCTGAACGACAGCCAGACTGGAAGCAGGGCAAGTCCGAGCATGTCCCAGGATTTGGAACCAAGCGCTGGAACAACAACGAGGACTCCCATAGGGACCGTCAGCCAGACTCGCTTAGCCTCAAATCTGAACGACAGCCAGACTGGAAGCAGGGCAAGTCCGAGGCAGAGTCCTGGTGCGATGAATCGCGTGTCCCAGACGAGACCGAGAATCGGTCCGCCAGGAGGGCCCGCTGCCGTGCCTGGGGTGAAGAAATACCCAGTAAGGGCAACCAATGCCACAAGGGATGCTGCTCTCCAATAGGGCTCCCGCGGTCTGACGGCTAGAGCTAGCGGGGCGAGGAATCCGAGCAGGATCATGGGCACGGCAAGTAGACCCAAGCTTGTCGTCCAAGCAGAGGGGAGTTGATGGAGCATCACGTTGGGGTCCGTGAAGTACTTCGCGATTGGGACCATGTTCACTGACTCAAGGGCCTTCCCCGGGTTTGAGAGGAAGGGGATGTCGATCATCGGAAGTGGACTACCTGTCTCGCTGATGTTGCGTGCAAACCAGAACCAGCTTGTTGCCAGTGCGCCAGCGGACCAGATCATCGCGGTGTGGAAACGGGTCCCACGCCGTGCCAGCAGAACCACGGCGGCTAGTACACCGGCGCCCGGGAGGGCAATCGTCAGTTTGATCGACACACCAAGGCCGA
>JAPLCJ010000046.1 GCA_026392255.1 Solirubrobacterales bacterium
CCCGGGCATGCCCTGAGCGAGTGCGGTCATTTCGGCGGCGAGAATTCCGTACTCCTCTTCGACTCCCGGCCTCAGCCTGCTGCGGAACACCGTGATTATCTCAGATGACACCTCCCCATTATGGCAACAGCCAACCGGAAGATGGGCGCGGCTGGGCTCGAACCAGCGACCCCTCGCGTGTGAAGCGAGTGCTCTACCACTGAGCTACGCGCCCTAGGCGGTGAAGCCTAGCTGAGCTCGCTGATCAGAGAGCTCGGATCTTTTAACGCTAGGCCAGCTACAAAAAACAGAGACTAGGACGGATTTTGGCTCGCCCGCTCGTCCTTCTGTTCGTTCTCGTAGCGTCCATCAAGGACTGCCGCGTAGACCATAAGTCCGATGCTCGCGGTGACGAGGAGGGTGATGAAAACGCCTGCCAGGAAAAGCGGGAGGTTGTTCATTCACTGGGCCGTGGTAGGAGGATTGCGCCAAGGGCAAGGATGCTGGGCACCCATGTCCCAACGAAAATGCCGGCGAGCTGGTCGTCAGCGAGGAACCAGATTCCAATTGAGAGAATCATTGAGAGGCCCGCAGCCAAGAGAATCAGCATACGAGCGAGTTTGGTTGTGTTGGGCCGTCTTGTAGTTGTCATACCCGTTGTACGAGCCTCAACGGTCGCAAGGTCACGTTCAGTCGGCGAGGCGCCCTTGGCTACGGCGAGAACGAAGGGAGTCCGTCAGCGCGTGGCGCAGCTGCTTTTGCCCTCAAACATCCGGACCTGCCATGGGTACTTGGTCGCCAAGAGCTCAGACTTCACGGTTTCGGCTGGTGGCACAGGCTGCCGCTTGCCCGACCGCGTTCCCCGAAGCAGAAGGATTGCTGGGGCGAAGTCCCGGTGGCCGATGTTGCCCAGTGACACATGGGCTCGCCACGAGAGGACTGGGGTATAGACCCAGTTTGTTCCCATTGGCCCGCACTTTTTGAGCAGGTGGGTAGCACCGCCCGCGCGGTTGATGGCCGCCAGCCCAGCACGCCCATCACGACCTATTTGCTCAACCTTGTCAACCCGGTAGCTGAGCGCCGGCCACTGAGCGACAAAGGTCAGCCCCACTACGACAGCAGCCACGGCGAGGGCTGCTCGCCGCCAGTTGGGCAACAGAGAAACGACAAAGCCAGCGCCTGCGCCCGCGGTTACACAGAGAATGATTAGCCCCGGAACCGCATAGCGCCCGATTCCAGAAAAGCCCGCCTCGGTCATGACTATCTCGACCACAAGCCAGCCAAGCCCTGCCGCCGTGAGGACCCTGAGCAGGCTGTTGCGGAGACGGACGGTGGCCACGATCCCAAGGGCGATCAGCATCCATGCGGGCCAGGGCAGCTCGGTTAGAACCCTGTGGAGGAATTCATCCAAGTCAACTACGCGGTCTACATAGACACGCGCTCGATGACTGGACTGCATCGGGTCCCCTCCAGCGAGCCAGGGAATGCCGAACCAGCCACCAAGCTCGACCGCCACCCCAACTCCCAGTAGCGGCAGAACACGAGCGCCGTCTTTGCGCAGTAGCCACACCCCGTAAATGGCGAGCATCAACCAGACCTCTGGTCTGATCAGCCCCGCGGCCACTCCGATTGCGACGGTGAGTTTTCGGTAGCCAGCCAAGTGCGTTTCCACGGCACAAAGCAGGAGGGCAAGCATCACCGGTTCGGATGCGCCGGCTAAGGCGAACTGAAGCCATGACGGGTTCAGCCACGGGATAGTGGCTGCCACTAGGCCAGCGGTCAGGGCAGCTGGTTCAGTAGACCAAGGGCGGTTTTCGCTGTCAATCGTGCGGCTTGCCATTCGCCAGAGCAGGACGCTTGTGACAAGGCAGCAGGTGCGAACAATTACCAACCACGCACTGCCGCCGAAGTTCCATGAGACGAGAGCGAAGGGGGCCGTAACCAGCACGGGGAAGGGCTTCCATGATGGGCCAGAGCCGAGTCCCATGGTGCGGTGAGGTAATTCCGCGGCCCAGACAGCCCAAGCAGCCGGGTCGTAGGTCAGGCCTTCGTTAAAGACAAGGAGTGAGAGAAGTCCGCCCAGCAAACATGCGAGGGCGATGGTTGCGGCGGTCCTCACGATCGCGATGTTATGTGCGACTGGGGACGGGAAGAATTAGGGCCTTACAACCTTAAAATCGCCACATGTAGTGGGACCAGGCACATACGAGACGGTCCAACGGCCGGCGTGGGCAAGCTTTACTGACCTCCCTTGGTCTGGGAGGCGGCCCGGAGTCCGGCCGACCCAGTTGCTGGATGCACTGACGGCAACCACTGGTGCGCTGAGCGGCTTGAGGATGTGAGGGGCTTGCGTCGCAGAAACCATAGTCCGAGGCAGATCGAGGACTCTCGCTAAGTTGAGGTAAAAGAACTGGTTTGTGACTATCAGACAGCCTGCGAGACGTTGCGTTCCGCCTGCCTTCGCGACTGCCGACAGCGCTCCCTGTTCGGCCTTATGGAAGGTCTTGGCCCGCTGTGCTGCACCGTCAAGGTGGGCCTGCCTGGTCGCGAATGTCGCTGCTAATGCAACCGCGAGGGCCGCAGTCGCAAGCACGCGGCCAGCTCTGTGCCGCGGCAGAGTTACGACCCAACCAGCGGCGACGGCGGCCGGCACGGCAAGAAGGACCAGGCCTGGGAATGCAAACCGGGCAATGCCGTGGAAGCCCAACAGTCCGATCAGCCAGACGGTTGCAAGCCACAGGTATCCCGTGGTCAGCGAGAGGAGGGAAGCCTTGTCCTTCCGGGTCCAGGCGAGGGCTGTTCCGAGAAGTACGAGTGCACCAATCCATAGGAGTTGGCTGGGCCGTCCAACCGATTCTCCTACGAGGTGTGCGAATGAACCCCCATCAACCTTCCACTCAGATGCTTTCTGCTGAGCGGTGAATGGATCGCCAAGTAGAAGCCACGAGAACCCGTACCAGGAGGTCAGCTGAACGAACCCCGCGATTGTGATCGGTTTGAGGGCAGTCCAACCCTCAGTTCGAAGCCGCCAAAGCCCATAGACCGCCAGGAGGGCCCAGGCCTCAGGGCGCATCAGGCCAGCCAATGTCAGCAAGGCGAGAGTCCAATTGCGCCGACCCGCCCTTTGCGCTTCAACCGCGCCCAGCAACAGAGCCGCCACGAGTCCCTCGCAGCCACCCCCGTTTAGCTTCCACCAGCCAATGCTCATGGCGGGAATCAGCGCTGCTGTGACTCCCCCGGCGAGGCCTCCAAGTGGGAGGGCAAGCCGGAACAGCATGAACGCGGCGGCAACTAGCGCTGATCGTGTGAGCCACATCCAAAAAAGCGTTGCTGTCGGGATGGAAAAGAAGGCAATGGGGGCAACCGCAAACACTGGCAGGGGCTTCCAAGTCGTTGTTGGACCGGGGAGGAGCGTCGCCGTCCCATGGAAGATCTCGTGGCCCCACATCAGCCAAGCGTTGGGGTCGTTCACCGGTGCCGTCTGACTGAACGCGAACCAGATAGCGCCAAGGCCCAGTGACAGCCCGAGAAGGATAATCACCCCACGCCTGTCAATCGGTCGAGAGAGGCGGGCGAGCATCACGGAGCCCAAGGTACTTGTCAACGCGGCCGATCCTGACCCTTTGTCCGCTACTCTTTCCCGCATGTCAACGAACGAGCCACGCCAGACCAAGTCCGAAAAGCAAGCTGCTGCCCGCGCAGCCCGTCAGCAGGCCACGCAGGCTGGCCAGTCGTCCGCAGATCGCAACAAGCGCCTTTGGCAGCTCGGGGGAATCCTCGTAGTTGCAGCCGCGATCATTGTTGCCGTCGTGCTCGTAGCTGGGGGCGGCTCGTCCTCCAAGACAGACTCATCCAAGCTGAATGGCGCAGCTGAGGTCCAAACAAACCTCGTGGGGATTCCGCAGGCAGGGTTGGTCATTGGTAAAGCGACAGCCCCGCTAACCCTCGTTGAGTTCGCCGACTTGAAGTGCCCAGTTTGTAGGGAGTTTGATGTCAGCTCCCTTCCCACAATCATCACGAACTACGTCAGGACGGGCAAGCTGAAGTTCGAGATCCGCCTGCTCCACTTCCTCGATCAAACCACTCCAGGGACTCCTGATTCTGAAAATGCAGCACGCTTCGCGCAAGCAGCGGGACTGCAACACAAGGGCATTAACTTCATTGAGCTTTGGTACTACAACCAACAGGATGAGGCCACCGCCTATGCAACCCCTGACTACTTGACCGCGCTGGGCAACGCCATTCCAGGCTTTGACTCCGCCAAGGCCACTAAGGCTGCGAAGTTGCCAATCTGGCCAAAGGTCTTTGACAAGAACGACCTTGAGTTCCGCACGAGCGGGTTCAGCGGGACACCTTCGTTCCTGTTCGGAGAGACGGGCAAAAAGTTGGGAACACTCACACCAGCTGGTCCTTTGAATCAGCCTGGCTCGTTCACCACGCTGTTCGACGAAGCGCTCGCCAAGTGACCGAGCGGCGTCTGCGCCGTTTGATTCTGGGCCTGACCCTGGTAGGTATTGCGGTTGCTGGGTATTTGTCATACGTCCACTTTGCGGGGATCAAGGCTCTATGTGTGCCTGGGGGTGGCTGCGAGAAGGTCCAGGAATCTAGGTGGGCGTGGGTCAATGGGCAGAAAAACGGGTTCCTACCCGTCGCATACCTTGGGCTCGGCGGATACATCGCGATCCTAGGGTCACTTTTCGTCCGTGGTGAAAATGGACGGTTCCTTACGGCTGCACTAGCCCTGCCCGGTTGGGCCTTCAGCGCCTACCTGACCTACAACGAACTTGTCAACGTGAAGGCAGTCTGCTGGTGGTGCATGGGTAGCTTCACGCTGATCACGCTGATCGCCGTCCTCTCGACATGGCGGTTGTTGCGTGGTGAGGACATCGTGCCTGCCCCAGAGGAGACTTCGCCAGCATGAAGATGAGCCCAATGATGTTCTGGGTTCAAGCCATCACGTGCATGTTCATCCTCGCTGGAGCGGTCATCGCCATCACCAAACTTGTGTGACGTTGGTTTCACACAGGGCTGGTTGCCTCGGAGAGGACTATCGTCCGGAGGAGTTCGCCTCCAACAGAAGGGAACAGCGAGATGTTTAAAAGACTTGTAGTGGGAACTGACGGATCCGAAACAGCTGATGAAGCGGTTCGGCGCGCAGCCGAGCTGGCAAGAACCGCAGGTG
Organism: Solirubrobacterales bacterium; assembly: GCA_026392255.1. Taxonomy (GTDB): domain Bacteria; phylum Actinomycetota; class Thermoleophilia; order Solirubrobacterales; family Solirubrobacteraceae; genus WLNJ01. The sequence goes on from JAPLCJ010000046.1 coordinate 5,162, forward strand.
CGGCCTTGGAGATCGTCTCGGCCTACGAACCAGTAGCACCAGTGCGCCTCCGCGAAGAGGCCGTTGAAGCGCCCAAAGACCTTGAGTGGGCAATCAACCCGCGCGAAGATGTCGACGCAACCCTCGAGCGGGCCAAGGGCCTTGCTGGCGAGGGAATCCAAGTTTCACTCCACGCACGCCAAGGCGATCCCGCCGACGCGATCCTCGATGTGGCCGAAGAAGTTGGGGCAGACCTTGTCGTCGTTGGCAACAAGGGAATGACAGGCGCTCGTAGGTTCCTCTTGGGCTCAGTGCCCAACCGCATTTCGCACCACGCGCCTTGCGCAGTGCTGATCATCCGCACGAGCTAGCGTCAGGCGGGTGTCTTGCGGACTGCCTGCGCTCAGCCAGTGGGAGTAGTGGCGCGCGCAGCGTCAACCAAGCCCGCCCCGTAAACGGAGGGCTTGGATGTGGGGTCCGCGGAAGCCAAGAGCTGATCTCGCACATCCGCCGCGGTTGGGTGAGCGCCAAGTACGCCGCTAGCAATGATCAGCGCAGCAGTCGCCGACACGTGCGGCGCAGCCATGGACGTTCCGTCCTCCGCGTCATAAACGAAGTGGTAAGGGACGGCAGAAGCGCCATTCCTGCCGCGGGCTAGACCAAGCTGAACAATGTCCCTGCCACTCTGCCCATCTGGCTTGCAGTTGACATCCCCAATGACATTGGCATCCGCGCCACCGCCTGGCGCAACGATGTCAAGACCGATCCCGTAGTTGGAGTACTCAGCCAGGCAACGGTGTTCAGTTGTCGCTCCGACCGCAATTGCATTAGCGACCATCGCTGGGTAGGTAACCGAGCTGTTGCCGTCATTGCCAGCGGCTGCGACAACCAAAGCATCTTTGCTTGTCGCATAGTTGATCGCTGACACCACGTCGGGAATGTCTTCGGCTGTGGTTCCCGGGTCAAACTCGATGCTCAGGTTGATCACTTTTGCGCCGTGGTTTGCCGCGTAACGAATCGCCTCCGCAATATCAGCTGAGTCGCCGCTGCCTTCAGCGTCGAGCACTCGGAGCGGCATGATTTTCGCTCCGAACGCCAAGCCCGTCATATAGAGCTTGTTGTTGGTTGACTCGGCGAGCGTTCCTGCCACGTGCGTGCCGTGCCCATTGCGGTCGAGGGGATAGCGATTACGCAGAATGAAGTCGTAAGGGCTTGTGAACTTTGTCCCTGCGAAGTCTGGGGAACGCTTGAATTTGCCCCAGTTTGTGTACGCAACCCCGGAGTCAATGACAGCAATCGTCACGCCGCTGCCACCCGGATGGCGCGCGGCCCGCAGGTTCGCCCACGCGTCAGGCGCATTGACTCCTCTAACGCGCATGAAGTTCCACTGGCTAACAGACCAACCGGTACTGCGCTTGACGCGACCAAAGTCATTGGGCATCCACCCGGCAGCGGTCGAATGTGCGATCAGGTTCTCAACCGCGTACTTGACTCCCGGCATTCTGCGAAGGCGGCGTATTACATCGCTGGTTGATTCACCAGGCTTGACGGTCACAACCTGCGACCGAGGTGACACCTGCTGACCCGGAGTACTGCCGGCAGCGGCCGCGATGTTGTCCTGTGCGATGGCACCCGTTGAACTGGAATAGCCGACTATCACCTGACCGGGCACAGCCGAATCAGCCGCACTTGCTGCAGGCGAAAAGCCCAACAGAGCAATGCTGGCGGCGGTCAGAAAGATAGGAAGGTTTGGTTTGGTCATCGTTGGTGGCGCCCGTTCGACCCGCAAGACTGCGGCCCGACACTCTCTACGACATCATCATGACCCCATAGTTGCGGTGTTTGCACCGCTTTGCATGAACCTTCCATGACCCTGAACCCATTCTTTCCACTTGACGAGCACTTCATGCGGCTAGCCCTGCGCGAAGCCGACCGTGCCGCTGAGGCCGGTGACGTGCCCGTAGGGGCGGTTGTCGTGCATGACGGAGAGGTAATTGGAGTGGGTCGCAATGAGCGTGAGCTGACGGGTGATCCCACCGCTCACGCAGAGATCATCGCGCTTCGCGAGGCGTCCGCCAAGATCGGCAACTGGCGCCTGCTCGACACAGTGATCTATGTGACGCTGGAACCGTGTGCGATGTGCGCGGGCGCGATCGTCCTCAGCCGCGTTCCAAGGGTTGTGTTTGCCACGACTGACCCCAAAGCGGGGGCAGCCGGGTCAGTCTTTGACGTTCTTAACGAGCCAGCCCTCAACCACCGGCCGGAAGTCCACTCAGGACTATTTGCCGATGAGGCAGCACTGCAGTTACGCCAGTACTTCGCTGCCCGCCGCTAACCAGCCACACTGCCGCCAGGGCTTGCGGCCCACGCTCCATTCAAGATCCGTTCGCTCCCGCTAGGCTTTGCCCAACTCGGAGGGATGCCGGAGCGGTTGAACGGGGCGGTCTCGAAAACCGTTGTGGGCCTTGTGGTCTACCGAGGGTTCGAATCCCTCTCCCTCCTCTTAGTGCTGCCCGATGGTTTGGATTCGAACCCTCGCATTTGATGGGGTACTCTTGAATTCTCTTGTCAGCGCCTCAGACAAAAACACAACGCGTCGAGGTTATGTGGCTGATTGGGCTTTGCGTTGTGGCAGCGGCCGTTCGGTTCATCGGGCTTGGATCACAGTCCTTTTGGCTTGACGAAACATTCACTTGGAAGATCACGGGTGGGTCAGTCAGCCATGTCTTTAGCGGCGTAAGGGACCTTGAGTCAACTCCACCACTTGCCTACCTCTTGGTCTGGCTATCGCGACAGGCCCTCGGGTCGTCTGAGTTTGCCCTCCGATTCTTCCCTGCCTTGGCGGGCACACTCACAGTCCCAGCGGTTTGGCTTGGCGGGCGGAGGCTGTTTGGGCCGCGTGCCGGACTCTTCGCTGCAGCCTTGACTGCCGTCTCACCCTTCATGTGGTGGTACTCCCAAGACGCGCGCGCCTATTCGCTGGCTGCGCTGATGTGTGCATTGATTTTGGCTGCCTTCGCCTATCGCATGACTGGTGGCGGGGGCCTCTCGTTGGTTGCTTGGGGGGCAGCCTCTGTCGGCGCGTTAGTCACGCAGTACTCGGCGTTGGCTGTCGTGCTTGCGACTCTCGGCGCGCTCTTAGTGTTCGACCGGGACCGATGGAAGCAGGTCGTGGGGGCAGCGTTAGCGCCACTCATTGCCTGTGCTGCGCTGCTTAACCTTGCCACGACCCAAGCTGGGCATGGGATGACCGACTGGATCGCCGGTATCCCCTTCGGCGAGCGGGCAGCACAGGTGTTCTCGCAAGCATGGGCGGGTACTGCGATTGGGCGTTTTGGGGCCCCGCTTTATCTCTGCGCTGGGGTCGCGATCGCGCTGATTGCACTGCTTGTAGTGGTTGGCCGTAGGTCGGTGGGTGAGTCAGGCCGGGATCTACGTCGGCTTGGCTGGACGCTTCTGGCGTCCTTTGTACTCCTGACGGCGATCCTGCTGCTAGATGGGGATCGGCTGCTGGCCCGTTACTACATCGTGATCTGGCCACTCGCTGTCATTGCTGCCGCGGGTGTCGCCGCGACAGTCCGGCCGAGGACCGGATTGGTAGCCGTCGCTATTGCCTGCGGAGCGATGGCAGGGTTGGTCGCCCGGATTGACGCCACTCCCGATCTCCAAGGCCTTGACTGGCGCCCCATTGCGAAGGCTCTGGGCCCGTCTCCTCTGCACGGACGCCTGGTGGTCCTTCAGGAATATCCCTATTGGCAGGCGCTATCTCCGTATTTGCCTGACCTTGTGCCATTCGGGCCCAAGTCCGGTCAGTACCCAGTCAGTGTTGAGGTTGTAACCATCATGGCCGGGGAGCCACAGTCCTGTTGGTGGTGCAGTGCGCGGGGCGTTGTGGGTGTTGCCCCCTCAGCAAAGGCGGTTGGGTTCTTCCCCTTTGCGTCCACCATTGGCGCAGGGCGTTTTCTAATCACCTCGTACAGGTCATCCAATCCTTTCTTAGCGGAGCGGCAGCGCATCCCGATCACGGGCGGAGTTGTCGCGGCCTCACTCACACCGTCGCTGGGGAGTGGCGCCGTGCTGTTCCAACCATGGCCCGGTGACCCGTACATCACCGCGCTACTGAAGCGGCGCAAGTAGACCGACTGCCTCACTTGGCGCACTTCATCAGCTAGCCTTTCCCCAATGAGAGACCGCCAGCTTATTGGGACTTTGGCCGCGATCATGGTTCTCGGCATTGGCACTCAATCCGCGCAAGCTGGGGGCGTAACCAACCTTGGGGATGACGCACGGACTGGGTGGTATCAAGACCAGCCAGCGCTCACACCCGCAGCGGTAGCTTCCCCGACCTTTGGCCAGCTCTTTTCCACCCAGCTGTCCGGACAGATATTTGCCCAGCCATTGGTCTCCAACGGCACTCTTCTAGCCGCCACGGAGGAGAACAATGTTTACGGCATGGACCCGGCGACCGGCTCAGTCAGGTGGCAGCGGCATCTACACCCACCGTTTGATGCGACCGCATCGCCCGTCTTCTGCGGAGACCTCCAACCGCACATTGGAATTACATCCACACCAGTTATTGACCCAGCTGGGTCCGGGACGGCCTACCTGACCAGCAAGGTTGGTACCGGCGACCCTGTCTACGCCAACGGGACATGGCTGATGCACGCAGTCGATGTGGCTGATGGGTCTGAGAAACCGGGCTTTCCAGTGGTAATGGGTGGTTCAGCGGACAACGTCTCCGGGGTTGCTTTCAACGGTGTCTTTCAGCTCCAACGCCCAGGGCTTTTGCTTCAGGACGGAGCTGTCTACGCGGCGTTTGGAGGCCACTGCGATGCGGGGCTCTACCAAGGCTGGGTGTTCCGGGTCACTACCGCCGGAGCTGTGACAGCCCGTTGGGCAGCTGTTCCTTCGGGCGTTAGTGGTGGGGGCATTTGGCAGGCGGGAACTGGCTTGGCCTCAGACGGGGCGGGCAACGTCCTCTTGACCACGGGCAACGGATTCGGGACCGCGGCTACGCCACACGGAGGGCCGATAGCCGGCTCTTCCCCACCAGCAGGGCTCTCTGAGGCGATGGTCAGACTCAAGCTGCAGCCGGATGGAAAGCTTAAGACCACTGACTTCTTCACCCCAGCAAACGCAGCCCAACTTGATGAATGGGACGCAGACTTTGCGTCGGGAGGACCAATCGTCTATCCACCGTCCTTTGGCACGCCCCAAGTTCCACGGGTTCTGGGGGCAATCGGCAAAAGTGGAATCCTTTACACGCTCGACCGGGACTCCCTTGGCGGGTTCGCCCGGGGCGTCAGCGGTAGCGATGCGGTTATTGACGCCGGCCCTCAGCGTTTTGGGGTCTGGGGCAAGCCGTCAATCTTTGGCGGTGATGGAGGGTGGGTCTATGTAACAACCGCCGGCCTGCTGGACGTTTATCGGAGGGTTGTTGACGCCTCTGGAATACCCCGGATGACTCTGTGCGCGGCAACGTCGTTTGAGCGACAAGTTGGACTCGGGAGCAGCCCAGTGGTTGTCACCTCGAATGGAACAAACGCAGGTTCGGCACTAGCGTGGGCGACGACTATGCCCTATCGCGATGGCGGAGGAGCGTCGCTATCTGTTTTCAGTGGAACACCAACTTGTCTGACGGAATACGCGCCAATTCGTACCTGGTCGATTGGTACGGGGACGCGTTATTCGCCCCCCGGTGTCGCCGGTGGAAAGATCTACGTTGGCAACCTGGAAGGCCGTCTGATCGGGTTTGGCCAGCCCACCCAGACAGCCCTCACGGCAGAAGGCACGTTCCTGGGTAGCTCAACCGTCGGTGCAGCGACAACTGGCAACGTCACCATCACGGCCGGGGCTAATCCCGTGACGATCAATTCGTTCTCCACGACGGCTCGCACGGCCTTCACGGTTCAGTCCTCCGGCTTGTCGTTCCCGATTCACCTTGCTGCGGGTGGTTCCGTTGATGTGCCAGTTCAGTTCCTTCCCACAAAGCCAGGGCCGGTTGGGTCAACCCTGACTGCCAACACAGGGAGTGGCGCGGTGACGTTTGCGATTGCGGCTGACGCACTGGCCTCAGGGCCTTGGCTGAAGTTGTCTCCTGCCGCAGTCACCTTCGGTTCAACGGTCTACAAGACGACCGGGCGTGCCTCGCTGACAATCCAGAATCAGGGGAATTCCCAGCTGCTTATCAACTCAGTCTCAAGCCTGCCAACGGGAGTCGCGCTTCAGTCTGGAATCGCCTTTCCAATTCACGTGCCTTCAGGCTCATCGGTTGCCCTTGGGCTGACATGGAAGCCCAGCGTCGTGGGGTCACTCAAGTCGTCGATAACGCTCAGGACAAATGGGGGCGAGGCTGCTGCCGCGAGGACTGTTGGCCTCCTCGGATTCTCAGTTAAGCCCGGTCGTCTCATCCTCAGCCCCGCATCAACTCTCAGCTTCGGGTCAGTCAAGGTTGGGTCCCGTCTCAGCAAAACTCTGGTCCTGACCAACACAGGGGGTGCGACAGTCACCTTGACTAAGTACAAGGCGCCAGTCGGTGGCGCGTTCAGACAGTCAGGCTCGCTTGACGAGGGTGGAAAGATCGCGCCAGGTAAGTCGGCGAAGGTGAACTTCATCTTCACTCCCACCTCTAAGACCTCGGTGAGTTCGAGCCTCTATGTAACGGGCGACGAAGGCTCAGGTCCGCGGGTTATAAGACTCACCGGTCGCGGAGTCTGAGCAATCGTCAGCAGTTGAGGCTGGGCTAAACGCCGTTCAGTTGCTTGACAGCACCAATGACATCGCCCAGCTGGGTCTGGTCAATGGCAATGATGTTGGGGTACTTGCCTCGGGCGGTCTTGCACGCATTGGCCCGGGCAACAATTGTTGCCTTGCCATTAACGGCGGCCGCAGTAGTGAGCAGGTCAGCTGCATAAGAAGCGGTCAGCGGTGGCGTGATGAAGTGGTTCATCAGGAACAACTTGCCCGTTGCTGCTCCGCGGTTACCGACGCACGAAGCAGCCAAGCTGCTTGGGCTTGTCAGGAGGTCCGCTGTCAGGAAGGAGTACGGAGTTTCCTGAACTGAGCCCGCGTAGCCCTCGTGGTACCAGGCGACGCTTCCCGTGTTGCCTTCGGAGAACATGACAACCCTTCCACTGGTGCTGATCATCTTCGCCAGCGTTGGGTAGGTGGTCGTTGAACCCTTGTAGACATACTTCAGCAGGCCACTGGATGAAACGGCAGCCGCGTAGTCAGCTGGGGTGATGTCGGACTCGTTGACGAAGACCATCACCTCGCGCGGGTGGGTTTTGAGAAAGTCAGCGACAGTTTTGAGCCCGGTGGAGAGCGGAATGGCTCCCGACAGGCACGACACGTGACAAAGGTATGGAAGACGGCCAGGTGTTGACTCGCTGACATCGTCAATCACAACGGTTGGCCTGCCGAGGAAGATAATGGTCCTAGGCTTTCCGTAATGGGTGTCGATCAGCATGGCGCGGATGCCCTTAGTGAGCTGATGGGGAATGCCGAACTGCTGGTTTGGAATCCCGAACCCAAACTCCTTACTTGACATTGCGTTATGACTGCCTGGCAGAACCACCTTGTCCAATGTTCGTGAGCAGAGCTTTGACGAGCCATTGCATGCGCTCGTGGCTCCAGCTGATGCTGCCATGGTCAAGAGTGCTGCCGATGCCGCGAGAAC
>JAPLCJ010000039.1 GCA_026392255.1 Solirubrobacterales bacterium
ACGGGGGTCTCGCAGGCGAGTGCCTCAAGTAGCGCGAGCCCGAAGCCCTCCCTTTCAGAGGGGATCAGAACTAGGTCAGCTGCCTGGATCCTGAGGGCAACGTCGCTTGGTGAGACATTGATGAGGTTAATTAGGCGGGCACCAAGGGCTGTGGCAACCGCGGTTGCCCTGTCTGAGTGCTTCTCGGGACGGGAGGGGTCAGAAGGAAGTAGCACTATCCGTTCGTCTGGCGAGATCCCTAGCTCTGCCCGAGCTGCCTCTTTCGCGCTGGGTACGAACCTATCTAGAGCTACTCCACAAGGGAGAACCTCAATCGGCCATTTACTCCTCGAGGGCGGGATTGTTTCCGCGAGCTCCACTGAAACAGCGGCGGCGATGTCTGTGAATTTGAGTGCTGCTAGTGAGAGGCGGCGGCTGCGTGGGTGGGCCAAGTCAGTTCCGTGAAAGGTCACCGCATGCACCGGTGTCCGAGCTGCTCTACCTACCCACGCTGAGAGGCCGAAATGTGAGTGAACAACGTCCCATTGCTCGCCGCGTCTACGAGCTAGGCGTACGGCGGCAGCGGCGTAGGAGCCGGATGTTCCGCCCTCGAATGAAAAGACATCGACATCGACGCCCGCTGAGCGGAGGGAGTTGACCTGATCGGACACGAAGATTCCAGAAGCTGGATTCGCGGCCGACGGCCACATGTTGGTGACAATCAGAGCCTTCAAAGCACTTTTTAGCCTACTCCGGCTTGCCTTAGCCGCGGCGTGTTGCAGCAGCATCCGCGCTGGAATGACACGAAGTGCTGTTGTAGCGTGAGTTCCGTGCCGGGAAACTGGGAAACCGGTCGCGCCTTTAGCGATTGAGACAACCAGCAACGGAGGTGTGGAAGTGATCTACGAATTCTTTGGTCGAGTGCATGGACTAGGAGTCCGGATCGGGGACGACACACGCGGGCAGGGCACCGTGGAGTACGTGGCACTGATTCTTCTGGTCGGAGCTGTCTTGGCCGGCGTGGTTGCGGCGACGCGCGGTAAGCAGTTTGGCGCTAGCGGGATCGCAGAAGCAATTGTCAAGCAGATGAAGAAGGCGCTTGACACCGTGCACTGAGGCGCTGTTTATGCCAGCTACGGCAGACTTATGCGGGTGGGCGATCAACCAACAGCAGATCTACCGGTAGCGGTCTTCGATTCCGGTGTCGGCGGACTGACAGTTCTCCATCAGCTGTTGGTCAGCCTCCCTGCCGAGGATTACCTGTACTTAGGCGACACAGAACGGTTCCCATACGGCTCGCGCAGCCCAGACGAACTGAGGCAGTTCTCAGCCGAAATTGCCGCACACCTACTAGAGGCTGGCGTGAAGTTACTCGTGATTGCCTGCAACTCAGCGACAGCGGCCGCAGTTACAGATCTTCGAGAGCGACTCAAACGAGCAGGATCGGAGGTGGGCGTGATTGGTGTGATTGAGCCCGAGTCGGTGCTCGCCGCGGCCGCTACCCGCAATGGCAGGATTGGCCTGCTCGCGACATCTGCGACGGTTGCCAGTGGTGCGTATGAAGCTGCTGTCCGTAAGGCCGACCCACATACGCGCCTCACATCCGTCGCTTGTCCAGACCTTGCGCCCGTCATTCAGGCTGGCTCTCCGTTTGACGATGAGGTCGTGACAATGGTCCGTGGCTACTGCGAGCCCCTGAAAGAAGCTGAGGTGGACACTGTGATCCTTGGTTGCACTCACTACCCGCTCGTAAGGCCGCTCCTACAGAGGTCGCTTGGTGCAGACGTCGAGATCATCACCTCAGGGGATGCTGTCGCTCGCCGGGTAGAGCACGCACTGTCTGTACGTGACCTCCTAAAGCCGCGATCGGGTGTGGAAGGCCGTTACCAGTTCAGCTGCACGGGGGACCCGGAGGCTTTCCGGGAGGTTGGTGAGCGCTTCCTACAGCTGCCGCTGGGTAGTGTCGAGCGCATAAACCTCGACAGTGGAGACTTGACATGAGCGGCACGCGTAACGATGGACGGCAGGCAGGACAGCTGCGGCCGGTGACAATTGAGCCTGGCTTTGTGAGCACGGCAGCAGGATCAGCACTGATTACCTGCGGTGGTACGCGCGTGATCTGCACCGCCTCCGTTGAGGAGAAGGTTCCACGTTGGATGGCTGGCAGCGGGCGCGGTTGGGTCACAGCTGAGTACGGAATGCTCCCTGCCTCAACGGGAGACCGAAAGAAGCGCGACGCAACCCGTGGCAAGCAGGATGGTCGAACAATTGAGATTCAGCGTCTGATCGGAAGGTCGCTTCGTGCCGTCGTTGACCTTGAAGCACTAGGCGAGCGAAGCATTTGGGTCGATTGCGATGTTCTAGAGGCAGATGGGGGAACCCGCTGTGCCTCAATCACCGGTGCATGTGTTGCCCTGTCCCTCGCCTTCGCCGGTCTGCGTGAGCAGGGCCTCCTGAAGGGCGATCCCATTACTGATGGCGGTGTCGCTGCGGTTTCGTGTGGCATGGTCGACGGGGTAGCACTGCTCGACCTTGACTATTCAGAGGACTCCACGGCCGAAGTGGACGCCAATGTCGTCATGACCGGCGCTGGTGGCCTGATCGAAGTGCAGGCAACAAGCGAAAGGACTCCTCTGTCCCGCGCCCATCTTGACGACCTGCTCGAGCTTGGCTCAGCAGGTATTGACCAGCTGCTCGCGGCTCAGGCGGCTGCAGTCGGGTCATGACAGACGGGCAGGTCCGGCTGGTGCTGGCCACAGCCAATGCTCACAAGGTCAGAGAGTTTGAGCGACTGCTCCCAGGAGTGACTGTTGAGCCGATTGGCTCAACAGTTGTCTTGCCCGCCGAAACTGGTGAAACCTACGCCGAGAATGCGCTTGGTAAAGCAAGGGCCGCAGCTGCCCAGACTGGAAAAACCGCGATTGCGGATGACTCCGGAATTGAGGCTGAGGTCCTGGGTGGCAAGCCGGGCATCCGATCTGCGCGGTTCGCGGGAGAAGATGCCACCGATGAGGCGAACTTGGCCCTCCTCGAGGAGCTCGTTCCACAAGGTGGAAAGCTCGAATATGTCTGCTCCATAGCTCTCGTTGATCCCAGTACGGGAGTTGAGAAGATCTTCGAAGCCCGGTGCGCGGGGACAATGTCGGCGACTAGATCTGGAAATGGAGGATTTGGCTACGACCCCGTGTTTGTGCCTGATGATTTGGGGTCAAGCCTGACGATGGCTGATCTGGCTGATGGTCAGAAGGATCAGATCAGTCACAGGGGCAAAGCAGCCCGCATGTTGACTGACTTCCTACCCTAGGCACGGACGGTTCAGGGCCAGAAGCCCTGATAACTAGGGCTTTTCGTTCCCGTCAGGGTGTGAAAAGAGATTGACCGCGGCTGTCAGCCCAATCGCTACGGCTACCCAGCCGTAGCCCTGATACTCGCTGATAAACAGGATTCCGGCGACAGTCCAAGAGGTCAATACTGCGAACAGCCAAGCGGCTCTTTCCAAGGTCATGGAGTTGATTGTGCCTCTTTTGCCGGCGTTTGCCGTTCTAGTCGTCCGCGAACGTTGCTAGAAAACCGGTCTGTCCACGACCTCCGAAGGAGGAGCAGATGAATAAACCAGAGTTCATTGACGCAGTTGCTGCAAAGGCCGGTCTGTCGAAGAAGGATGCAGAGGATGCGGTAAACGCATTCATCGGCGTCGTCGAAGGCACACTTGGCTCAGGCGGTGAGGTCAACTTCACCGGTTTCGGCAAGTTCTCCGTCACCCACACCGCAGCCCGTATGGGCCGCAACCCGGCAACGGGCGCCACGATTCAGATCGCGGCAGGCAAGCGTCCGAAGTTCTCAGCAGGCGCAGGCCTCAAGAAGGCTGTCAAGTAGCCAACCGGGCCTCAGGCCAGGTAACTGAAGGGGGCGGTCCGGTGTCGGACGACATCGGAACCGCTGCCCCTTTCGGTGACGTTCTCTCGGCGTCAGTAAAGGACCGCCGATCACAGATTCTGTTGGGGCTTGATCCCGAGCCTGCCACTCTCTGGCCTAGTGCCCTTGAAGCAGGGAACGGACTCCCGGAAGGCAGCCTTCCGCGCGAACGTGCTGCGGCCGCCGTAGCGGCGCATTGCAGCCTTGTCCTAGAGGCAACGGCCCAGTTCTGCGTTGGAGTCAAACTGCAGCTGGCAAGCTTTGAGCGCCTTGGGGTTGAGGGAAGGGCGGCATTGGACTTTGTAGTTGCCGCCGCTAAGGCCCACGGTCTGCTGGTACTTGCTGACGGAAAGCGCGGAGATATCGGAATCTCGGCCAGTAGTTACGCGGCCTCATTGTTCGGTCAGACACAGACACCTTGGGGTGATGTCGACGGCCTCGGGGTAGATGCGGTGACTGTCAACCCTCTACTCGGAGCGGAAACCGTAATGCCGTTTATCGAAGAGGCCCGCAAGACAGGGTGTGGCGTTTTTGTCCTGGCGAGAACCTCAAACCCGGGAGCTGCGGATATTCAAGACCGTGAGCTTGTTGGCGGAGGCACCGTCAGCGATGTACTCGCTGGAATGGTCAGCGAACTTGGAGAGACTGCATCCAGTGGGATCGCGGATGTTGGAGCTGTCGTTGGCGCAACAGTCCCTGGGCACCTCGCCTGCTTGAGGGCGCTTATGCCTACGGCACCGATCCTGCTGCCGGGCGTTGGGGCACAAGGCGGACGGGTGGAGGATCTGGCCCCCGCATTCGCGCCTGGTCCGGCTGGAGGATTGATCACCGTGTCGCGAGGCATCGTCAGTGCAGGTGGGCCAGCAGACACCGATCCGGCTAGTGCCGCAGCTGCTGCTGCGGAGGAATACAGGTCATTGGCCTGGTCCATTTCAGCTGCTGGCTAAAACTCCATTCGCCACGCTGGCCGCTACCGGCTACTCTTGCTGTCGGATCGCGATGGAGAGCGCGACCACTGCCGGCTCACCACGCGTGAGGCAAACACACACCATGATCATCACAGTCACACTCAATTCTGCTGTCGACAAGACCCTCGAGGTTCCAGGACTCGAGGTTGGACGTCGGCATAGGTCAGTTGACGCCGCAACGCTTCCGGGCGGCAAGGGCGTGAATGTTGCCCGCGTGCTCAAGGCCCTTGGTCAGCCTGTCATCGCCACCGGTTTTGCTGGAGGCCACGCTGGAGCGAGGATCATTGAGGCTCTGACAGAGGAATCCGTTCTGAACGACTTTGTCCGAATCAGCGACGAATCCCGAACCAACACAGCGGTCCTTGATCCAACGACCGGCGAGGTCACCGAGATCAACGAGACTGGCCCAGTTGTAAGTGAGCGTGAGGTAGAGATCTTCATGGAGAAGCTCCGTTACCTGGCGCGCGGGGCGACCATGTGTGTGCTTGCCGGGAGCCTTCCCTTGGGAGTGCCGACAGACATCTACGCGCAGATGGTCCGAGAGTTGAAGAGGATCGGGGTTGAATCCGTGGTTGATACCGAAGGTGATCCGCTTCGGTTTGCTGTCAAAGCCGAGCCATCAGTGGTGACACCCAACCTCGTTGAAGCTGAGGGGATCGTTGGTTATGAGTTCACGGAGGATCAGGATGCTGCGCTTGCGGTTTGCGAGATCGTGGCTCACGGTCCTGCGGAGGCTGTGGTCACCACACCGGACGGCTGTGTGGCGAGGCTGCTTGATGACGGAGTGCCCCGCCTAATTAGGGCGACAGTGCCCGATCAGGATGTTCGATCCGCCACCGGCTCGGGGGACGCCTTCCTCGCTGGGCTTGTCGCTGCCCGCTATTCCGGCGCTTCTCCGTTGGACTCCATTCGTAAGGCAGTGGCCTGCGGAGCTGAGTCGACGCATCACTTTGGAGCTGGAATCGTTGACCCTGCTGAGGTGGGGCGCATGATCGAACAAGTTGAAGTTCGCGACCTCGCCGTTCCAGCGAACGTCTAGAGAGAACTTCCCAACCAGCGGGAAAAGGGGAGGATCCCCTCCGACGCCGCTGCTAGTCTCGGCCGACCTCATGGTTGCCGCCTAGAGGAACATCAAACCCGTCCCCCTGAAGGAGATCGCGCCCTGTGGAAATAGAAATTGGCAGAGGCAAGAAGGCCCGCAGAGCCTATGGATTCGACGATGTCGCCATCGTCCCATCTCGACGGACCCGTGACCCTGATGATGTAGACATTTCTTGGACCCTCGGTCCCTACAGATTTGAGCTGCCGCTGCTGGCATCAGCACTTGACGGGGTGGTCTCGCCAACAACCGCAGGGATCCTAGGCAAACTAGGTGGACTCGCCGTACTCAACCTTGAAGGCATCTTTTGCCGCTATGCAGATGCTGAGGAGCAGCTTGAGCGCATTGCCAAGCTTTCAGGCCCGGACGCAACCCGCGAGATGCAGAAGATCTACTCCGAGCCGGTTAAAGACGAGTTGATCGCTCAACGTATCCGCGAGATCAAGGAACACGGCGTAGTCGCCGCTGCCTCGCTGACACCGCAGAGAGTTCGCGCGCACTACGACACGGTTATGGAAGCTGGCCTCGACATCCTTGTTATTCAGGGAACGGTTGTCTCGGCTGAGCATGTTTCCTCTGACGAGAGTCGTCCGCCGCTCAACCTGAAGGAGTTCATCGCAGATCTCCCAATCCCAGTTGTGGTCGGCGGCTGCGCCTCCTACCAAACTGGCCTTCACCTGATGCGCACTGGCGCAGCCGGAGTACTTGTCGGAGTCGGCCCCGGTGCAATTTGTACGACCCGCGGTGTCTTGGGCATTGGCGTGCCGCAGGCCACTGCGATCGCAGATGTCGCAGCCGCCCGTTCACAGCACATGCTCGAGACTGGCGACTACGTCAAGGTGATTGCCGACGGCGGAATGAAGAACGGCGGCGACATTGCCAAGGCCGTTGCCTGCGGAGCTGACGCCGTGATGATCGGCTCACCTCTCGCGAGAGCGGCTGAAGCACCAGGACGGGGCTTCAACTGGGGAATGGCGACCTTCCACCCGACTCTTCCTCGTGGCACCCGGGTCGCGACAGCGTCGACGGGGACGATGGAGGAGATCGTTATAGGTCCAGCCCGTGAGAACGATGGCACCCTGAATCTGATGGGTGCCCTTAGAACCTCGATGGCGACATGTGGCTACCAGGACATGGCCGAGTTCAACAAAGCTGAATTGATGGTCGCTCCATCCCTGCAGACCGAGGGCAAATACCTGCAGCGCTCACAGGGCGTCGGTATGGGCTCATCCGGCAAGACCGCATCGCTCGTTGCCCCTGACTGACCCAACCTCAGGAGCTGTTCAGGAGACCCCAGACAGGGCGGGGATCAGTAGTGCTCCCTTGGCGACCGAGGAAGTAGTTGTTCTCGACTACGGCGGCCAGTACGCCCAGTTGATTGCCCGGCGTATCCGGGAGCTGGGCGTCTGTTCAGAGCTGTTGCCGCACCACGTCGGCGCAGCTGAAGTAGCTAAGCGCAAGCCGAAGGGACTAATTCTCTCCGGTGGCCCTGCCTCGGTCTTTGGCGAAGGCGCTCCTGTGCTGGAGAAGGAACTCCTTGAGCTGGGAATCCCCGTTCTGGGTATTTGTTACGGGATGCAGATGCTTGCCCACTCACTTGGGGGCGATGTTCAAGCTGCTGACCACGGAGAGTTCGGCCGGACCGATCTGACAGTTAGTGACAACGGAGTTCTCCTCGCTGGACAGCCGGCAGAGCAGACGTGCTGGATGAGCCACAGGGATGCAGTGTTCTCCCCGCCAGCTGGATCACGCGCGCTGGCTTCGTCACCCGCGTCACCTGTAGCTGCCTTTGAGGACGAGGCCCGCAGGATCTACGCGATTCAGTACCACCCTGAGGTGGTTCATACGCCGTTCGGACAAGAGGTCCTGAGGACGTTCTTAGAGGACATCTGCGGATGCCGCAGAGACTGGACGCCGTCGAGCATTGTTGCGGAGCAGATTGAGCGGATTCGCGAACAGGTGGGAACCGGCAGAGTTGTCTGCGGCCTGTCTGGTGGGGTTGACTCATCTGTCGCCGCTCTGTTGGTCCATCGTGCGATCGGCGACCAGCTCACCTGTGTCTTTGTTGATCACGGACTGATGCGTAAGAACGAAGGCGAGCAGGTGATCGAAGCGTTCCGTGATCACTTTGGTGTGCCACTTGTGGCAGTCGATGCTGAGGAACGCTTCCTCGCAAAGCTCGCTGGCGTGTCTGATCCGGAGGCCAAGCGAAAAGCGATCGGCGCCGAGTTCATTCGAGTATTTGAGGAAGAGGCCGAGAAAATCCAAGGCGCTGACTTTCTCGTTCAAGGCACTCTCTATTCCGACGTAATCGAATCGGGCGGCGGGACGGGAACTTCAACTATTAAGTCCCATCACAACGTGGGCGGGCTTCCGGATGACATGCAGTTCCAGCTCGTCGAGCCTCTGAGGACTCTCTTCAAAGACGAAGTCCGTGCTGTTGGTGCAGAGCTTGGTTTGCCAGACCGGCTGGTCTGGCGCCAGCCATTCCCTGGCCCGGGCCTCGCGATCCGAATTGTTGGCGGTGAAGCCACGAGGGAGCGCCTTGAGGTCTTGCGAGAGGCAGACGCAATTCTTCAAGACGAGATCCGCCAAGCCGGTCTTTATCGGGAGCTGTGGCAGTCCTTCTGCGTGCTGCCCGATGTGCAGACCGTCGGCGTTCAAGGCGACGAGCGCACTTACGGCAACCTGATCGTGATTCGAGCGGTCACCAGTGAGGATGCGATGACCGCAGACTGGGCGAGGCTGCCATATGACCTCCTAGAGAAGATTGCTTCACGCATGATCGGTGAGATTCCTCAGGTCAACAGAATCGCACTTGACATCACCAGCAAGCCTCCGGGCACGATCGAATGGGAGTGATTGCGGGCTGATTAGAGCCTGGGGAGCGGTTCCGTTGGGGCAGGAAGCCCACCGGATCGGCGTGATCCTCGCTCAGTCCCTATGATTCTCACTCGGTTCGCTCACAGCGAGCCGGAAACCTAACTATGAAGACTTACTCCGCTAATCCAAATGACCGTGACCGCCGCTGGTTCGTGGTTGACGCCGAGGGCAAGACCCTAGGCCGTCTCTCCACCCAGATTGCCGATGTTCTGCGCGGCAAGCGCAAGCCGACCTACACGCCTCACGTTGACACGGGCGACTTTGTTGTTGTCATCAACGCTGAAAAGGTCTCTGTAACTGGCAAGAAGCGCTCAACGAAGATGTACCACCGTCACTCGGGCTACCCGGGCGGACTGAAGTCAAGGACCTTCGAGGAAATGATTGAGCGCAAGCCCGAAGATGTCATTCGCCTCGCAGTAAAGGGCATGTTGCCCCGCAACCGCCTTTCCCGCCGTCAGATCACGAAGCTGAAGATCTACGCCGGACCGCAGCATCCACATTCAGCCCAATCACCCGAGATTCTGGAGATCGACGCTTGAGCGACGAGCCAACCCAACCCGAAGAGCAAGAGCCAGCAGCCCCAGAGGTAGAGGCAGAGGCAGCTCCCGTGGTTGAAGAAACTGCTGCACCAGCACCTAAGGCCAAGAAGAAGGCAAAGGAGAAGGCTGAGCCCGAAGCAATTCCCGGCGCTGACCTTGTTCCTGATCTTGTTCCTGAGGGCGAGACCGCTATCGCAGCCGAAGAGGCTGTTGAGACCGAGTACGAAGTTGAGACAGTGTCTGAGGATGGCGAGACCGTTGTCGCCGTTTCCGAGGAGGTTGCTGAAGAGCAGCCAATCGCCAATGCGGCGATTGACCTCGCTAAGGACGCCCGCTACGGAGCGACAGGCAAGCGCAAGCGCGCTATTGCCCGTGTGACTCTCAAGCCAGGCAAGGGCGTCTACCTGATCAACGGCCGGGAGCTCAACGAGATGTTCCCCCGTCTTACTCTCCAGCGCAACATTCGCCAGCCGCTCGAAGCTGTTGGTTATGAGGCCAAGATGGACGTTGTCGCACTGATTCACGGTGGCGGCGTTTCAGCTCAGGCTGACGCACTCAGGCATGGCATTTCTCGTGCACTTGAGAAGGCCGACCCAAATCTTCGTGGTGAACTCAAGCGTCGTGGATTCCTCACGCGTGACTCACGAGTTGTGGAGCGCAAGAAGGCAGGCCTGAAGAAGGCCCGTAAGCGCCCGCAGTTCTCCAAGCGCTGACATCCACAGGAGTCTGGCTGCGATGGCCTCAGGACTGTTCGGGACCGACGGTGTTCGTGGGGCGTGGGGCGACAAGCTGACAGTCGAGCTAGCGCTCGCCATTGCCGACGCTGCAGTGAGCATTGTCGACGCGGAGCGCCCCCGTGCAGTGATCCTTCGGGACACGCGAGAGTCTGGACCTGCCCTCGAGGCAGGGCTGTCGGCCGGAATAGCAATGGCTGGAGGGGACGCGCTACTAGCTGGCGTCCTACCTACACCCGCAGCGCCAATGCTGCTTGAACGGCACGGTTTTGACCTGGCGTTTGTCGTTTCCGCCTCTCACAATCCCTACGGAGACAACGGGATCAAGATCTTCGGGCCCGATGGGGACAAGATCCCTGATCATCAGGAAATCGAGATCGAGGAGCTTGTAGCGGCCGGCAAGCTAGTCAGCAACCGGCGCCCAGGCCACATAGAGCCCCTCAGAGGGGCTTTTGAGGACTATCTGAGGTCTCTGCAGGAACGACACCAAGATCTCGACCTGAGCGGTCTCAGGATCCTCCTTGACTGTGCCAACGGTGCGACCAGCGCCGCCGCTCCGGAGGTCTTCAGGCGGCTTGGCGCTGATGTCACGGTGCTGGCTGATGAACCAAATGGTCAGAACATCAATGCCGACTGTGGCTCCACTCATGTTGAATCGCTCTCGGACCGGGCCCCGGTCGGTGACTGGACCGCTGGCTTTGCATTCGACGGAGACGGTGACCGCGTCATGGCAATTGACTCCGAAGGAGTTGTGGTTGACGGTGATGATCTGCTCCTGCTGCTGGCACAGCATCTTGAGTCCAAGGGTGAACTTGACGGCGGAGTCGCCTTGACCGTGATGGCCAACTACGGCCTGCATGCCGCGTTTGACCGGGATGAGATTGAGGTAACGACGACTCCAGTTGGTGACAGGAATGTTCTCGCAGCCCTCAGGGAGCTCGGTTGGCGTCTGGGCGGCGAACAGTCCGGGCACATAATTGACCTCGCTACCGGGCCTTGCGGGGACGGCATCGGGACAGCACTTCTGACGCTAGAAGCCCTTGGTGGGGTCCCACTCGTTGACCGGCCGAGTTTTGACCGCCTGCCACAACTTCTGATCAACGTTTCAGTCGCAGACAGCACCGGTTTCTCAGCGAACACAACCTTGGCTCGTCTGATTGAGTCGGAATCAATAGCGCTGGAAGGTCGTGGGCGTGTTCTCGTCCGTGCAAGCGGCACAGAGCCGCTGGTGCGCGTCATGGTTGAGGCTCCTACTGCTGAGGAGACCAAAGCGGTCTGCGAACGGCTTGCCGAGGCAGTCGGGCAGGAGCTGGGCTCAGCCTGAGGGAGGCTGGTTAGGCAGTGACGGCCTCGCCCGGCGGTAGCATCGTCACATTCGGTTCCTAGTCAGACAGAGGGACGGATAACCATCACATGTGCGGAATCATCGGATACACAGGCCCACGCGACCCGCGTGAGATCCTCCTAGCGGGGCTCGAACGCCTTGAATATCGCGGTTATGACAGCGCCGGCATCGCAGTCCTGCAAGAGGGCGGCGCCGATGTAGTCAGAGCAGTTGGGAACCTTGCTGCCCTGCGTGAAGCAATGGGCATTGCGGCAGCTGGTAACGCTGATTCCAGTAGTGGTGCCGTCGCCGTTGCCGAGCTCAAAGAACAGACCGGAATCGGGCACACTCGGTGGGCAACTCACGGTCGGGTAACCGAGGCGAACGCTCATCCCCACAGCGACAATGATGGCGTTGCGCAGGTTGTGGTCAACGGGATCATTGAGAACTTCGCCACACTCCGACGCGAGCTGGAGTCGAAAGGCTCTGTGTTTACCTCTGAAACCGATGCCGAGGTAGTTGCCCATCTCGTCGCCTCGTTCTATCAGGGTGATTTGGTGGCAGCTGTACGCGAGGCAGACACTCACCTTGAAGGCCACTACGCCTTCGTAGCGATGACCGATACAGAACCGGGCCTGCTCGTAGGAGCTCGCCGCGAGTGCCCACTTGTGGTTGGGCTCGGAGATGGAGAGGCGTTCATCGCTTCAGCGGTCCCCGCCTTCCTCGATCACACCCGGAGCGTGCTCTCGGTTGAGGATGGAGAGGTGGTGATCATCCGGCCCGAGGGAGTGGTTATTGAGTCACTTGAGGGCCAGCCGATCCAGCGGGAGCCAGAGGAAGTTGATTGGGACGCGCAGACAGCTGAGAAGGGTGGCTACGAGACCTTCATGCTCAAGGAGATTCATGAGCAGGCCGATGCACTCTCGGAGACGATTGCTGATCGGACTGTCCGACCTGATGGTGTGGACCTCGGTGACTTGGGTGCTATTGACGATGCCCTTCTCTCGAGGATAAATCGCATCGTCGTCGTTGCCTGCGGAACCTCTTACCACGCAGGTCTAATCGGGCGCTACGCAATTGAGGCATGGGCCCGCGTCCCAGTGGAAGTTGAGCTGGCAAGCGAATACAGATACCGAACACCAGTAGTGGGTCCAGATGATCTCGTCATCGGAATTACGCAATCGGGTGAGACGCGCGACACCCTTGCAGCCATGAGGTGCGCGCAAGAAGCGGGAGCCACCGTGCTCGCACTGACAAACATCATGGGTTCCCAAGCTGAACGCGAGGCTGATGGGGTTCTGTTCACCAGAGCTGGGCTCGAGATCGGTGTGGCGGCTACGAAGACGTTTATCACTCAGGTTGCGGCATTGGGGCTGCTTGGGCTTCGGCTAGCTGAGCTCCGAGGCAGCTTGGATAAACAACGTCTAACTGAACTTGTGGCTGAGATGAAGTCCCTTCCCCGACTTGTTGCAGAGACCATCGAGATGAGCGAGGGTCCGGCGATGGAGATCGGCACCCGGTATTCCAAGGCCGGGTTCTTCCTCTACATCGGCCGCAACGCTGGCCTCCCAATTGCGCTTGAGGGTGCCTTGAAGCTCAAAGAGATCGCCTACGTGCCAACGGATGCTTATGCCGCAGGTGAGATGAAGCACGGGCCGATCGCTCTGCTTGACGAGGACACTCCAGTTGTCTGCGTCGCAACTGACTCTCCAGTGCTCGAGAAGATTGTCTCCAACGTGATGGAAGTCCGCGCCCGAGGGGCCGTGGTCATCGGGGTAGAGACAGTTGGCTCTAGTGCGCTTGACGGAATTGCCGAGGACCGGATCCAGGTCCCGCAGGCGGATCCCATCTTGGGAGCCCTGTTGGCCGTGATCCCATTGCAGCTACTGGCCTATTCCATCGCGCGGGAACGCGGCCTCAATGTGGACCAGCCACGCAACCTCGCCAAGACGGTGACAGTCGAGTGACCCAACTTCCCGGGGTTGGCATCGACCTCCTAGAGATCTCCCGGCTTGAGCTGGCGCTGGAGCGCCGTCCCAATTTGAAGTTGAGGCTGTTTGATGCCGAGGAGATTGAGTTCTGCGAACGCAGTCGCAAACCGGGACGTCAGTTGGCTACACGCTTCTGCGCTAAGGAGGCGACGATCAAGGCCTTGGGTCTGAGAGGCGGGAATATGCGCGACATCGTCGTGCGTGGCGGCGGGGTTGAGCCCCCGGCAATCCTGCTCAAAGGCCACGCTGCGCGCGTAGCTAAGGACCATGGGGTCAACGTTTCCCTTTCCCTTACCCATGAGCGCGGGATGGCGGCGGCAGTGGCATTGGCCACGAGGCCATGAAGCAGCCCGGTAAGGTTCAACAAATGACAACTGTTGCTGAGATTATGGATGCTGACCCGGTGACAATTTCGCCTGACACTGACGTCCAGACTGTCGTCGAGACAATGAAGGCAAACGAGCTGCCTGGCCTTCCAGTGGTGGACGCTGACGGCAAGTGTGTGGGCATCGTTACTGAGAGTGATCTGATCATCGCCGACGAGGAGGCTGACCTCCACATCCCGCACTACATCCAGATCATGGGCGGGATTGTCTGGCTTGAGCCGCTGCGACATTTTGAGGAGAAGTTCAAGAAGGCGCTTGCCTCAGATGCTTCTCAGATGATGACGTCTGAGGATCTGACAACAGTCGGACCCGACGCAACTGTTGGGGAGGCAGGGAAGGCAATCGCCGAGCATGGCCATAATCGCCTGCCGGTGGTTGATTCTGAGGGTCGTCTAGTGGGCGTAGTCACCCGCGTCGACGTCCTTAGTGCCCTGACGGCGTAGTGGCCCGCGCGACCGCAGAAGTTGACCTTGAGGCCATCCGCCTCAACTGCGAGTTGCTTGACACGAAAGCTGGGTCCGCGGTGCTGTGCGCGGTGGTTAAGGCCAATGGCTATGGCCACGGCATGGTTGAGGTGGCCCGTGCCGCGCAGGCTGGGGGTGCCAACTGGCTGGCCGTAGCTGCAGGAACTGAGGCGCTTGCGCTCCGCCACGCTGGGATACAAGGACACATCCTTGTTATGGGAGTGGTTGGGCGAGAAGAGGTTGATGAGCTTGTTAGCGCGTCGTGCGACTTGGTCGCGTGGTCTGATGATCTTGTCGATTGGGCCGTGCGCGCTGAAACTCAGGCGCGGATTCATGTGAAGTTCGACACGGGAATGGGACGGTTGGGAACGCGTAGCTTGCCTAACGCTGCTCGACTGGCTCTCAGGGTGAAGGAGTCGGAAGGGGTTGACCTGATCGGGGTGACAACGCACTTCGCTACCGCTGACGCGGCTGACAATTCCTTCATGAGAGAGCAGAACGACAGGTTCGGCGAATTAGTTGGGCAGGTTCGCCTCTTTGCGCCAGACGTTCTTGCCCACGCGGCCAACAGCGCTGCCACCCTTGGTTTTCCGGAGTCGCACCACGACATGGTCCGCTGTGGCATCGGGATCTACGGACTCGACCCGTTCGGGGCTGACCCAACTGTCCATGGGCTGATACCTGCTCTCGCTTTGAAGTCCTGGCTTGCCACGGTTAAAGAGACGGCCGCGGGGGAGAGCGTTGGGTACGGCCAAACTTTCGTTGCTGCAACCCCGACGGTGATCGGGACGGTGCCGATCGGTTACGCCGACGGTCTTCGCCGCCTCTTAGGTGGGCAGGTTGAAGCGCTGGTTGGTGGTCGCCGGGTCCCCATCGTTGGGAACGTCAGCATGGACAACATCACACTCGATCTAGGCCAAGGAGCGACGGACTCGGTTGGAAGTGAGGTGGTCCTGCTTGGCTCGGACGGGTTTAACCGTGTGCTCGTAGAAGATTGGGCTAGGGCCGCCCAGACCATCAACTATGAGATCGCAACAGGCCTTGGTGGCAGAACCAGTTTTGAATATCGGGGTAAGGCTTGACTGGGACGAGTGTGCCAACTGAGGTGGAGGGAGCTCTTCCAGACGGCGCGTGGATAGTAGGAGGCGCCGTTCGTGACGAGATCCTCGGGCGTGATGTCGTCGACATTGATGCCGTTGTTTCGGGTGACCCTGAAGCTGTGGCATCTGGCGTGAGGAAGGCCGTCGGCAACTCGGCGATGTTCTCACTAAACGACGCTTTCGGCGCCTGGAGAGTCGTTGACCACGACCACCGTTGGCAAGTAGATGTCAGCCCTCTCGCGGGCACAACCATCAGCGAAGACCTTGCGCATCGAGACCTAACAGTCAATGCAATCGCTAGGGAGGTGGGGAGTCAGGAGTTGATCGACCCCTTCGATGGCCGCCGAGATCTAGACGCCAAGGTGCTGCGAGCCGTGGGATCGACCTCCTTCACAGATGATCCTCTGCGCGTACTTCGGCTAGTCCGAATCGCGGGTGAGCTTGGTTTCGAGGTCGAGCCGGCAACGCTGGAGCTGGCGCGAGACGCGTCACCCCAGCTTCCAGCGGTCTCGGGCGAGCGGCAATTCATGGAGTTTGGTCGAATCATTGGTGGTGGCGAGTCACTGGCAGGCATTCGGCTGATGGACGACCTCGGCGCTCTTGAGGCGGTCCTCCCAGAGCTGACGCAGCTACGTGGGATCGGACAGAGCAGCTATCACCACCTTGACTGCTTTGAACACACCCTGATGGTCCTTGAGCAGAGTTTGATGCTTGAGGACAGCCCTGACCTCCTCGGTGAGTCGGGGCTCGAAGTGGCAGCTCTGTTGAATGGTGACATTGGCGATGGCCTCCGACGATGGGATGCCGTGAGGCTCGGCGCTCTGCTTCACGACATCGCGAAGTCAACTACTCGGGTTGAGTACTCAGGTGGGCGAATTGGCTTCCCCGACCATCAAATTGTTGGGATGGCGGTCACGGCCGAGATCCTCGCTCGTCTGCGGACCTCAACCCGGCTTTCGTCTGCGGTTCAGGCGATGGTGAGGCACCACATGGACGCTGGGTTCATGACCCATCACGAGCCTGTGTCTGCCCGTGACATTGAGGGGTATCTCGTCTCGACGGAGCCAGTGTCTGTCGATGTGACTGTTCTGTCTGCTGCCGATCGGCTGGCTACGAGGGGAAGGCGCAGTGATGAAGCGATACCGCGTCACATGGGTCTTTGTGAGAAGTTGCTCCGCGCGGCAGTCGAGCGCGAGAAGAAGGGAACGGACCCGGCTCTGATCAGAGGGGATGACCTGGCTTCCGCGCTGGGCATTGAGCAAGGGCCACAGGTGGGTGTGCTGCTTGCAGAACTTGCTGCCGCCCAATACGCCGGTGAGATCTGCACAGAGGAGGAGGCCGTGGCTCACGCCCAGCGGTTCCTCGCTTCCCAGTAGGCTGATTTGCATGCACGATCCCGACTGTCTCTTCTGCGGAATTGTCAAAGGTGACTTTCCGGCCACCGTCATCTATGAGGATGAGCGGACTCTGGCGTTCATGGATATCAACCCTGCCACGAGAGGCCATTGTCTTGTGGTTCCCAAAGCCCACGCCGCCGACATTGTTGAAGCGGACCCTGATGATGTTGCCGCTTGCTCGCTGACAGCCAAGCTTCTTGCTGACCGGGCGCTGGAGCGCCTGGGTGCCGATGGGGCAGCAGTTGTGAGCTTTTGTCGGGCAGCTGCTGGTCAGACCGTTTTTCACCTTCACTTTCACGTTGTACCGCGCTACGAAGGGGATGGCCTTCAGCTTCCCTGGATTCCACAACCAGGCGACCCGAGTGAAATAGCCTCGGCCGCAAAGGAGCTGATCGGATGAGCGAAGGTCCAGTGCGCGTCGAGCGCGAAGGTGATGTCGCCGTTGTCACATTTGATCATCCGCCAGTCAATCTCTGGGATGTCAGCCTTGCAGCGTCATTTGCCGCAGCGTTGGACTCGCTCGAATCTGATTCGCCAAGAGCAGTGCTCTTTCGGGCTGAGGGGCGCGTTGTCAGCGGGGGCGTAGACGTTCAGGAGTTTGCAGACGCCGGCAGCGTTGAGGGTGCTGAGAGCCTCTTTGACGACCTGATCGCCTTCACACACCGTGTAGAGGCCCTTCCCTGCCCGACTGTCTGGGCTTCTCACGCACTAACGCTGACTTGGGCGATGGAGGTTGCGCTCGGTTGCGACCTGATCGTCGCTGCCGACGACTGCCACTTTGGCCTCGTGGAGGCGAGGATCGGACTCACACCTGCGATGGGCGGAACACAGCGGCTCGCTGCTCGGGCTGGCGATGGTCGCGCGCGCGAGTTTGTGATGCTTGCGGAGCCTGTTCCAGCAGCCAAGCTCTACGAATGGGGCGTCATCAACCGTCTAGTTCCTGCTGCCGACGTGGATTCAGTTGCGCGGGCGCTTGCTGCGCAGCTGGGAGCAGGGCCGACCCTTGCCCACGTAGCCACGAAGACAATTCTGCGAGCGGCCCGTGATGGAGGGCCATCGGCGGCTGACGCAGTCACTTCCCGTGTCGCAGCCGAGCTGTTCTCGTCGGAAGACCTACAAGGCGGCGTGCGTTCGTTTCTTGATGAGGGTTTCGGAAAGGCTAAGTTCAGCGGTCGCTGAACGGACTACTGCCCTGTTCGCCGCATGCCTCGCACCGCGAAGGTAGCGAGCACGGCGAGAAGTCCGAGTCCAGCAGCGTAAGCGGGCCACGTGTCCGACCAAGTGACTTCGCCAATGAAGCCTTGGCGTACCCCAGCGAGGATGTAATTGACAGGGTTGACAGTCGCGATGGCGTGCATCCAAGGCTTGAGCATCTCCATCGGGGCATAGGCAGCGGTGAACAGCACCGCTACAAACGAACCAATCTGCATTAGTGGTGCTGCCTGCTGTGTACGGAACTTGAGGGCGATGATCGCGCCCCAGCAGGCAGTGGATGCGGCAAGGATCATCACTAGGGAAGCAGCGATAAAGATCTCGGCCAAGCTTGGGAACTTAACTCCGAAAGCGATTCCAACAAGCACGAGAGTGGTTGTTGGAATCAGAGCCCGAAGCGCTGCAGAGCCCACGATCCCGGCAAGCAGCATCGGACGGCTGACGGGCGCCAGAAGTAGGCGGTCAAACCAGCCCTGTTCGATATCGCGTGCCATGTTGACTCCGGTGGCAGCGCCGGTGAAGCCAGCTCCTTGAAGGAGGCCGACCGGCAGGACAAAGGCGATGTACTGATCCACGCCCTCAAATCCGGGGAGGTGGGTGACCTGCCCGAACACGGCGGTCAGACCGAGCATGAAAATGGTGGGAGCGAGTACGCCCGGGATGGCAGCGCCGGGGACTCGGATCAGCTCGTTCAGTGCCCGTCGGATAAGGGCTGGGACTACTTGACGTTCGCTCATCCTGCCCTCAACCTTCCGTGCAGGGCGTGTGTTGCTGTGGCTGCAAACAGCACGGCTAGCCCGAAGGCGGCGGCGAATCCCTCCAGGACTGCTCTCGTCCCGCCGTAACCGATGATCGGAGCGCGCATTCCGTTGGCTACATATGAGAGCGGGTTGTAATGAGCAATCACATCAGCGGGGGAACTCAGCAGGGCCTCTGGGAAGAAAGCTGATGAGAGAAACAGGATCACGAATACGAGTGGAAAGAAACCCTGAACGGTTGAGGCATTACCCGCTCTGAGTGCGAGGGTCACCCCAATGCCGGCAAACCCAATGCCGGCCAGCGCGCCAATTCCGCAGACGATTAGGAGGCCCGGGATGCCGTCGTGGATTCCGCTACCGAAGACCAGTCCAAGCAGAACGAACCATGAAAGCTGGAAACAGGCGATTACGGCTGCGGCTAGCAGCCGACCAAAGACAATTGAGACGCGGGGGATTGGAGCTGCCACGAGTCGTTCAAAGAACCCCATTTCAAGCTCAAGAGCGACCGCGATTCCCGTTCCAACGCCACCCAAAAGGAGAGACTGCGACATTGCCGCCGCGATCTGAAAATCAAAGAACGCCGGTGGTTGTCCATCGATGGTTGGAAATCCTGGCAGCGCGGTTGCCTGAGACAGGCCCCCAGTATTCACAGCCAGAAGCAGTGTTGGGAAGATCAGGAGTGGAGCGAGGAACTGTGGCCGGCGGAGTGTTACGAGCAGGGCGCGCCGCGCAAGCGCCATCGAGGCGCGCGTCACGACTCGCCGTCGCCGGAGCCTTCGAGCCGGTGTCCGGTCTTCTCCATGAAGACGTCATCCAGCGATGGCTTGACAAGTTCGATCTCGGCAACTTCAAGGCCTGCGTCATCGAGCACGCGGACCGCGTCTGCGACTCCGATTCCTGGCTCTCTAAGGCGGATTGAAACATCGTGCTTGCCGGATGCCTCCATCAGCTCGCCTAGGGAGGAGAGTGCTGCGGTCGCTGCAGCAGGGTCGGATCCCTCCAGGAGAATCACCTCGATGTGGTTGGCTCCAGATTCGCGCTTGAGAGCCTCTGGGGTCCCTTCCGCGACGATCTTGCCGTCGGCAATGATTCCTACGCGGTCGGCAAGCTGATCAGCCTCTTCCAAGTACTGGGTTGTCAGGAAGACGGTGGTTCCCTCCTCCCGCAGGCGGGATACCTCTTGCCAGAGGGTGAACCGAGAAGTTGGGTCAAGGCCGGTGGTCGGCTCGTCCAGGAAGAGGACTGATGGGGAGTGGACGAGAGCCATCGCAAGGTCGAGCCTGCGCTTCATGCCGCCTGAGTAGCCCCCCACGCGACGGTCGCCAGCATCCGTAAGGCCGACCCGCTCGATCAGCTCCCCACAACGCTTCTTTGCCGCGTCTGCCTTCATGCCTTGAAGGGTCGCCTGCAGGATCATCAGTTCGTTGCCCGTCATGAGGGCATCCAAGGCCGCTTCCTGAAGTGCCACGCCAATCCTGCGACGGACAGCGCCAGCCTCTGTAGCAACATCATGACCGGCCACTGTTGCGGAGCCGCCCGTTGGCAATAGGAGGGTGACGAGCATCCGGACGGTCGTTGTCTTACCGGCCCCGTTGGGACCGAGGAATCCGTAGATCTCGCCTTGCTCAATCGCAAGGTCGATTCCGTCTACGGCCTTGATTCCGCCCTTGAAGGCGCGTTCGAGACCGTTGGCTTGGATTGCGAGCATCAACCGTGGATACTAGGGATCGAAGGGGTTCGACATCACTGTCTGTGCGCAAACGCACGCCCAACCGGCGGATTCATGCCAAGCTTTTGCTTGTATTGATCAAGATGCAACGAACCACTTTGCAGCGCGTTCTGGGCCTGACGGTCCTTCCAGCGGCGCTAATTGCCTCCCTGGCAGTCCCTGCCATCGCAGCCGCTCCGGTCATCGAGATCGGAGGAGCAGGCGGATTGCCGGCCCCTTCCTGCACTGGGACTCCAGCCAACGACCGCGGTGCCCCCAAGGGTCTTGGTCGCTGCAGCGTTCTGACGATGACCACGGTCTATCCGATTCGCGATAGCGGGACCAACAATCCCACCACGGTGCCCGTCAACTCAACGCTGGTCGCACTGACGATGCGAGTCGGCAAGCTCAAGGATTCTAAGACCTGTACCAAGTACTCGTATCATTGGGTACGGAGCAAGATTAGGGGCGTCACCAAGCGTCGTTGGACGAAGTACTGCGCCACCTATGACGTGTTCGCTGAGAAGGCCTACTTCGACAAGACCTTCGGAAAGGGCTCGAAAGTGCGGCTCGTTGTACTTAGGCCCGAGAAGAAAAAGTCTGGGTCGGTGATCCTCAAGAAGGTTGTCGCGCTTGGGCCAATGATCTCACTGGAGCGCTACTTCGGGCGCAAGATCACTCTCGCCCTGAGGCAGACGATTCCCGTAATGAAGGGCGATGTAGTCGGCCTGTCTGTTCCCACATACGCGCCCATTCTCCCCCTGGCAAGCAGCGGAACGACTGATGCTTGGCGGGCGAGTCGACCACCAGCTGGCTTTAAGCCGAAAGACCCCACAACTGGTCTCGTAATCACGAAGGATCCAGCAAACCCAAGCCTAAGGGCTGATCCGTGCTCGACTAGGTTTGGCGTCATCTTCGCTCAGTCGTCGCTTCTTACGACTGGGAAGATCGCTGACTTCAGATGCTCGTACCCTGGCGTACCGACGTTCGAGTTCACGCTCGTAGCTAGCAGCTGAGCGGAACGCAGGTCCTAACCATGGTGTCTCCAGCGCTCGTGATAGAGCGCTACGGCTAGATCAGCCTGGAGAGGCGCCGCCGGAGGGAGCAGGTGTCGAGCCACCGGAGGATGACCCTCCGCTCCCACTGCCGGAGTCTGAGCCGCCGCCGCTGCCATCCGAGCCGCTTGAGTCTCCTCCAGGAGAAGCTCCACCCGATGAGCTATCAGTCGAGCTTGTGGTTGTAGAGGCTGTTGTCGGGGCAGGTTTCACTGCTGCTCCGGAACCCCCGCCTGGAACGGTGAGTCCGGTGACGGGTGCTGTTTCAGCAGTTGGGCTGCTGCCACCGCATGCGGATATTCCGACAGCAACCGCAGCACCCGCGAGGGCAGTTGCTGCGAGAAGGCTCAGATGTTTGGCTGAAGTTCCGTTCTCTGGCATTAGAGGCTCTGGTGGCTGACGCGACGGCCGCAGGTAGGGCAGACGTTGACATCCCGCTGAGAAAATTGGCCACAGTGCTCACATGCGCGGAGATTCTCCACTGCCCAAGGCAGCCGTGAGCCACTAGGCCCCAAAGGAAGAACGGCTCCAACTGGCAGAAGCGTCTCGCCGGTCTCAGTGTCCTGGTAGGACTGACCGGGGTCGGCGTCGATCAGTACATCTGCGCCGGTGGATGGGGCACGGAATCTGTATCGCTGTGTAGTCACAGCCGCAAGCGTAGCAACGGGGGAGGAGGCAACGCTCAGTCCGTCCGAATGAGTAGAGTCCCGGGCCGATGATGCGTCTTTCCGCCCCAATCAAAACTGCCGTAGTACTGGCCGCCGCCGCACTAGCTGCCGTCGGTGCACAGGGTTGCGGGCCAACCGTTTCAGGTGGGGACGCCAACCTTCCCAACGGCAAGAAGCTCTTCGTCTCAAGGTGCGGGGCCTGCCACGTACTTGGCCGCGCAGGAAGCAAGGGCGTGACCGGGCCCAACCTCGATGGGGCCTTCCAGCAGGCTCTCGCTGACGGATTCCCAAGGTCCACTTATGAGGGCGTAACCCACCGACAGATTCTTTACCCAGACACCAAGGGCGCCATGCCTGCCAACTTGGCAACAGGCCAAGACGCTCGTGACGTTGCAGCTTATGTCGCTTGGGCTGCTGCACGGCCCGGCAAGGACACCGGAATACTCGATGCGATTGTTCCAGGGCTCAACCAGGTCGTGGCGGTCGCCAAGGGTGGGCAACTCGAAATCGACGCTGATCCAAGTGGGCAGCTCAAGTACCTAGCTTCGGCGGCAACAGCCTCGGCCGGGACTCTTGTGCTCACTTCCGTGAACAAGGCGTCCATTCCCCACAACATTGCCCTGCAGGGCTCGGGCGTTAATGAGCTAGGCAACATCGTCCAGAACGGTAAAACCTCCATGATCACGGTCACCGTCAAGCCTGGTAAGTACACGTTCTTCTGCTCTGTCCCCGGTCACCGTCTGGCCGGCATGCAGGGCACCCTCACCGTCAAGTAGAGGGCTTAAGCCTTAGCTCGTCGGCTTCCTGATCCTCACGGGCGCCCTGTGATGCCGCCTTTGCGAAGAAGATGATCAGAACGACCATCATGATCAGCACGTCCATCAGCATCATTAGGCCAGCGCCGATCTGTTGATCAGCCAGGGCGGTTAGGCCGTGCTCCTTTGCTCCAGCCGTATAGAGGTCGGAATAGAAAGCACGGTTAGAGACGAGGAACAGGGCGCCCATAAGAATGCTGGCCATCCGTCCACCAAGCAGGTAGACGATCTTCCACAGCTGGGCTGGCATCGGCCTGCGGTTTGGCTCGATTGCCGGCCACCAAAAGATCAGACTGGCGAGTAGAAAGGACTGATGCTGGAGGGCGTGGATCACTGGTTCTCTGGTGGCCGTAGTGAAGGCCGGTCCAAGGTGCCAGCCGTAGAGAACGACGACTGACAGTGGAAGGGCGACCAGAGGCTTGGTGATAAAGCTCCCTAGGGCGCGTATAGGCCGATTTCGGGCTACGAGCACCAGAATCTCCTTGGGTGGCAGGAACAGCCCCACAGGTGTCCTGAGGCCCGCCAGAAGGAACGGGGCGGCTAGGTCAGCGATCAGCAGGTGTTCGGTCATGTGGGCCCAGAAAAGTTGCTCTGAGAACGCGGCTGGTGGCCCAAACAGGCCCACGGTCGCTAGGGACATGCCAAACCACCACATTGCCTGCTGTGAACGTGGCACCCGGTACCCGCGCTTTGAGAGCCTCCTGATGGCGCGGATGTAGAGGCCAGCAGTTCCAGCTAGGAGAAGGAAGACGACTGGATCGAACTCAAACATCAGAAGCACCTCATCTCATAAGGCCTGAGCCTGAGATTGAGGTCAGGCAATGGCACGGATGATGAATACCAATCCCACAATGACCACCCCGACAGCAACAACCCGGCCAAGGAACCTGAACGCCTCGGCCTCTGATCTGAGCGGGTTAAGCATCGAGCTAGAGGATGTAGACGGAGACGTACACGATCACCCACATGACATCAACAAAGTGCCAGTAGATGCCGGGAACTTCAATTCCCTGGTGCTCGTCCGGAGTGAAGTGACCCTTGAAGACTCTGACGGTCGCAAAGAGGAGCAGTGTGAGACCAATGAATACGTGGGCTCCGTGGAGACCAGTGAGTCCGTAGAAGATTGAAGCTTGTGCGCTGTTATATGGAGCAAAGCCAAGGTGAACGTATTCGTTGATCTGCACGGTTAGGAAAGTTGAGCCCAGCAGGAGCGTGGCCAGCATGCCAAGCTTCATCCCGCGTCTATTGCCGTGCTTTGCAGCCTCAAGCGCCCAGTGCATAGTTACTGAGCTGGAGAGTAGAACCGCAGTGTTGAAGCCGGCGATGAGCTGGGGGAGCTCTTCTCCTTCAGCAGGCCATGGGTTGCCATTGACAATCCGGATGAAGAAGTAAGCGGTGAAGAAGCCGCCGAAGACCATGATCTCGGAGACGATGAAGAGGAGCATGCCCAGTGTCTGGGCATCCACCGTGGAGCTGTGATGGGCTACGGGTGGCCCGTGGTGGTCTCCATGGCCATGGCTTGTGTCAGCGGCTTCTATCGAGGCAGCTTCCATGTCAGCCCTCCTGGCTCTCGGTATTGGAGCCCACGGCCGCGGCCACTGGCTCTGGCTTCGCGCTACCCATGATGGCGTGGACTGCCCCAGGGACTCCGTACTCGTAAGGACCGCCGACAACCGTCGGAATCTCATCGAAGTTGAAGATTGGGGGCGGTGATGAAACCTGCCACTCGAGCGTCAGCGAACGGTACGGATTGGACTCTGCCTTCTTGCCGTTACGCCAGCTGTTGACCATGTTGTAGAGGAAGATAAGCGAGGAGAGCCCGAGGAAGAACGAGGCGATCGAGATCGCAAAGTTCCAAGCCGCGAACTGGTCTGCGTAGTCAGCGACACGTCGCGGCATTCCTTGGATTCCGATCACGTGCATGGGAGCGAAGGTGAGGTTGAAGAAGACAAAGGTTGCCCAGAAATGGATCTTCCCGAGCTTCTCGTTGTACATCCTGCCGGTCATCTTGGGGAACCAGAAATACACGCCGGCGAAGATCGTGAAGAGCGAGCCACCAAAGAGTACGTAATGGATATGGGCCACGATGAAGTAAGTGTCAGAGACGTGAATATCGAACGGAACCATCGCGAGCATCACGCCAGAGATACCGCCGAGTGTGAACATTGTCAGGAACCCGAGTGCAAAGAGCATTGGGGTATCAAGATGGATTACGCCCTTCCAGAGCGTGCCAAGCCAGGAGAAGATTTTGATCCCGGTTGGGACGGCGATGATTGCCGTCGTGATCATCATTGGGACACGGATCCAGTCCTGCATGCCGGAGACGAACATGTGGTGCGCCCACACTGTGAAGCCGAGAAGGACGATGGCAAGCAGTGAGAAGGCCATCATTCGGTAGCCAAAGATGGGCTTTCTGCTCTTGACGGAGATGATCTCCGAGACAATTCCGAAGCCTGGCAGCATCATGATGTAAACCGCTGGATGCGAGTAGAACCAGAAGACGTGCTGGTACATAACTACATTGCCCTGTCTTCCTTCGCCAATGGTGGCGTCAAAGAAGTGGAAACCGAGAGCAACATCAAGCAGCACGAAGAACTGTGAAGCCGCAATGAATGGAGTTGCGATTACGACCAGAAGTGAGGTTGCGAAGTTTGCCCAGACAAGAAGGGGCATCCTCCAGAAGCTCATCCCTGGAGCCCGCATAGTGATGATGGTGACGAGGAAGTTGAGTGCCGTCGCGATCGAGGAAGCACCTGCGAACTGGACTCCGATGCTGAAACACATCTGTCCCAAGGGCTGGGTAGTTGATAGCGGAGCGTAAGCAGTCCAGCCAGAGGCGAATGCGCCTCCTGGCATGAGGAAGCTTCCGGTCATCAGGGTGCCGGCAATTGGAAGGAGCCAGAACGAGAGGGCGTTAAGCCGTGGGAACGCCATATCCGGAGCGCCGATCATCAGCGGCAGGACATAGTTGGCAAGTCCTGCGAAGACAGGGACGATGAAGAGGAAGATCATCAGTGATGCGTGGACGCTGAAGAGGCTGTTGTAGTCCTGCCCGTCCACAAACTGACTGCCGGGAGCAGCGAGCTCGGCACGCACCATCATGGCCATCAGTCCACCGATGAACATGAAGAAGAATGTGGTGCAGACGTACTGCACGCCAATGACCTTGTGGTCGGTGTTCACCTTGAAGTAGTCGCGCCAAGAGTGCGCACCGTGTGATGCGTGGTCCTCGGCCCGCGTTGGACGGCCCGAAGCCCAGTAGAACCAGTAGTCAAAGGCGCCTAGTCCAACAAGGAAGAAGAATGGGACAGCAATCATTGAGACGATCGTGATTGCTGCACCGTCAATCAGAGGGGTGTAGCCGTAGAGGCTACGAATAAGGGTGGTCAGGCTGAAGCTGAAGGCCAGCCCGAGCAGGGTGAATGCTGCGGCGCGGTACCAGCCAGCGGTTTTGAGTTGGGCGGGCATTGGGATCTCCTTGGGTCAGCCGGTCTTGGCGGCTGATTTGGCAGCCAGCCAAGCTGTGTATCGGGCGGGCGTTACGACATGAATTGTGGAGCGCATGATGCTGTGGCCAATCCCGCAGAGTTCAGCGCAAACGATTGGGTAGGTACCAAGCCGGATGGGATTGACCTTGGTGTGAGTGACGATCCCGGGCACAGCGTCCTGCTTCATCCGCATTGCCGGAATCCAGAAGGAATGGATGACGTCAACCGCCTTGATGTCGAACTTGATCTGCCGTCCCACGCACGGTGCGCCCTCACCGGCAGCTTCCGTGGTTGGCTTGCATGGAACGTACATCTGCTCGGTAAGGAACTTGTTTCCGTTGGTGCCTGTGTACTCGAAGTCCCAAGCAAACTGCTGTGCGTAAGCGGTGACTTGAATCTGGTCTGCCTTGGCCGCGTCGATGTCACTCAGCACCGAGGCGCCATAAACGCAGAGAGCCGTGACCATGATTGAAGGGATAGCCGTCCAGATGATCTCTAACCGGGTATTCCCGTGGGTGGGAGGCCCGTCGAGCTCCTCTTCGCCAGCACGCACTCGGAACCGTAACGCCGAGAAGAGAACAATGATCGTGACAAGAACAAAGACTGGCACGGAAATGATGATCAGAACGTCGTAGAAGGTGTCGATAGATGTTGCCTGCGTGGCCGCAGCGGCTGGGAACCAGTCAATCCAGAGGCCGAGGGCAATACCTACGACCGAGGCGACAATGCCAATGCCGATCATCATAATTACGTCGGAGCGGGTTACCTCACGGGGGTTCTTCATCGCTACGGCACTCTATTCGTTCGGTGAGACAGATGGCGTCCCACCGGGGGTTCAGACGCGCCCGAACTTTGTGCAGTCCGCCTAGCGTTCATCAGTGTGACTCAGGCGGCGTTGGCAACAAGACGTTGCCCGACTTGGTTCTCCGTCGCGGAGGCCCTGAATTCCGAGGGAGCAACGCCGTGAAGGCGCCGGAACGCCTTGGCGAATTGAGCTGGTTGCTTGTAACCAACCTGCCTAGCAACCTCTCGGACCGTCAGTGTCTCTGAACTCAAAAGCTCAGCCGCGCGAGACATCCGCACTCCTGTCAGGTGGTCGCGGAAAGTTGTCGAGCCAGCTTCGGAGAAAGCCCGTTGGAGCTGCCGTCGCGAGGACGCAATGCGCTTAGCCAAGCCCTCCAGCTGAAGGTCTTGGCCGTATTCGGCCTCAATCAGAACACAAACCTGGCGGTGAAGACTCGCTCTGTACTGGATGGTTGCCGGACGCTGGGTGGCCATGCAATAAATACGGGGCAGGTGTTAGCGCGGATCAACGATCAGACGAGGAGTCGAATTGGTGTCCCCGAAGGGTTGCCAGTTAGGCGCTCGGGGTGGCTTCTGGAAGCTCAGCGACTGACCTGCGAGTGTCGCCGATCCAACGCGACAAACTCCCGGCCAAGATGAGAACGCCCAGCCCTGTGAACCACAGCGTGAGGCCGAATCCAAGGACGATTAGGGTCAGGCCGAGTGCGGCTACGAGTGGAGTTGCGGAGTTGGCAGGGACGTGGATTTCCTCGCTTGCCTGCTGTGCTTTGACTTGAACTGGCTGGTCGACGCGCATACTTAGGAAGCGTTGTACAGGATGGCGGCCACGAATGAGAGTCCAAACATGCCGACGGACACGGCACCTAAGTAGAGCCCGACCTTTGTGTTCTTCCTAGCGATATCTCGGTTCATGTTCTTTCGTCTCCTGGGGTTTTAGATCTTGGAATCGACAACCATCGCAGCAAACAGCAGAGCGAGGTAGCCGAGTGAGTAGAGGTAAAGGCGAAGTGCCGCGGGACGGGTTGCGAGCTTCTGCAGGCGAACCGCAAGCGCTAAGAAGATTCCGTCAAGCGCCAACGCCGCTGCAAGGTAGATGAAGCCAAAGAGGCCACCTATGACGGGCAGGAGTGTGACTGCAATGAGCAGAATTGTGTAGAGGACGATCTGGCGGCACGTCTCTTCTTCACCGCGGACCACCGGCATCATCGGCACACCGACCTTGGCGTACTCCTCCTTCATCAGTAGGGAAAGGGCCCAGAAGTGGGGTGGCGTCCAGTAGAAGACAATCGCGAAGAGGTAAAGCGGTGCGAGGTCAAGAGTCCCGGTTACGGCAGCCCAGCCAACGAGTGGTGGGACTGCGCCGGCAGCGCCGCCAATCACGATGTTCTGTGGTGTCGAGCGCTTCAGCCAGAAGGTATAAATGACCGTGTAGCCGAGGAATCCGCTGAAAGCAAGCAGAGCCGCAAGGCCATTGACTAGGAGAGTGAGCTCGATCAGCGAAAGAGCCGCGAGTATCAACCCGAATGCAAGTGCGGAACCTGGCCTAACGCGGCCTGAGGGGACTGGGCGGGAGGCAGTGCGCTCCATTTGGAGGTCAATATCGCGGTCATACCAGTGGTTGACGGCCCCAGCACCGCCAGCGGAGAGGTAACCACCCAGGCAGGTCAACAGGATCAGAGACACGGATGGGCTGCCTGCGACGAGCATCGTCGCGACCGTTGTGAGCAGCAGGAGGGACTGGACCTTAGGCTTCGTCAGTTCGACGTAATCAGCAACCACACGTCTAACTGAAGCAAAGCTGCCACCGTCAATCGCCGGAAGGCGAGAGGCTTCCATCTCAGACGCCTGTGCTCGAGCGCGCGATCTCCGCTCGGATGTCCCTCATTGGTTCAACCGAGTGAACCGTTGGTACGACATCGAAGTTGTGCTCTGGTGGCGGGGAGGGTGTGAACCACTCCAATGTGTTGCCTGTCCAAGGGTCTGGTCCAGCAAGCGCACCGTTGGTGTAGCTACGAATGAAGTTAACCGCGGCAATCAGGATCCCGATGCTGAGTAGAACTGAGCCGACCGTGGAGATGAGGCTCTCGGCGCCCCAACCGCTCGTCGTTGAGTACTCGTAGATCCGCGCTGGCATTCCGTCGAGCCCTAGTGAGTACTGGACGAGGAATGTGATGTTGAAGCCAGCAAAGATAAGCCAGAAGGCAACCTTGGCAAGGCTCTCGCTAACAAGCCTGCCGCTCAGCTTTGGATACCAGTAGTGAAGGGCGGCAAGGAGCCCGAAGATTGCGCCTGCGGCGACTGTGTAGTGGAACTGTGCAGTGACGAACGCAGTGTCATCAAGCTGCCAGTCAACGGGGAAGATCGCAAGGAAAAGGCCGGTCAGTGTCCCGAAGACGAACACGCTCACAAAGCCTGCTGCATAGAGGAATGGGGAGCTCGTGACGATTGCACCCTTGTTGAGCATGGACAGCCAGCTGAAGATGATCGATACCGTTGGGACGAAGACGAGCAGTGTCGTGATCATGAAGATCCCGTTGAGCGTGTTGCTCCCACCTGTGGTGAACATCCTGCTGCCCCATGTGAGCAGCGAGAGCCCGGCGATCAGCAGAACTGACCGTGTAATGGCCTTCTGCGTTCCTGACGCCTTGCCTGCGAAGACAGCGAGGACCTCGGTGACAATTCCGAAGGCGGGAAGAAGGGCCATGTAGGACTGAGGCTGACCAAAGAACCAGAAGAGGTCCTGCCAGAGCAGTGGTGAGCCTCCGGCTGTTGGATCAAAGAATGAGGTCCCGAAGTTCCGGTCAAACAGCAGCATTGACGCGGCCCCTGCGGCAACAGGCAAGGCGACGATTGTCAAGCCAGCGTAGGCAAGGATTGTCCAAGCAAACACTGGCACCCGGGACCAACTCATTCCTGGTGCGCGCATCGTGATCGAAGTCGCAATGAAGTTGATTGATGAGAGCAGGGCTGAGAGTCCGGTCAGGAGGAAAAGGTAAATCCAGTGGTCCTGCCCAGCGCTCGGCGAGAACTCTGCTGAGGAAAGCGGCGGATACGAAGTCCATCCAGCCTCAGGTGGGGTGAAGAGAAGTGTTGCGTAGAGCGCGATGCCACCAGCCAGGAAAAGCCAATACGCGAGGGCCCCGATCCGAGGGAACGCAGTCCGACGTGCTCCCAGTTGGAGGGGAAGTATGTAGTTCGCAAGACCAATTACCATCGGTGTGAGGAACAGGAACATCATTGTTGTTCCGTGCATCGTGAAGAGCTGGTTGTAGTGGTCCGGCGTAATCAGCGAGTTGTTGGCAACACCCAGCTGCAAGCGCAGCAGGACGGCTTCTGTTCCTCCAACTATGAAGAAGCCGAATGCCGTTCCAATGAAGAGGCGTCCGATCCTCTTGTGGTCGGTTGTCGTGAAGGCAGATATCCAACGCTGGCGAGCAGTTTTTGGGGCAACCGTGCTGGTTACGATCTCGGGAAGGCCGTTGTTGCCTGTCTGTGATGTGGCTGACATTTTGTGGAGCTCCCTTACGGCGCCGGTGAGAGGTTGGGGATCTGACCGTCTTGGGTCAGCTTCTTGCGGGTGTCGAAGCTCTGCTTGTTAGCTGCCTTCAGCTCGGCGGTTTGCTTCGCGAGCCAGACTGCGTAAGCCGCAGGGGTGAGAACCCGCACTGATGCGAGCATGTTTGCGAACTGACGTCCGCCCAATTGGGCTGACTGGCCGTTGTAGAGATCGCCCTCAGGACTCTTAGGGGTTGGTGCCTTGAACCACGTTGAAGTGGTGTTGCCTGGGATTGCGTCGGTCTTGCCTCCAAGAGCTGGAATCCACCATGAGTGAATGACGTCAGTGGACTGGATCTTCAACACAACAACGGTGTCTGATGGGACGACCATCTGCGTGTAAGTGAAGGGGCTGGTGAGCGTGTTGCCGTAGGTGAAGCGCCAGATGTACTGACGGCCTGTGACATTGACGGTGATTGTCTTGCCGGCTGGCGTGTCAGCGATTGAAGGCAGCTTGATGAAGGTGAGGGCTGCGAGAACAGCAACGAGGACGGTGGCGCCAATGGCCCAGCCGATCTCTGACCGCGGAGTCACGGACGTCTCTTGTGCGACGGCACCGTTTGAGGCTCTGTATTTGAGGAGAGCGCGAATCAGGAAGCCCTCAACAGCGAGGAAAATGACGACGCTGATGGCGAGGATGATCTTGTAGAGCTCAGCTATGGAGTCCGCGTTGGAGGATCCGCCTGAACGTGGGACCGCTGTGATTGCGGATGCTCCACTTGGAGCAACCAGCAGCGCAAGCAGCACTGTCATGGCGGCAAACGCAGCAAATCGTGATTTGGTGATGGGGGCGGTCCTCACAGCGGCGGAATCATACCCGCGCGACCGGTTGCGGCGGCGGCCGGCTAACTCGGGCTTACTCGGCTTGGGGTTAGCTATCGCCAAAGCGTGCCTCGCGCCGCTCAAGGAAAGCTGTGACGCCCTCCACAAAGTCAGGACTTCCGGCTTGCCCCTGCTGCAGGGTTGCCTCAAGGTCGAGCTGCTTCTCCAGTTCCGGGAAGCAGGAAGCGTTGAGCTGCTGCTTCGCCCCGGCATAAGCGCTGGTCGCCCCCCGAGCAAGTCGCAGGATGAGCTCATCGGCCGCGGTCTCAAAATCAGCGTCGGCGACGAGGCGGTTGACAAGCCCCCAATCGGCTGCTTGAGCACCACTAATGCGCTCACCGAGGAGAGCCATCTCGCTTGCGCGGGAGAAACCGGCGCGAGCTGGGATGAAGGCCGATGAGCCACCATCGGGAACGAGGCCGATTGAGGTAAAGGAGAGGAGGAAGTAGGCGCTCTCGGAGGCCAAAACTAGATCGCATGCCAGGGCGAGGGAGCAGGCGACTCCCACGGCGGGACCATGCACGGCTGCCACAACTGGCTTGGGCATTCGACG
Organism: Solirubrobacterales bacterium; assembly: GCA_026392255.1. GTDB lineage: Bacteria > Actinomycetota > Thermoleophilia > Solirubrobacterales > Solirubrobacteraceae > WLNJ01. The sequence continues at coordinate 32,218 of JAPLCJ010000039.1, forward strand.
AATCCCGAGAATGACGGGGTGATACCGCTCGTGGAGCGAACGAGCAAGGTCGGGCGCTCCGTTCTCGTCAGCGTGGTCAAAACCGGCTTTTAGGTCCGCGCCTGAGGAGAAAGCTCTTCCCGCGCCGCGAATTTCAACGGCCTTAACGGTCGTGTCATGTTCAACCTTGGCAATCGCGTCGAGCAGGTCATTGCCGAGCCCGCCATCCCAAGCGTTCAGCGCGTCGGGGCGGTTGAGCACGATCCGGGCTGCTGAGCCGCAGCGCAGAAGCTTGAGGTTCTCGTACTCAGTTTCAGAGGTCCATTCGGTCACGGGGCGATCCTATGTGCCGGAAGGGTTTGGGAGCAGCCCGGTCTCACGGAACCACTCTTCGGTGAGTTGCATTCCCTCAGCGAGGGTTGTTGTGGGCTGCCAGCCGAGGAGTGATTGGGCGAGATCAGTGGAGTAGCCCGCTTTCCTGCTGATGAAGACCATTGCGGTCCTCGACACCTCAGGGGGCTTGCCTGTCAGCTTGGCGAGCAACTCCATCACGGTGGCAGCCCCGGCTGCGAGTGGGCGTGGCGCGGTTGGAGTCCTCGCTTTACCGAGCATCGTCGCGTAGTGGTCGAAGAAGGTTGCCGCCGTAACTGGTTCACCCGAGAAACCTGTGACAGCGCGGCCGGCAGCGGCTGGCTCAACCAGCGCTCTCAGGGCAAGGTCAACGAGGTCATCAACAAAGACCGGTGTCATTAGCCCCTCTCCGCTACCTGGCAGCACAAAGCGTCCGCGTTTCATTGCCTCAAGCGGCCGGACGGACCAAGGGGTTGAGCGTGGACCGTAGACGTCACCGGGCCTCACGACCGCAGCGCCTCTCCTGAGTGCAAGGTCATCGCTAGCGGCCTTGGTGTCTACGTAGGGGACGCCCTGCCGCCGAGTCCATGAGTCATCACGAGGCGGTCGCGCAAACTCGTAACCCCAAGAGGCAACCGAACTGATGTGGACAAAGGCTGTCGCACCAGCCGACTGGGCTGCGTCTATGGCGTTGCGTGTTCCGCGGACATTGACCTCGATGAAGTTCTCCATCGTGCCGTGGTCGGAGACGATCGCAGCAGTGTGAATCACACCGTCGACTCCCTTCAACGCGGAATCGAGACCGCTCCTATCAGTGGTGCTGCATTGCACCCAATTCGCTCCGTTGGCAACGACCAGGGCCTCGCCTTCAGGGTTGATGTCGATGCCCACAACCTGGTTGCCTTCCTCAATAAGTCGCTTGGCGGCAGCCAGGCCAATGAAGCCTGCGGCCCCAGTAATTGCGATCTTCTTGCCTCCAGCCATTGGCTCAGTATGAACCCCCCGGTAGGCTCGACGCGGTGAGGAAGGGGACTTTGATCCGGTCGTTCGCGTGGGGCGCTGTTGCTGCCGGCGTCGCTGCGCCGTTGGTGAGGCGCCGATTGCGGGTACCACCAGTCTTGACCATGGCGACGGCTGCCGCTGCTCCAGTTGGCCTGGCAGTTGCCCTACCGAAGTCAAGGGCGCGGGATGTGGGTATCTGCGCACTGCAGATGTGGGCCTACATAGCCGCGTATGAGATACCCAACGACGTGCCGGGCGCATTGGCCGAGCGGGTCCATATTGATTACCCGGCGGAGATCGACAAGCTGATCGGGCTGGGGCGAGCTCCCACACACAGGTTTCAAAGTCTGTTCGCGCATCCGGGCGAGATTCAGGATTACGAGAAAGTCCTCGTCTGGACGCACTGGGCTTGGTTCACGGTGCCGCACGGCACTGCTCTCTACGTACTAATGCGCCGTCGGGAGATGTTCCCTAAGGCAGCGTTCATGACTTACGCCGTCTTTGACATTGGTGCGCTGGTTTATTGGTTGGCCCCAACTGCTCCGCCCTGGTACGCGGCCGAGCAGGGACGCTTCGATGATGGTCATACCCCTCGGATCCGGCGGATGATGATCGAATATGGCGCTCAGTTCTGGAAGGACCATTGGGGTCCGCTCTACTCGTCCTTGGCAGGGAATCCATTTGCCGCGATGCCATCTCTTCACTTCGCCACTTCGGTCATGGCAGCGAAGATTCTGAGGCGGACCGGCAAGGTTGCGGGAGCAATCGGCTGGGGTTACACGGGGACCCTCGGAGTAGCTCTGGTCTACCTGGGTGAGCACTACGTGATCGACCTCATCGCAGGAGCAGCGTTGGCAGAGGGTGTGTGGAGAGTTTCGGGGCCTCTTGCTCCGGTAGGACAAAGCCTCGGCGCCGCAGTCAATGGGCTGCAGAGAAGGGCGGCTGCCAATGGCTGACGCGCACGATCAAGCCCGCGGGCCGTTCGATGATCTCGACGATGATTTCCCGACCAGAGGTGACGGAAGCTTCAAGTTCCGGCTGACCAGAAAGACCCTTATTGGAGCCATCATCTTCGTGGCCTGCGCGATTGCCTTCCTCTATGTGGTTTTGCCCAAGATCGGCGGGCTCAATGAGACGTGGCGCCGGCTTGATGAGGGCGACGGCAGCTGGTTTGCCGTGGCAGGGCTCCTTGAGGTTGGTTCATACCTGGGGTACATAGTTGCGCTGAAGGTTGTGATCCCGTCACATAAGAGTAGGTTCACCTGGTCAACGGCCTATCTGATCACCATGGCTGGCGTGGCCGCCACAAGGCTGTTCGCGACTGCTGGCGTCGGAGGCATGGCTCTCTCGTTCTGGGGCATTCGTCGTACCGGGCTCCCACGCCGTCAGGTGGCAGTCAATCTGACCGCCTTCATGGTTTGTCTCTACTCAGTTTTCATGGTCTCGGCACTAGTAGGGGGGATCGGGCTGGCGGCAGGGGTCTTCAACGGACCGTCCCCCATTGGGATGACCGTTGTTCCAGCCGTACTTGCTGGCTCCGTGATCGCGGTCTTTCTTCTATTCGCATTGGTCCCGGGCGACAGTGAACGCCGGCTCCGCGCTTGGTCACATGGGCGTGGGGAAGTTGCGACCGTGGCCGGCAAGCTGGCGGCGGCACCGGCTGCCGTTGCTGCTGGCACGCGCGTTGCTCTCCGTCTGCTCAAGGAGAGGCACCCGGGAATGCTGGGGGCGGTGGCCTGGTGGTACTTCGACATTGCTGTGCTCTGGGCTTGCTTGAGGGCGTTCGGCTCTGAGCCTGCTGTTGTGACGATCGTGATGGCCTACCTAGTTGGACAGCTAGGCAACCTCCTTCCTCTCCCTGGAGGCATCGGCGGTGTGGAGGGGGCAATGGTTGGTGCCTTGGCTGCTTTCGGGATTGATGCCGGACTCGCGCTTGTCGCTGTGTTGTCCTACCGAGCCTTCTCTTTCTGGCTGCCAACCATTCCTGGTGCGATCGCCTTCGTTCAGCTTCGCCAGCGGGCTACTAAGTGGGCTGAGGAGGACGCGGGAGAGCCCACACCTCCGGGTGCCCCGGCTAAACTCGCCCAATGAGCTCTGACACAGTCGAACGCGTCGTGATTATCGGTAGCGGCCCAGCTGGGTACACGGCTGCGCTCTACACGGCAAGAGCTGATCTTGCGCCGCTGGTGATAGAGGGATGGGCTTGGGGAGGTCTGCTCCAGCAGACCACTGAAGTCGAGAACTTCCCTGGTTATCCGCAAGGCGTGATGGGCCCAGAGATGATGCAGCAGCTGCGAGACCAAGCTGAGCGATTCGGCGCGCGCCTTCGCACTGAGGATGCAACTGGTATCAACCTCTCAACTGAACCGGGTGGAATCCACGAGGTTCAGATCGGTGACGAAGTAATCCGGGCGCAGACAGTCGTTCTTTCCATGGGCGCAGAGCACAAGAAGCTCGGCGTTGTTGGCGAGGA
>JAPLCJ010000019.1 GCA_026392255.1 Solirubrobacterales bacterium
GGCTGCTCGCCAACCCTCACGGCAAAGAAGGTCAGCAGCGCCGCAACAAGGTCAGTGGCCGAGTGGGCTGCCTCAGCGAGCAGGCCAAGTGAGCCGGACGCAAGGCCGGCAACAAGCTTCAGCGCAACCAGCGCTGAGGCTGCGACGATTGACAGCAGGGCTGTTCGGCGGACCGCAGTCACATGGTCAGCGTACGGGATGGGGAAGGTTCTACTCTGATGAGGCAGATGCCCACCGCTTTTCACCTGATCGAATCCGCTGGGCCTGAGCGCGACCAGCTGGCAGCGTTGATCCAGGCCGAGGGCGTCACCGTGACCGTGTCTGCTCCGGCTGACACTCCCGAGGTTCCGGCCTGTGATGCGGCGGTTTTCCTTGCCAATGAGGACCCGCTTGCCCCCAATGGTGTGCCGTCCCCAGGCCAGGTCGGGGCCTGGGCTAATGCGGCTGCCAGTGCGGGCGCGCGCTTCGTGCTGTGTTCAACAGTGCTCCTTTACGCGGATGGCGGTGAGGCGGAGCTGATGGCCAACGACCCCGAGTTGGACGCTGCGCCCCAGCTACAGGGACTTGCCGATGCTGAGCTTGAGCTGTTTGGGTCCTCCGCGGAGTTCCTGCTGCTCCGCCTGGGTGTGATCTTGGAAGCTGGCGGAACCACAGCTGAAAGCCTGCGCAGTGGCCTTGCCGCAGGGACTTTGCTCAACCCAGACGGGGACGGCAGGTTTGTTCCGTTACTTGACCGGGCGACGCTTGCCCATGCGCTGGTTTCAGTCGCGCCCAGCGACTTGCACGGTGGGTGGGATTTGGTCGCCAGCGACGCTCCCCTGACCGAACTTCTCCACACGGCAGCAACCCTGCTGAGCGTCCCGCAACCTGCGGCCACGCCGCTTGAAGGTGCGATCGCCTCTGCGGGGGCAACCAACGCCCTGCGTTGGCTTGTGTCCCGAAGGGTCACCGGCCGCGACCTGCGCGAGACTGGCGCGGTGTCACCCCGCGACTGGAACCTGATCCTCGCCAGTGCACTTGGAGCCTAGGCAGTTGGCCACCACCTCATTCACCCGGCAGGCCTCGGTATTTCTGCTGGCCGCAGTAATGGTCGCTGGCTGCGGTTATGGCGTTGCCAAGCCGAAGGTCAGCGGGCAGGCGCAAGCAGCAGGGCCTAGCGCTGCCTCGCTGGGCGCCGTTACTGCCCGTGTGACTGCTGCTGGTGACATTGCTTGCGCTACCCCAGAGTCCAAGCCCGGTTGCCAAGCCGCTGATACTGCCGCGCTGACCGAACGCCTCCACCCAGCAGCCGTTTTGGCGCTGGGGGATCTTGTTTATGAGAGCGGCTCCATCGATGAGTTCACCAACGGCTACGCCCCAACATGGGGGCGTTTCAAGGCCAAGACTTTCGCGGTGCCTGGCAATCACGAGTACAACACCGATGGCGCTGCCGGTTATCGCAGCTGGTGGGGTGCGACCGCCTCTCCATCCGGGACCACCTGGCATGCCAAGCGGATTGGTGGCTGGCTGATCTTGGGGGTGGACTCCAACTGTGGGGACAACGGCGGTTGCGGGCCTACATCACCACAAGGCCTTTGGTTGGCAGGTCAGCTGAAAAGCTCCCCACGCTGCGTCCTTGCTATTTGGCACCACCCACGCCGTTCGTCCGGGCCACACGGTGACAACAGCAGTACACAGCCACTCTGGGCAGCGCTTAGCGCCAAGCACGCTGACGACCACGACTACGAACGCTTCCAACCAATGGACGCAAACGCCGACCCGGCCAAGGCTGGTTTGACCGAGTTTGTTGTCGGAACAGGAGGCAAAGAGCTCTACCCGTTCACCCACACGGCCGCGGGCAGCGTGAAGCGCATCCAAGGCTTTGCCGGCGTTCTACTCCTTAGTCTCCGTCAGCGCGGTTGGTCCTGGGCGTTCACCACAGTTGATGGCAAGGTCCGCGATAGCGGGTCGGCCGCGTGCCAAGTGTGACTTGACGCATTGTCAACGGCCCTGTGACCTGTCACCCTGCGCTTATGAACTTGCCAAACCCGACTGATATCAACATTCCTGGTGCCGACCTGGTCAAGCGCGTCAAGCCAAAGCTTCGCGGTTACGTCCACCAGTACTCGTTCTTTGTCGCAGTTGTAATGGGCGTCCTACTCGCAGCCTTCGCCCACGGGGCAACAGCGACCGCCGCTGCAGCCATTTACGGAGCGTCCCTTGCTGGCCTGCTGGGCACCAGTGCCCTCTACCACCGGGTGACTTGGTCTGAAGCAGCTAGAAGGCGGATGCGCAAGCTCGACCACTCAATGATCTTCGTGCTGATCGCCGGCACTGTTACCCCAATCGCCCTGCTTGCCGTCAAGGGAACATTCGGCATTGTGCTGCTCAGCCTTGTCTGGGGTGTTGCCATTGCTGGCGTTGTCATGTCACTGGCGTGGATCTCAGCCCCCAAGCCAGTCACCGCCGGCATCTATGTGTTCGCTGGCCTGCTTGGCGTGATCGCCGTTGGGCAACTCGCCGGCACGGTAGGCCTTGTAGCCGTTGGCGGACTTGCCCTGGGCGGCCTGCTGTTCATCATCGGAGCAGCGATCTACGCAACCGAAAAGCCCGACCCGTTCCCCAGCATCTTTGGTTACCACGAGATCTTCCATGTGCTCGTCGTGGTCGCAGCCGCAATCCACTTCGGTGTGATCGCAGGCTGGGTCGTTCCCCTCAGCGCCTAGTCAAGCGCGGGCGCGATACCCTCTCGGCACGCCCTCCTAGCTCAGTCGGTAGAGCGCTTCCATGGTAAGGAAGAGGTCATCGGTTCGAATCCGATGGAGGGCTCTTAGCGCTGGAGGGCGCTTAGCTATAGCCGGAGGCTGGCTTGATTTACCGGTTAGCGGCTGTGATAATCGTGAGGAACACTGTTGGTTCCTATTTCCTCGCGGAAGGTTCACGAAACATGTCATCAGCCCGAAGCCTCTGCTTACGATCCTCGTTGGTGTTGGTGGCGTTCACAGCCATCTCCTTGGCAAGCAGTGGCATGGCCGCAGCCTCCTCACCGACATTCGGCCCCTCGGCGCAGCTTTCCAGTCTCAAGACTTACGGCTGTGGCTTGTCTACTGCTGTCGGGAGCGACGGCACCGGTGTCGTCGCTTTTACCGGCTCGTCTGTCTTCGGGCCAGCTGCGCATGTCTATGTCCGTCGGCTTGCGCCGACTGCGGCGTCGTTCGGTCCACTGATGGACCTCCACTCGGGCCGCAACGCGTGTGGTGTCTCCTCTGCTGTTGCTTCCGACGGCACGGTCGCGGTCGGTTGGTCCAGGCTTGTGGGTAAGACCCGATATGTGGAGGCTGCGGTAGCCCGCCCGGGGAAGGCGTTTGGGACGGTCAAGCTGGTCCAGTCTGGCGGGTCCAACAATTTCATTAGCCGGCTGAAAATGCTTTCGACGCCGACTGGTTTTGTGTTCACGTGGCGTCTCCATGTAGGGGGCAGTTCGCCGGATCAGATTCGCTACGCGACATCAGGTGTGTCGGGATCTTTCTCTACCTGGAGGATCTTGACAAGCAGGGTCGGCCAGTCCGTCTCCGCGGTTGAGGCAGGTAACGACGGCACCTTGTTGGCCTTTTCGTCCCCAGGCCAACCTGCGCCTCCAGCAGTGCGCAACTGGCTGCTTGAAACGGTGCACCTTGCGCCAGGAGGGACTGCATTCTCAGCACCGGTGCCGCTGGCGACCAGTGCGGCTGTGTCAGATGCTTATGCGGAGACAACACTCAAGGACTTACATCGGGGGCCGGGCGGGGTGGGCGCCACCTCGATGGAGTACATCCCTTCTGAAATTGGATTCGGATTGGTAAGGCACTACAAGTACACGACCCTTGCCTCAGGGTCTGCGTTCGCGCAGCTTGCCGAAGTATCAACCAGCTACCCGTCTTACTCGGGCGATGGCGAAGTGTGGCAAGCGACCGATGGACCTGTGATCGCAATGCCTTCCGGTGGAAAGCCGGTTCTCGGCTGGACTGAGGGAATCGACGTTGTTGGCGATAACGATGTCGTGATCAACCGTCGAATGAAGATCGCAGTGGGACTGGGCGACGGCAGCGTCACAACTCCTGTCGAGGTTGCCGGACTTGGTTCGTTTGCCAAGACGCCCACAGCGGCCTCCCTTGGCAGCCTCGGCATAATCGCCTGGGAAGAGGCATCGAGATCTCACATGCGCCCGCTCGTTTACACGCTGGTTAGCCAAGACGGCACAGCAAGCTCCAAAGCGACACTCGGTACTTCGGACATGCGGGGGTCAATCACGATCGCCAGCGGCCTGTCCCGGGCGATTGCGGTTTGGGTATCTGGCAACCGCGTGCAAGCTTCGATCATCAGGAACTAGCGGCTCGCCAGCTGAGTTGCGCCGCTCCTAGGCCCGGGCGCTGACCCGCGGCGCCTCTGGGCGCGTAAATGAGGGCATGGAACCAATTAAGACGGATCGCCTTGAGCTGGTTGACGGCGAGGGAAACACAAGGGCACTTCTGTCCATTGACGAGCAAGGCAAGGTGTCAATAGCCCTAGGCGATGGCGACGGAAAGCTTCGCGCTCGCCTGGCAGTGGGCGAGGACGGAGCCGCTGGTCTTGAGTTGCGGGGTACTGACGGACAAATGCGGGCATTCCTGGGTGCGGATGCCTCAGACGAGGGGGCCGCAAGCCTTGAGTTGCTGGACTCAGCCGGTGCATCAAGGGCCAGCATTGGCGCCTGGGCTGATGGGTCGTCGTCAGTGCACGTCAGCGGGCCTGGTGGATCGCGACGGCTGGTGCTGGGCACAACTGCGCAGGGCGATAGCGGGTTGGACATTCTCGATGCAGACGGTGCGCACCGCCTGTCTGTGAGCCACAACATCGCTGGGCCGACAGGGATCATGGTCTGGGACCCAACTGGGGTGCTGCGCGCGCTCTTTGGTCACGGACCGGAGCCTGAGCGTTCAGCATCAGTTGAGTTTTGGGATCCAACGGGCGCCTACCGCGCCGGATACGGCCACTGGCCCAATGGCGCCACCGGAGCTGAGTTGCTGGACGGGTCAGGCACGCTGCGTGCCCGGGTTGGCGAGCGTGCTGATGGCGGAACGAGTGTTGAGCTCTCCGACCAGAGCGGAAAGTTCCGCGCTGGAGTTGGTGAGTGGCCGAATGGGTCGTCAGGCGCGGAGTTTTGGGATGGAAATGGCACCAATCGCGCTCGGGTGGGGGTGTGGGAAGACGGCACCAGCGGGCTTGAGATCTCCGACCCAAGTGGTGCTAACCGGGCCCGCCTTGGCCAGCGCCCCGACGACTCCAGCACCCTTGACTTTTGGGATCGCGACGGCAACTACTCCTTTGGGGTTGGCGAGGGTCCGTCCACATCTGGCGGCAAAGCTGCGAGCAGCTAGCGATTGCTGTGACCGCCCCCCTACTGCGGCCCCAGTATTTGCGATCTGTCAAACTTTTGAATCCGTCCCGACCCGTCGCAGGAAAGGCCTCACCAGCATGAGCAAAAGCCACAGGCGTAGAACTTCCGTATGTGTTGCCCTTGCGCTGGTGGCGGTTAGCGCACTGGCTTCTGCTGGGACGGCCAGCGCTGCGGTCACCTACCACACCGTCAACGGGATCAACTACCGGGATAACGGCTTCTGGGTGTCCGTTCAGGGCTGCGATGGCGCATGCCCCGCATCAGTGGTTATTCCCGACACTGTCAATTCGAAGGCAGTAGAGAGCATTGACAGCTTCGCATTCTGGATCTCGAGCTACAGCTCTAACGACGCCTCCGCGTTGAAGTCCATAACCATCCCTGCCAGCGTGTCCAGCATTGGGACGAGTGCGTTTCAAGGGTCCAATGTCGAAACAGTCACGTTTGTAGCCAACAGCGACCTCCAAATGATCGGGAGTTATGCGTTCAGTGAGGCGACCAAGCTCGAAGGCATTACGGTCCCTAAGAGTGTTACTGAGATTGGGGAGCGGGCCTTTTATGGAAGCGGCCTGAAGACAGTTACGTTTGAGGACGCGAGCCTTCTTAAGCGAGTTGAAAACTCCGCTTTCACTTCTGCGCTGGCGCTGAAAACCATCACCCTCCCGGACTCGGTCAACTACCTCGGCACAAATACATTCGCCGGCGATACATCACTGGAGAGCTTCACCATCCCCAGCAGCGTGACCACGATTCCAACCAACACGTTCAAGGGCAATACATCTTTGGGGAGCATCACCATCCCAGCTGGGGTAACAAGCATTGGCGTCTCGGCCTTCCAAGGAGCCGCCAACCTTGACCTCGTCACTTTCCTCGGTAACGCGCCATCGGTTGGGACCGACGCCTTCACTGGCGTGAAGGCAAGGGCGAAGGCTTACCGCGCGGGCAACCTCACAGGCTTTGGCAATGCGGGCACCCTGTTCCACGGGCTTGTAGTGACCGGGCCGCCCAACAACATCACGGTGGCGAAGGCGAGGAACAAAATTGCCAAGGCGTTGATCACGCTCACCACCTCAGTGACAGTGCCAGGTGCTGGCAAGCTGACCCAGGTAGTCACCAGCAAGGTTGGTCGTAAGACAACCACTTGGTGCACTGCCAAGGCCACACCAACAACCGCCGGGGCTTACACCCTGACCTGCAAGATCACCAAGGCAGGGCGTAAGGCATTGAGCAAGGCAGCCATGAAGCTGACAGTCACGACCAGCTTCACTCCAACTGGTGGCCTTAAGGCAACAAAGACACAGGTAGCCAAACTCAGCCGCACGCGGTAGGGCTTACCCTCGCGGTTGTTGCTTAGTCCGGCGGGGTGGTGGTGATACGCTGTGATACATGAGCAAGCCTTTCAGCATGCGTGTCACGGAATCGACTGATCAACGCCTGAAAGCGTTGGCTAAGCGTGCCGACATCGCGCCAAGAACCCTTGCGCAGCGATACGTGGAGGAAGGTCTACGGATGGATGAGCATCCAACGATCTACTTCGCCGACGGACCTGCCGGCCGGCGAGCGCGCATCCAAGGAACAGGACTGGACGTTTGGGAGCTCGTCAGCTCAATTCGGGAAAACGACGGCGATGTGAAGGCCACAGCGGAGTGGCTGTCCATCCCTGTGGGGGTAGCCGAAGCAGCTGTCGCTTATTACGGCGCTTACCCGACTGAGGTGGATTCGTGGATCCAAACCAACGAGGACGCGTTGGCTGAAGGTGAGCGACTTTGGAAGGCAGGGCAAGAGGCGCTTGGGTCTTGAGGCTTCTCCTCGACGAGATGCTCTCGCCGATGATCGCGAGTGGGCTGCGCGAGCTTGGCTTTGACGCGAAGGCCGTAGCGGAGGTCGCGGAGTGGAGAGGCGCCTCAGACCCTGAGGTGCTGCGGATCGCTTCCGCTGATCGGCGGGCAGTGGTCACCAAGAACATCGCGGACTTCGCCAAGCTTCACAACTGGGCGATCAGTCCAGGGGGAGAAGGTCACTGCGGGCTGGTGATGATCCCCACTTCCCAGCGGACGCGTAGGCAGGATCTCGCAACGATCCTGATCTCTCTGGAGGAGCTATTGCTCGCCCACCCCGAAGACGACGCCCTGGGCGACTCTCTTATTTGGCTATAGAAAAGGCCGGAGACTTTCGTCCCCGGCCTCTTGGGCACTTCCAATGTCTGTGTGACTAGACCGTTGTTGGGTCAGCCACAATCCGGATGTAAGGGCGTGGCTCTTCCCAGCCCTCGGGGTACTTCTCTTGCGCGGCCTCGTTGCTGACTGAGCCGGCGATGATGACGTTGTCGCCTGGCTGCCACTGGGCTGGTGTTGCGACGGCGTGCTTGGCCGTCAGCTGGAGTGAGTCAATGACACGCAGGACCTCGTCGAAGTTACGCCCTGTGGTCATTGGGTAGATCAGGACGAGCTTGATCTTCTTGTCTGGTCCGACAACGAACACATTGCGCAGCGTCTGGTTGTCAGCAGGGGTCCGTTCGGTTGGATCACCTCCAACGTCTGATGGGAGCATCCCGTAGAGCTTGGAAACGTTGTAGTCAGTGTCTGAGATCAGCGGGTAGTTAGGTGCTGTGCCCTGAGTCTCGGCAATGTCAACAGCCCACTTCTCGTGGTTCTCGAGTGGATCAACCGACAGACCGATGATCTTCACGTTGCGCTTGGCAAACTCTGGCTCGATTGACGCCATGTAGCCAAGCTCTGTGGTGCAGACGGGGGTGAAGTTACGTGGGTGGGAAAACATCACTGCCCACGAGTCGCCGATCCAGTCGTGGAAGTCGATCGTGCCCTCAGTTGTTTGAGCTGTGAAATTTGGTGCTGTATCGCCGATTGTTGGCATCTTGGGTCTCCTTGGGAGTTGGTTTTGGGGCGTATTGGCAGGACATCCGTAAGCCCTGCGTTCTTAAAGCATACAAACCTGATCCGTTTTTCGCAATTAGGTGTCCGAGAGTGCGGCGACTACCATCATCCCTCGACGTGAGCACACCGACAGACAGGCCATCAAGCCCGAGCCCTCACGGCGCGCGAGAACCAATGCCACGCCGTTACTTCGCTGCCTTGGTGACCATCCTCGTTACCGCATTCACACTCCGGATTTGGGGCATCAGCCACGGACTCCCATACGCCTACAACCTCGACGAAAGCAACTACTACGTCACGCGCGCAATCAGGATGGTGGACGGAGGACTCAACCCACACTGGTTCGTCAACCCGCCTGGCTTCACGTATCTGCTCGCACTCGGGTTCAAAGTTCTCTCAGGTGGCGGTCGCGGCTTCGCGGAGGTTTATGCCCGCAACCCAGAACCGGTCTGGATTCTGGCCAGGACCATCAGCGCACTGCTGGGCACACTTGCCGTGGGTTTGGTCTACGCCACTGGCGCCAAGCTTTTCAACCGTCGAGCCGGGCTCTTTGCGGCCGCCGCCTTGGCCGTGGGGTTCCTCCCGGTCTACTACGGCCACTTAGCCCTCAATGACTCACCGCTCCTTGTGCCCATGGCCCTCGCGCTGTTTGGTGCGGCAGGGATTATCAAGGGCGGTGGCAAGTGGGACTACCTGATTGCGGGGATTGGCTTTGGGCTGGCCTGCGGCGTCAAATACACGGGCGGATTTGTCCTCGTTGCCATCATCTGTGCGGCTTGGCAGGACAAAGAAGGACGCGCCCGCGGCATGGCCACAGTCGTTGGCGTCGCAGTCCTCATGTTCGTGATCATCAACCCGTACAGCCTGCTCGACTTCGCAGCCTTCAGCCGCGACCTAGGGCATCAAGCCGAGGCCTCATCAGGCGCTGGGAAGCTGGGGCAGACAGGGACAGGCGGGGTGCTCTACTACCTCGGGGTTCAGCTGTGGGGACTGGGGTGGGTCCCGACATTGCTGGCGGCATTCGGTGCGGTACAGCTCTCCCGAGAGGACTTTCGCCGGGCAAGAGTGCTGCTGCTTGCGCCGGCCGCCTACATCCTCTTCATGGGCCTCCACGCCAGGTGGTTTGGCCGTTGGGGCCTCCCATTGATTCCATTCACATGCCTACTGGCAGGCTGGTCTGCGAGCTGGCTGATTAGCCGGGCACAGCAGCACTCGCGCAACATTGGCCTTGCGGTAACGGCCCTGCTGGCAGTAGCGGTCTGTGCGCAGGGGGTCGTAGCCAGCATCCACCTAGACACGGTTCTGTCCCAGCCAGATACACGGGCGGTGGCGCGCGCCTGGATGAGCGACAACATTCCCAAGAAGGCAAAGATTGTGATCGAGCCAGGCGTAGTTCCCGAGGCATGGGTGCGCGACCTGAGCCGCTCAACACAAGCACGGATTCGCAAACGCCGCTGGGAAATCTGGTCACTCAACCAATGGCACATTGCGACTGCGGATCAGTATCCGGCTGCGCTGAATAGAGATCTACTCAAGCACTACACGCTCTTTGGCTGGTGCTGGGTTGTGACCTCGTCGCTCCAACGCGGACGGGTTGAGCGCGATCCCGCCCGATCACCCGGGGGAGTTGCGTTCTACCGATCGCTGTTTGCCCACGGGAAATTGGTCTTTAAGGTCTCTCCATGGGAGCGGCGCAGTGTGGACTTGCCATTCAGCTTTGACGACTCCTACAACTACAGGCCGTCCGACTACATAAGACCGGGCCCTGTGATCTCCGTCTATCGCCTCTACGGCGGGAAGTGTGGTCGCCGCAACTAGCGACGCAGCACGGACGCAGGGTCAGGCTAGATCCCGTCCTCTGCGCTAACTCGCCCGGATTCAATCGCCGCCAGAAGAGCGGCATGGTCGGCCTCGTTCTGATCGGCATACGCACTAGAGAATGCGGCCAGTGATTCGCCCATTACTTCACCGTTGCCCACATAACCGCTGATCACACCTGGGTAGCCCGCTCTCGCATGGGCGCGAGCCAGCGTGGCACCACAAAGCTCGGCATATGCGGCCAAGCGGATCGCGTCCATTGTCTCCACCTCAGCGGAGCCCTTCATGTCCCGCAGCTGGCGGACGTAGAAGTCCTTCTGCTGGGTTCCGGTCCCGGTGAACCAGCCAAGGAAGGAGTCACTCGCAGACTGCATCAGCCGCTGCCCTTGTACGACTCGCTCGCCCTGATTGGCGTATTCGCTAGCACCGGCAAACGGAGCGAGGACCGACTCCTGAGCCTCTTTGAGTTGAAGGAAGAGGGGGTCATCGTCGCGATCGCCCATCAGCAGAATCATGAACGCCTCAGTGCCAACGGACCCAACCCCAACCACCTTGCGTGCGAAGTCAACCTGGTGATATCGGTCAAGCAGCACCCGCCGGTCAGGTTGGATGGTCGTCAGGTAGTCGCTCATCGCTTGGGTGACGATGGCCTGCGCGTTGGGGAACTCAGCCTCGGGGAAGCGCACAATTAGAGGTGGCTCCTCACGGATCTGAAAGCTGCCCTTGCCATCCGGCTCGGCAAACCGTGTCAGTGCGCCAATGCTCGTCTTGCGCCTTGCCTTGCGGATCTCGCGTTCAGTGGCCTTACGGCCCTTCGGACGGCCGGTCTGCTGAACCAGACGCTCAATGTGGTCAAGGTCAATCCGTGCGTACCAAGAGTCCGCCCAACGGAGATTGGCGAGCATCTCGATCGCCTGCTGATACGCCGTCACACATGACTTAACCGCAGCGCTCCTGTCCTTGGCGGGAAAGCCATTGTCGCGGCCGGCGATCTCCACACTCGCTGTCAGCCGCTTGAGGTCCCACTCGAATGGGGCAGGGAGGGTCTCGTCGAAATCATTTAGGTCAAAGACAAGCCTGCGATCCGGAGCCGCGTAAGCCCCAAAGTTGACGAGGTGTGCGTCGCCACAGCATTGGACGCGGATCTTGGTCGTGGCGGAATGAGCCAAGTCCCAGGCCATGATTGCCGCACCGCCGCGGAAGAAAGCGAATGGGGAGGCAGCCATCCGTCCGTGCCTGATTGGGATCAGGTCTGCGACGCGCGCCTGAGCTTGCTGCTCAAGAATTGCGATTGGGTCAGGCCGCTGTGGAGCTGGTCTCCACTTGCCGTGCGCTGACCTTGGGACGTCCTTACGGAAGTTGCGGCCGCGGACTAGACGTTCCTTGTTTGCCGCGGACGGTGCTGTCAGACGAGGGTCAGTGGTCTCGCGGCCACCCCAGTCAAACAGGCGACGTGCATCAGGCGTGCTGGAGTCCACTTTTCCCATCCCCCGAGGTTACTCAGTGCCAGTTAGGGCGGTTACTAGATGGTGGAGTTGCTGCGGCGGGCACGGCCTGCGGCAAGCCCGAAGGCGCCGATGATGCTGCCCAACAGCGCCGCTGGCAAGACAAGTCCCAATCCACCGGATCCGCCGGACAGGGTGGTCGTCAGAGCAACAGGAATTGAGGTGGCAGTGACTGTTGCCAGCTGGTCGGATTTGGAGAGGTCAGGAGACCGGGGTGGAACGGTGGCGGCTGTAACGCCAGCGAAGAGGTCCCCACCAGCTCTGTTGAGTGCGGCCAACTGTGAGGCGGAGAGCCCGGTCGGAAGCTTCTCTGCGCCAGTGCGGACGGAGCCGGTCGGAGTAGGTACCTGCTCGATGTACTGGTCAATCCAAGGGTCGCTTGTCACGGCTGCGGCTGCTGCTGCGGGCGAGGCAAGTGCGCCACAGGTGACGAGACCGACCAGTAAAAGTGCGAGACTTCGATTCCGCATGGATGACCCGATCATGACAGAGGAAGCCACCGTTGTCAGCAAGGAACCGCTGACTGAGCAAGGGTCCGTCCGTCGAGCACGCGCAGTTGGTCTTGGCGTCGCAGCCTTCGTTGGTCTGATCGGCTATCGGCACGGGGGCTACGAACTTCCCATTACGGGAGAGATCACCCTCCTAGTCAGCTGGGCCCTCCTGTTGGGAGCCGCACTTGGGCTTGTTCCAAGAGTCCGGCTCACCGGTGCACGGGCTTGGGCTGTAGCGCTACTCACTGGCTTCCTTGGCTGGAGCGTTCTGTCAGTCCTTTGGTCAGATGCGGCCGGCAGGTCTGTTGCTTCAGGCGTCCAGATAGCCGCAGTGCTCTCAGTTCTCCTACTGGCTTCACTGGTAGTCACCGTCAAGGACCGCGAGGCGGTTCTGGCCGGGTTGCTTGGCGGTATCAGCGTTGTGGCAGCGCTAGCCGTTGGCTCTAGGTTGCACCCAGCCTGGTTCCCGAGTGCCGATGCGGTTGGGGAGCTCGGACGTTTACGACCTCGCCTCTACTGGCCTGTCGGTTACTGGAATGCGCTGGCGTACCTGTGTGGCATGGTCTTGCCGCTCGCAGTCCACTTCTCCGGCAGCGCGAAGAAGGGGATCACGCGTGCCGCAGCAGGGTTGGCGATTCCCGTTCTCGCCTTGGCTGTCCTGTTCGCCATCTCACGCGGCGGGCTGGCCGTAGCGCTGTTTGCCGTGACCTTGGGCTTCCTGCTGGGGCCAATCACAGTTCGCACAACCGTCAACCTGGTCAGCGCCTTGGTGACATCGGGAGTAGTTGTCCTGGCAGCCTTGGCGGGCAACGCGCTGATGGATGGTGTGACCGACTCTGGCCTTGGGGCAACCCAGGCCACGACTGCCCTGCTGGTCCTGATTGCTGCCGCGATGGCGATGGCAACAGTTGCCGCGACCATCAACCAGCTGCCCGGTGGACACTCCGGTGAGGACCGGAACCCAGCGCATCCTTGGCTAAGGCTCGTTATTGCCCTAGCGTTTGTTGCCACGCTGACCGGCTCCTTCTTCGCGGCTGGGGGTGGCTCCACTGCTGATCGCGCATGGAATGACTTCCGCAACCCAAGCCTGTCTGTTGACCGGTCGAGGATCAACTCCGTGGACCGCCTGGCCGCCCAGAGTTCCAACGGTCGCTGGCAACTTTGGCAGGGGGCGATCAACGCCGGGTCTGAGAAGCCGCTGAGGGGAACTGGCGCTGGCACCTATGAGCTTTGGTGGACCCAACACCGCAAGGACAACTTGAGTGTCCGCAATGCCCACTCGCTCTACTTGGAAGCTTGGGCGGACCTTGGTCTTGTCGGCCTGCTGCTGATCCTCGGGTTTGTTTCGGCACTTGCGATCGCCTGCGTTACTGCGCTGCGGCGAGCCGGTAAGGAACTTGGGCTGGTAGCGGCCGGAACCTCCACGGTTGCTGCTTTCGCTATTTCCTCTGCAGTCGACTGGGGTTGGCAGGTGACGGTCCTGCCGATAGTGGCGATGCTCGCCTTCGTGGCTACGACCGCTCCTGAGGCACCGACTCTTTCGCCTGCGCCACGATTTTCCCGGTTCGGATTTGGAGCAATGGCATTCGCACTGATTGCTCTAGTCCTGCCTCCAACAGTGGCAAGCAATCAGCTGGCAAGCAGCCGTGACCAGGCACGCAACGGCCACCTCAACGCTGCCCTCGCCGACGCTCAATCAGCAAAGCGCTGGCAGCCCTACTCAGCTGGTCCATGGCTCCAGGCCGCGCAGATCCAAGAATCCCGCGGCAAGTATGGGGAGGCTCAAAAGCTCCTCCTTGGAGCAATCAAGCGTGAAGAGGGTGCATGGCAGCCGTGGCTGCTGCTTGCTGGCGTCGAGGCCCACCAGGGTCATACGGCTGCTGCGCTGCGCGACTATCGCCGTGCTCGGGACCTCAACCCGACATCCCAGCTGTTTGCCACCGGTAACTAAACCGGCGACGGGCAGCATGTAGGTCAGAGGGGTTCGGCGGTCTCCGGCTGCCCGTGGTCAAGTCCGTGCGGGCGAGCGGTCGCAGCGATCAACAGGCCCCCGAGCGCTCCAGCTGCCCCGAGCAGGAATGCCGCTGAGTAACCGCCAGTCACAGCAGCGGCAACACCAACCAGTGGGGAGCCGAAGGCAAGACCCAGGTCAAAGAAGGCCGTGAACGTTCCCATTGCCGCACCGCGCTGGGCAGGTTCAGCCCGGGCCAGGACAAGCAGCGCGAGCGACGGGAACAGCATCGCAAAGCCCGAGCCCATAATTGCCGAGCCGATCACAGCAACCGCAAACGACTGTGCTTGGGACAAAATCACAAGGCCCACAAACTCAAGGCTCGCAGCGAGCATTGCGCCCCGGCGGCCACCAAGTCGGTCCGACAAGTCACCGAACAGAAAACGGTTGATCACAACAGCAAACGCAAACGCTGCGAACGCTGCTGCCCCGTGGCCAATCCCTCGCTTGTCCAACATCAGGACTAGGAACGACGACAGCGCGGCATAGCCAAGATTGGCTGTCATCAGAGCGAGGCCCGGGCGGATTGACGCAGCAGGGATGAGACTCCCAATGCCGCGGGGCACATGCTCCTGAGGGTGGATCTTCTCCTTACGGGGCATCCAGAGGACGGCAATGCAGGACAGCAGCGACAGGACTGCACAGAGCACCCAGACCGCATTGAATGAGTCAGTCCATTGGTAGAGGCCCTCCCCGAGGAGTGGACCGACCGAGACCCCGCCCCAAATAGCTAGTCCGTACAGGCCGATGATCCGACCCCGCTCAGCATCAGGTGCGCGGTCGGCCATCCATGCCGCGCCCGAGGTATAGACAACACCCTCGCCCGCACCGAGGATCACGCGAGCGATCACAAGGCCTGCAACACCCCAAGGGATGGCGTACATCACTCCCGCCAGGGCGGTGAAGAGCGTCCCAAACAGCATCACTGGCCTGCGGCCATGCCGGTCACCGAATCGGCCGGCGAATGGGCGAGCGGCGATCGCGGCGAACGCGAAAGCACCGATGACAAGGCCAACTTCGACGTCACCGCCAGCGATCGGACCCTTCACGTACCTAGGAAGGACGGGCAAAGCGGCGCCGACGGAAAGCATGTTCAGGAAGGTGGCGCCAAAGACAGCCAGCGACCCCGCGGGGAAATCTGGAATCGTCGGTCGGCGGCTTGCTTTAAACATGAGTTCCGAGACTACGGTTCCACGCCCCTCGGCGGGCGAGTGCCTGCGTGGCGTCGTCAAAAGCACCGTGTCGCTACACTTGCCGTTCCTGCCGTTCGGGAGGCTCTTTGCCCCACCCGGACGGCGTAAGCAATGACCGGAAGAGATTAAAACCAATGGCCCGCGGAGACGTACGCATCGCTGTGACACTTGCCTGTGAAGACTGCAAGCGACGCAACTACCAGACAAACAAGAGCAAGCGCAACAATCCCGACCGGATTGAAATGCGCAAGCACTGCCGCTGGTGCAAGAAGCACACGCAGCACAAGGAGACCCGCTAATCGTGTCAACGACTGTGGGCGCACCAGGCGCAGACGACTTCGACCGGGACGAGACTCCTATTGACGAGTCGGCTGAACAGCACCATGCCGAGGCGCATGCGCAAGCCCCTTCCCGTTTTCGCTTCATCAACTTCCTTCGTGGTTCCTGGCGCGAGCTTCAGCGCGTCCAGTGGCCTGACCGTCAACACGTTTCCCAAGCGACCGCAGTTGTCGCAGCGTTCGTTGTCATTGCCGGCACTTACCTCGGCGTAGCCGACTTCCTGTCCACGAAGTTCATGGACCTCATCCTTTAGGTGGCATAGACATGTATCGCTGGTACGTCATCAACACTTACTCCGGGCACGAGAACAAGGTTCGCCAGAACCTTGAGCATCGTCGTTCCGCCCTCAAGCAGCAGCGCGCAATTCGCCGAATTGTTGTCCCGACCGAGACGGTTCAGGAAATCAAGGACAACCAAAAGATTGAAGTTGAGAAGCGGACGATGCCTGCTTACGTGCTCGTCGAAATGAACCTCGATGAGGATTCCTGGCAGCTCGTCAAGGGCACGCCTGGCGTAATCGGATTCGTTGGCGCTGCTGACGAGCCAATCCCACTTACTGCTGCTGAAGTTGACCGTCTGCTCAAGGTTGAGCAGGGTCCACAGGTACCAGGAGCAACTGCTGCAACACCGCCTCGCCCGGTCGCTCAGTACAACGTTGGCGAGCAGGTAAAGGTCATCTCAGGACCGCTCTCAGACTTCTCCGGAGAGATCGCAGAAATCAACGAGGACGCAGCGAAGCTCAAGGTACTGGTATCCATCTTTGGACGTGAAACCCCTGTCGAAGTCGGATTCGACCAAGTGAAGAAAGTCTGACCATGGCGAAAAAAGTAATGACAATCATCAAACTTCAGGCTCCAGGAGGCCAGGCAAGCCCTGCTCCACCGGTTGGCCCTGCGCTCGGTCAGCACGGCGTAAACATCATGGAGTTCGTCAAAGCGTTCAACGCCCAGACGCAACAGGACAACGGCACGACGATCCCCGTCGAGATCACCGTTTACGAGGACCGCTCCTTCACATTCATCTGCAAGAGCCCACCAGCTTCAGTTCTGATCCTTCAGTCATTGAAGATCAAGAAGGGCTCGTCAGAGCCAGGTCGGACTGTTGTTTCCTCGATTACAGAGGCCAAGCTGCGTGAGATCGCTGAGACAAAGATGAACGACCTCAACGCACATGACCTTGATCAGGCAACAAAGATCATCGCCGGCACTGCCCGCTCGATGGGAATCGAGGTAGAGGGCTAATGGCAACAGGAATCGCACGTCGCGGTAAGACATGGCGCGAAGCACGCCAGAAGTACGACACCATGCGCGAGCATTCAGCCGCCGAAGCTGTCGCACTCGTAAAGACTCTGCGCGAGCCAAAGTTTGACGAAGCCGTAGAGCTGCACGTACGCACGGGACTTAACGTCCGTCATGCTGAGGAGCAGCTCCGTGGAACAGTCGCCTTGCCCAACGGGCTCGGTAAGAACGTGACCATCGCTGTCTTCGCTCAGGGCGATAAGGCCCGCGAGGCAGAAGAGGCCGGAGCCGACCACGTCGGTGCCGAGGACCTCGCTAAGAAGATCGAAGAAGGCTTCACAGACTTCGATGTGGTCATCGCCACGCCTGACCTGATGCCAATTGTTGGCCGTCTCGGCAAGGTGCTTGGGCCCTCAGGCAAGATGCCTAACCCGAAGGTCGGCACAGTTACAGCAGACCTGACCAAGGCCATCACTGAGTCCAAGGCCGGCAAGGTTGAGTACCGCACCGACAAGGCCGGAATCGTCCACGTTGTAATCGGACGTATTGGCTTCCCAGAGGCAGACCTTGTTGAGAACTTCACGGCCGTAATGGACGAGATCCAGCGTGCCAAGCCATCTGCAGCCAAGGGTCGCTACATCCACACCGTCACTCTGGCGTCAACGATGGGCCCTGGCGTCCGCGTTGTCACTGATGGCGCAGCCGATAGCGACCAGGCCACAACCCCTGCACCAGCCGCCAAGGCCCCTGTAGTTGAGGAGCCAGCAGCTGAGGCTCCAGAAGTTGAGGAGCCAGTAGCCGAAGAAACACCAGTAGTTGAGGAGTCGTCCGAAACGGCCGACTGAATCCAAAAGCGCACCACCGCGCCACAGACACCGGGCATCCGTAAGGAAGAAGACCCGGCGAGGTGACGGGACGGACACGAACTGGGAGGGGCTAGCGCTCATCCCTGACTCGAACACCGCCCGCTCCAAGCGGGCGGTTCGCTTTTCTAGAGAGAAATGACAGGAGCAACATGAACAAAGCAGAGAAAGAAGTGGTGATCGAAGCGCTCACCACTGACATCAAGGAATCTGACGCAATCTTCATCGTCGACTACCGCGGGATGACAGTTCCCCAGGCGGCTGAGCTTCGACTCAAGCTGCGCGAGGCTGACACAAGCCTCCGTGTCGCCAAGAACACCCTCACCGAGCGTGCAGCTGACGCTGCCGGCGCTGAGGACCTCAAGCCTTTCCTCGCCGGTCCGACGGCGATCGCCTTCGTTCGCGGTGATGTTGCACTGGCAGCCAAGGAGCTTGCCGCTGCACAGAAGAAGTACGAAATCCTTGCATTCAAGGGTGGAACCATGGGTGGCAAGCCGGTCTCAGTTGAAGAGATCACTGCGCTCTCCAAGCTTCCATCACGCGATGTCCTCATCGGTCAGCTGGTTGGACTTACAGCCGCACCACTGGTCGGACTCGTACGCGGCCTTGGCGGCCTGATCGGCGGGCTTGCAAGCCAGCTCGGTCAGATCCGCGATCAGGGTCTAGTTGGCGGGACCGCTGCTCCAGAGGCACCAGCTGCCGAGGAAGTTCCAGCTGCAGAGGAAGCACCCGTAGAGGAAGCTCCAGCAGCAGAGGAAGCACAAGCTGAAGAGGCTCAGGCTGAGGAGGCTCCCGCTGAGGAAGCCCCAGCAGCTGAAGAAGCCTCCGAAGAGACGGCGTCTGCGGATGACGCCGCTGAAGGTGACGCATCCGCAGAAAACAACGACGAAGGCGACGGCGCAGACAGCGCCGGCGCATAACAAGGAGGACACATGTCAACCACCGACAAGTGGATTGAAGAGCTCAAGGGCATTACCGTGCTCGAGCTGGCAGAACGGATCAAGGCTCTTGAAGAAGAGTTCGGCGTTTCGGCAACCGCAGTAGCGGCAGCCGCGCCTGCAGCCGGAGGAGCCGGTGGCGGAGACGCAGCCGGTGAAGAAGAGGGTGGCACGGTTGACGTGATCCTCACCTCAGCTGGAGAAAAGAAGATCCAAGTAATCAAGGTTGTTCGCGCAGCGACGGGTCTCGGTCTCAAAGAGGCCAAGGCAGTTGTCGATGACGCACCACAGCCAGTCAAGGAAGGCATTGAGCGCGCAGATGCAGACAAGCTCAAGGCTGAAATTGAAGAGGCCGGCGGCACCGCCGACATCAAGTAGTCACGACTTTCAGGCAGATCAGCGGCGGAGGCGCTATCCTCCCCGTTGGTCAGCCGATAGTCGCAGCCATCTGAAGTTTGCCCGGAGCCAATACGTTCCGGCCAAGATGGGGTCCGTGAAAGCAGACCTGCCCGATCTTCGGGTGTTGTTTTGTTTCTATAACTTAGGTGGTCGCGCCAAAATGGTGTGAGCCGCCAGTCCATCATCTCCACGCCTAGGAGGCAGCCAAGTTGGCTTCTGTATCTCCCCGCACGCGCCGAACATTTGCGCGTCTCTCGCAGGACCAAAAGGTCCCAAATCTCATTGACATCCAGAAGAAGTCCTTCTTCGATTGGCTGATCCAGCCAAACGCAGGTGGCGGACTCTTCGAGACAATCAAGGACATCTCGCCAATCGCGTCATACGACGGTTCGCTTGCTGTTGAATTTGGAGAGTTCCGTTTCGGCGAGCCGCCCGAGACAATCGCGGAGTGCCGCAAGGCGTCCAAGACTTTCTTCCGCCCGCTCTCAGTTGACGTCCGTTTCGTCAACACCGAGACCGGCGAAATCCGTGAGCAGGAAGTATTCATGGGCGAGTTCCCATGGATGACTCCTCGCGGAACATTCATCATCAACGGCACCGAGCGCGTAGTTGTAACGCAGCTCGTCCGTTCCCCAGGCGCCTATGTGATGGAGCCAAAGGACCCGGAGAAGCAGATGTTCATCGCGAACCTCATGCCTTCCCGTGGATCATGGCTTGAGCTTGAGATCGACAAGAAGGGCAAGGTCTTTGTCCGCATCGACCGTAAGCGCAAGCTGCCCGCAACCGTTCTCCTTCGGGCAATGGGCCACTCAATCGACGAGCAGATCCGCAAGCTCACCGATGACTCGCTCTACATCCGCAACACAATTGAAGGCGACACCGTTGGCCATCCCGACTGGGTGCTCCGTGCAACCGACTGGGTAAAGGTCCGTGGCGGCAAGGACAAGAGCATCGAGGGTCTTAAGCACCTTCTGAGCGAGCTGTCCGACGTTGACAAGCCAGGCGCAGCCTGGACAGTCGACGAGAGCCTTGCTTTCACAGCCAAGGCGAAGGCACTTGAAGAGACGGTCCAGGCTGAGGCAGCCGAGGCCCGCACTTCAGTTGAGGCCGCTCGCAATGAGCTCAAGAAGGCACGCACCGAGATGAAGAAGGCCGACACCTCCACAGCCGCAGGTAAGGCAGTGGAAGCCAAGGTCACCAAGCTCGAAGCCAGCGAAGTTGAACTTGACGCTCGCATCGCGACCCTCGAAGAGGACCTCGTAATTATCTCCGAGCCAAGGCAGATCCGTGAGGACGCCCTGATTGAGCTCTTCCGTAAGCAGCGTCCGGGTGAGCCACCGACCCTTGACGCAGCAGAGACTCTGCTCAACAGCATGTTCTTTGACCCCAAGCGCTATGACCTTTCACGGGTTGGCCGCTACAAGGTCAACGCACGTTTGGGCGTGGACCTCGACCTCGAGCACCGCACACTTGGACAGCAAGACATTCTCAGCCTGCTCAAGTCGCTGATCATTCTTCCCAAGGAGCTCGGCATTCCCGAGTACCCAGAAGAAGGCAAGGAAGTCAAGGATTACGCGGCAGAAGCAATCACATACCCGCGTGAGCCAATTGCCCACATGCTCGACGAGTACGAACACTTCGGCAACCGCCGTCTCCGTACTGTTGGCGAGCTGATCCAGGACGCATTCCGTGTTGGTCTGTACCGCATGGAGCGCGTAATCCGTGAGCGCCTCACCACTGAGGACCGCGACACGATCACGCCACAATCGATTGTCAACATCCGTCCAGTTGTTGCCGCACTGAAGGAGTTCTTCGGTTCGTCACAGCTGAGTCAGTTCATGGACCAGGTCAACTCGCTTGCCGGGTTGACTCACCGCAGGCGCTTGAGTGCCCTCGGTGCTGGTGGACTGACCCGTGAGCGCGCACCGATTGAGGTCCGCGACGTTCACCCCACCCATTACGGCCGCATGTGTCCGATTGAGACACCGGAAGGCCCGAACATTGGTCTGATCGGTTCCCTCTCCTCGTACGCAGAGATCTCCGATCTCGGCTTCGTCACGACCCCGTACCGCGTGGTCAAGAACGGCGTTGTCACTAAGGAAGTTGTTCACCTTGATGCGACAAGCGAAGAGGACAAGAAGATTGCCCAGGCTCATCAGGAGCTCGACCCCAAGACGAACAAGATCAAGGGCACCGACATCATCTGCCGTACCCAAGCTGGTCAGTACGTCACGGTCAAGCCAACTGAAGTTGACCTGATTGACGTCTCGCCCGAGCAGATCTGGTCCGTTGCCACGGCAATGATTCCGTTCCTCGAGCATGACGATGCCAACCGTGCCCTGATGGGTTCGAACATGCAGAGGCAGGCTGTTCCGCTGCTCCGCACGGACGCTCCTCTGATCGGTACCGGCATGGAAGCACGCGCAGCACTGGACACCGGCGATGTGATCCTCGCGGAGAACGCAGGCACGGTTGCCTACGTCGACTCGGCCAAGATCGTGATTGAGACCAAGGACGGTTCCGACAGCTACGTGCTCAGCAAGTTCACACGTTCCAACCAAGGCACGATCATCCATAACAAGCCGCTTGTTTCGACAGGCGACAAGGTTCTGGCTGGCGCAGCACTTGCGGACGGCTCATCAACAAGCCAGGGCGAAATGGCCCTTGGTAAGAACCTGATGGTCGCCTTCATGTCATGGGAGGGCTACAACTTTGAGGACGCGATCATCCTCAGCCGCCGCCTTGTCAAGGACGACGAGCTGACGTCGATTCACATCGAGTCTTACGAGACCGACGCGCGTTCGACCAAGCTCGGCGACGAAGAGATCACGCGTGACATTCCGAACCGTTCGGAAGACTCACTGCGCAACCTCGACGACCGCGGAATCATCCGTGTTGGCGCCGAAGTCAAGTCAGGCGACTTGCTTGTCGGCAAGGTCACGCCAAAGGGCGAGACCGAGCTGACCGCTGAAGAGAAGCTGATCCGCGCGATCTTCAAGGAGAAGGCTCGTGAAGTTCGCGACACCTCGCTCAAGGTTCCACACGGTTCCGGCGGCGTTGTGATCGACGTTCAGATCCTCTCCAAGGAGAACGGCGACGACCTCGGCTCCGATGTCAACGAGTCCGTTCGCGTGCTCGTTGCCAAGAAGCGCAAGATCTCAGAGGGCGACAAGCTCGCTGGACGACACGGCAACAAGGGTGTTATCTCCAAGATTGTTGACGAGGAGGACATGCCGTTCCTTGAGGACGGAACTCCCGTTGACGTGATTCTCAACCCGCTCGGCGTACCAAGCCGAATGAACATCGGTCAGATTCTCGAGACACACCTTGGCTGGGTTGCAGCCAACGGTTGGTATGAGGGAACCGAAGCCGCTGACAAGGATGCCTACAAGCAGGCGCACACTGACGGCAATGGACGCGTTTACGTTTCCACCCCAGTGTTCGACGGAGCAAGCGTTGTTGACGTTGACAACGCCCTCTTCCGCTGGCAGGAGGAGCACACCAAGAAGGGTGGCCGCATCCGCATGGATGTCGATCCAAAGGCCCGTGACGGGCACAAGGCATCGGGCAAGATGACCCTGTTCAACGGTCGCACAGGCGAGCCGTTCGAGCAGCAGGTAACTGTCGGGTACAAGTACATCCTCAAGCTCCATCACCTTGTTGACGACAAGATTCACGCACGGTCAACTGGCCCCTACAGCCTCGTTACCCAGCAGCCGCTGGGCGGCAAGGCGCAGTTCGGTGGCCAGCGATTCGGCGAGATGGAGGTGTGGGCACTTGAGGCATACGGTGCTGCTTACACCCTCCAGGAGATGCTCACGATCAAGTCAGATGACACCATCGGACGCGTAAAGGCGTACGAGGCGATCGTCAAGGGCGAGAACATCGCTGAGCCGAGCATCCCCGAGTCATTCAAGGTTCTGCTCAAAGAAATGCGCTCACTCGCGCTTGACGCTCAAGTCGTCAGCGATGCGGGAGAACGCACCGAAATGGGCGATGAAGACGACGACCTGATGAGGGCAGCCGAAGAACTCGGCATCGACCTCTCCGGCATGAGCGGTGGAGCCCGCCCAGCCGCCAAGGAGGACGCCGACCTGCCCGCCGACCAGCAGCTCACCGAGACCGAGGTTGAGGGCGCGTAGTCCTCAACTTCACTCCAGAGCAAACGACAAAGAACTGACTAAGGGAAATCAATGATCGACATCAATAATTTCGACGCAATTGAAATCGGACTCGCTTCATCCAAGCAAATCCGTTCATGGAGTTCAGGCGAAGTAACCAAGCCTGAGACCATCAACTACAGGACGCTCAAGCCTGAGCGCGACGGCCTCTTCTGTGAGCGTATTTTCGGCCCACAGAAGGACTGGGAGTGCAACTGCGGCAAGTACAAGCGTGTCCGTTACAAGGGCATCGTTTGTGAGCGTTGCGGCGTCGAAGTAACAAGGTCGAAGGTTCGCCGTGAGCGCATGGGTCACATTGACCTCGCTGCTCCCGTCAGCCACATCTGGTTCTTCAAGGGCGTTCCGTCACGGATCGGCTACCTGCTGGACATGGCTCCTAAGGACTTGGACCGCGTTCTTTACTTCGCAGCGTCTGTCATCACTTCTGTGGATGTTGATGCGCGCGATAAGGATCTCGACAAGCTCGAGAAGGAGGTCCTCAAGCTCGTTGACGAGAGCAAGGCCACAGGCCATACCCAAGTCAGCAGCCTTGAAGAGTCCGTCGCCCGTCGTGAGGAGTACCTCACAACAGGTAAGACACCAAAGGGCTTCAGTGAGGACGACATGCTTTGGGCAGACACGCTTGAGCTTGACCTCAGCAAGGCCTCGGACGAGGAGCGCGATCGTGAGATCAAGGAAATGCTCAAGTCCGGCAAGGCAGAGATTCAGGACAACGCTGACTACTACGAGGACTCAGCACAGCTGGTTCTTGACGCGTGGGAGCAGTTCAAGACGATCAAGCCAAAGGAAGTTGTTGACAGCGAGCCAGTCTTCCGTCGCATGGTTGACCTGTTCGGTTCCCCATATGGTCTTGGCGAGTACTTCACAGGTGGCATGGGCGCACAGTCCGTCCGCGACCTGCTTGACGCCGTTGATCTTGAGGCCGAGCGCATTGAGCTCGACGAAATCGTCCGTGAGGGCAAGGGGCAGAAGCAGCAGCGCGCAGTCAAGCGCCTGAAGGTCGTTTCAGCTTTCCTCAACTCCAATAACAAGCCGGGCATGATGATCCTCGAAGCCGTTCCGGTCATTCCACCGGAACTGCGTCCGATGGTTCCGCTCGACGGTGGCCGTTTCGCCGCGTCGGACCTAAACGACCTCTACCGTCGCGTGATCAACCGCAACAACCGACTCAAGCGTCTGCTTGACCTTGGTGCTCCGGAGATCATCGTCAACAACGAGAAGCGCATGCTCCAAGAGGCAGTCGACAACCTGTTCGACAACGGCCGCCGTGGCCGCGCAGTGACCGGACCGGGTAACCGTCCGCTTAAGTCACTCTCCGACATGCTCAAGGGCAAGCAGGGCCGGTTCCGTCAGAACCTGCTCGGTAAGCGCGTTGACTACTCGGGCCGTTCAGTCATCGTTGCCGGTCCTTCGCTCAAGCTCCACCAGTGTGGGCTTCCGAAGCTGATTGCCATCGAACTGTTTAAGCCATTCATCATGGCCAAGCTCGTTGAGCGCAGGTCAGCACAGAACATCAAGGCTGCCAAGAAGATGGTCGAGAGCGAGATCCCAGAGGTCTGGGACGTACTCGAAGAGGTCATCCACGAGCACCCAGTGCTGCTTAACCGCGCGCCGACGCTCCATCGCTTGGGTATCCAGGCGTTTGAGCCAGTGCTTGTTGAAGGCAAGGCAATTCAGGTTCACCCAATGGTCTGCGCCGCATTCAACGCTGACTTCGACGGTGACCAGATGGCCGTTCACGTTCCGCTTTCAGCTGAAGCACAGGCTGAGGCACGGATCCTGATGCTCTCAAGCAACAACATTCTGTCCCCGTCGAATGGTCAGCCACTGGCGACTCCGACACAGGACATGGTGCTTGGTGCCTACTACCTGACCTACGGTCCTGAGGAAGAGGAGCTTGCCGCACTTGAAGCTGACCTCTTTGCAGGCAAGTGGCCAAAGGGTGAGGCTCGTCCACGCGTTTACCGGACTGCACAGGAAGCAGAGTGGGCTTACGAGCATCGCGTTGTCAAGCTCCATGACCTTGCTGAGTTCCGTCCGATGCACGCAAAGGGTGGACATAAGCTCACAACTATTGGTCGCGTCATCTACAACGACCGGATTGAGCGCGCACTAGAGGAAGCTCTTGGCGAGCACTTCGATCCGCTCAGCTACGAGTTCGCTAACCGTTCGATGAAGAAGAAGGACACGGCTGCGTTTGTGGACGACCTTGTTCACGAGTACGGCGCATCGACAATCAGCCAGGTGCTTGATGCATTCAAGGACCTTGGGTTCGAGTTCGCAACCAAGGCCGGCATCACCATCTCCAAGAACGACGTTGTTGTTCCGCCGGAGAAGGCCGCCATCCTCGAGCGTTTCGACGCAGAGGTCAGCGAGATCCAAGACCAGTACGCAATGGGTCTGATCACGCAGGAAGAGCGCCACGAAGCCGTAACTGGCAAGTGGACCGATGCCACCGATGAGGTTGGTGAGGCAATGAAGGACAACCTTCACGTGCTCAACCCAATCTTCATGATGGCCAACTCGGGTGCTCGTGGTTCCTTCAGCCAGATCCGTCAGCTTGCCGGTATGCGAGGCCTGATGGCGAATCCAAAGGGTGAGATCATCGAGCGTCCGATCAAGTCCAACTTCATGGAGGGGCTGACGGTTCTTGAGTACTTCATCTCCACCCACGGTGCCCGTAAGGGACTTGCCGACACCGCCCTGCGAACAGCAGACTCCGGTTACCTGACCCGCCGTTTGGTTGACGTCTCACAGGATGTAATCATCCGCGAGCAGGACTGCAAGACCAAGGACGAGCCAGTCATCATGTCGGTGCTCGACGACCGCGCCGCTGCCAACCAGCAGCTGATCGGCCGTGTCACGGCAACTAAGGTTGAGACCAAGTCAGGCAAGGAAGTTATTGCCAAGGGCGTTCAGATCGGCCGCGAGGAACTCGCAGAGATCGTCGCCGCGTTTGCAGGAGAGGAAGGCGCAAGCTTCGGAGTTCGCTCCGTCCTCAACTGCCGCGCTGAGGTTGGCGTGTGCCGCGCTTGTTACGGCCGCTCACCAGCTTCCGGCAAGCTCGCAGAGATCGGCGACGCGGTTGGCATTATTGCCGCGCAGTCAATCGGCGAGCCTGGCACCCAGCTGACCATGCGTACGTTCCACACCGGCGGCGTCGCCGGCGCGGACATCACGCACGGCCTTCCGCGTGTAGTTGAGCTGTTCGAAGCGCGTAAGCCAAAGGGTGTTGCCAGCATTGCCAAGATCGACGGCAAGGTTTCCATCGAACGTGGCGAGAAGTCAATTGCCATCCAGGTTTACAACGGTTCCAAGCCTGACCCGGAGGACACGGACAATCAGTACGAGTTCCCACTCCGGACCCGCCTCCTCGTTGAAGAGGGCGACACGGTTGCCGCTGGTACGCAGATCACGGAGGGCTCGCTGTACCCAGCAGAGCTCCTCGAACTCCGCGGCCGCACGGAAACTGCGCTCTACCTCGTAGATGAGGTCCAGCGGGTTTACAAGGCTCAGGGCGTGGACATCGACAACCGCCACATTGAGCTGATCGTTCGTCAGATGCTCAAGAAGGTCCGCGTTGATCAGCGTGGCGACAGCGATTACCTGCCAGGTCAGTACGTTGACCGCACGGTGTTTGCTGATGCGTGTGCCGTCATCAAGAAGTCAAAGGGTGAGCAGCCTCAGTTCGAGGAGATCATCCTCGGCATCACGAAGGCATCGCTCAACACTGACTCCTTCCTGTCAGCCGCATCGTTCCAAGAGACCACCAAGGTGCTTACCGACGCTGCCCTCGAGGGCCGTCGCGACCGCCTCATGGGCCTTAAGGAAAATGTCATCATCGGTAAGTTGATCCCCGCTGCGACAGGTCTTCAGACCTACCGCCGTGTGGAGATCACACCAACCGAGCCGCTTCCGGCCGCTTATGGCGCCGGCAGCCTTTCGGAAGAGGAGCTCGCAGTTCTTGGCCTTGAGCCAGGTGGCGACCTCCCAGGTGAGAACCTTCCCGGCGACGCTGTGGGAACCGACGTTCTCGGTGACCTCAACCGGAGCATGGGTGCAGGCGCTGACGGTCGAGCAGACGAGCTCGCCTCGGAGCTTCCTGAGTAATGGCAGAGCTGCCGCTCGCAGGTCGGGCGGCAGCCATTACCGGTGCCTCATCAGGCATCGGTGAAGCAACTGCGATCGCGCTGGCCAAGGCCGGCGCGTCCGTTGCTCTTGGTGCCCGCAGGCTTGATCGCCTAGAGGATCTTGCCGGTCGGATCAACGCTGATGGTGGCAAGGCCGTCGCGATTGAGTGTGATGTTGCCGACGAGGCCTCTGCTCATGCCTTTGTCAATGGTGCCGCCGAACAGCTTGGCCGGCTTGACATTCTGATCAACAACGCTGGTGTCATGCTGCTGGGCCCAGTTGAGGGTGCTGACACCAACGACTGGCGCACGATGATTGAGGTCAACGTGCTCGGCCTTCTCTACTGCACACAAGCTGCACTTCCACTCCTTCGCGATAGTGGCCAAGGCCACATCGTCAATGTCTCTTCGATTGCCGGCCGTTCAGCATCAGCTGGTGTTGGCGTCTACAACGCGACCAAGTGGGGTGTTACCGGTTTCAGCGAGGCGCTCCGTCAGGAAGCAGCCCATTCCAAGATCCGCGTGACCTGCGTTGAGCCAGGCCTAGTGGAAACAGAGCTTCAGAGTCACAACAAGAACCCGTTCGTGATCGAGACACTGGACAAGATGATCAAGGACATTGGCGACGTGCTCCAGCCAGAAGACATTGCCGACGCGATCATCCACGCAGTCACAGCACCGGCGCGCGTCAGCGTCAACGAAGTACTGATCCGCCCTAGCGGACAGACTCGCTAACTCCAGCTCTTCGGCTTAAGCCCCGGTTGCTGCCGTCAGGTCTTCTGCCCATGCCCGCAGCCTTGCCACGTCTGCTTCGGTCAGGCCCACGGCGGTCTCGGTCTCAATCAGCAGCGTCGGCGCCGTCCGCGCGGCGGCCCAGGCACGGCACTCGTCGTCAAGGGCGTCGTCGATCCAGGCCAGCGGTCGGCTGCCAGAGTGGGCTTCCAGCGCGCCCAGCTTCCAGTGGGCCTGGTGGTCGTAGCGGCGGGTCTTGAAGGCGATGACCTCAAGCGGTCCGGGTAGTCCAACCAGGTCGAGCAGGTTCTCGTTTGCTTTCTCTTCCCAGCCAGTCGCCCAGACAAGGTCAAACACATCGGTCAGGGTTCCCAAGCGCCGGCAATTGTCCATCGCGATCAGGTGGCCGACGCCCTCCACGTTGAGGAAGTGGGTGTCAGGGCGAATGGGCGGCTGGTCCTGCGGAGTGCTGAAGAGGGACAACACACCGTCCACATCCACGTAGAGCAGCGGTTTGGTCAAGACGCGGGGGTTGTGCCTTCGAGGATCGTGCGGGCAACCAGTGACGGGTCGTCCCAGCAGGGGACATGCCCGCAGTCCCGCAGGCCGATCGACCTGATGCCCGGAATCCACGCCTCGGCCCGGCGAGCCTGACGTGGGAGAAGCAGATGGTCCCTGTCTGCCCAGGCGATCGTGGCGGGGACGGGCAGCGGCTCCCGGCTGGTCCAGACGTAATCAAAGAGCGCCTTGCGCGTTGGGTCAAAGCCAGGGCTGTCAACCAGGCCACTGATCGCCGTCAGCATGTCGGCAGGGGGGATGCGCGTGGGGTGAGCCGCCAGCTGCGCTGTCAGCGCGATGCGCCCCGCTGGGTACTGGACGAGTTTTGGCAGTAGGCCGCGAATCGCTCCGCCGGCCGCGCGCGAGACGGAGAGGCTGAGGCTGGCGAATCGCGCTTCGCCAGGGGTGGCAAAGCCGGCGGGTGACAACGCAACTGCGCTGCTGACACCACCCCGGCGGGCGAGCTCTAGGGCAAGCAGTCCACCAAGCGAGTTTCCGGCAACTGCTGGTCGGGTGAGACCCAAGTCCACAAAGAGCTGCTCGACCGCATCAGCCAGAGCAACAGGGGTGGGAGTGGTGTTTAGGACTGGGGAGTCCCCAAAGCCGGGTAGGTCAATGGCAATTACTTCACGCTCCTCCTGCAACAGGCCAAGCGGTGCGTCCCAGACGCGACGGCTTGAACCAAGGCCATGAATCAGCACCAATGGTGGGCCTGAACCAGATCGATCAGTAGCGAGGGACACGTGTGGCACGATACCCTCTAAGAAACAGAGTGTGACCTGCCTGTTGGGCACAAGCACCAAACGGATATGGAAGAGGGCGATATGGCCACCACGCAACCGGCCGTACGTACAGGTGAAGAGCTTCAAGAGTTGGCAAAGCGCCACCTCTGGCTGCACTTCGCAAGGATGGGGTCCTACAAGGACGTCGACATGCCAATCATCGTTCGCGGTGAGGGTTGTCATGTTTGGGACGAGAAGGGCAACAAGTACTTCGACGGTCTTTCAGCCCTGTTCTGCGTCAACATCGGCCACGGCCGCGCTGACGTTGCCCAAGCTGGTGCCGACCAGGCCAAAGAGCTTGGCTTCTTCACCAACTGGACTTACGCTCATCCACCTTCGATCGAGCTTGCGGCCCGGATCGCTGCCCTCGCGCCAGGTGACCTCAACCGAGTGTTCTTCACCTCGGGCGGGTCAGAAGCTGTTGAGTCAGCACTCAAGCTCAGCCGCCAGTACCACAAGCTGACGGGGCATCCCAACAAGACAAAGGTGATTGCTAGGGAGATTGCCTACCACGGAACAACCTTGGGAGCGCTCGCAGCTACCGGTATTCCGAACCTGCGTGAGCCGTTTGAGCCGCTCACACCGGGTGGTTGTCACGTGCCCAACACCAACGTCTATCGCCTGCCTGAGCACATGGACCCAATGGACCTTGCCGAGGCTGTTGCGCACCGGATTGAGTTCGAAGGGCCAGACACTGTCGCCGCTGTCATCATGGAACCGGTCCAGAATGCTGGCGGTTGCTTCACCCCGCCGGAGGGTTACTTCCAGCGCATCCGTGAGATCTGTGACCACTACAACGTCCTGATGATCTCGGATGAGGTCATTTGCTCATGGGGCCGTCTTGGCGAGTACTTCGGCGCTGAGAAGTACAACTATCTGCCCGACATGATCACAACGGCGAAGGGCATCACCTCCGCCTATGCGCCAATGGGTGCCGTGATTGCGTCTGACCGGATTGCTGAACCGTTTTATGACGGCAACGTCTCGTTCCTGCACGGACTCACGTTCGGTGGCCATCCGATTGCGGCAGCAACTGCGCTCGCCAACCTGGACGTGTTTGAGGACGAGAACATCCTTGAGAACGTGCGCAAGAACGAGCCAGTTCTGCGTGGAGCCCTTGAGGGCTTGATGGACATTCCAATCGTTGGCGATGTTCGCGGCGCCGGTTACTTCATGGCCGTTGAGCTTGTCCGTGACCAGAAGACGAAGGAAACGTTCAACTCTGCGGAGTGCGAGGACTTGCTTCGCGGGTTCCTCTCCCCAGAGCTTTACCGCCGCGGCCTGATCTGCCGCGCGGACGACCGTGGCGACCCTGTCATTCAGCTGTCCCCGCCATTGATTGCCGGACCGGATGAATTCGCTGAGATTATTGGCGTTCTTCGCCCACTGCTTGAGGAAGCATCAGCTCGTATGAAGGTCATCGGTTCCTAGCGGGCCGCTTCCAAACCCTGTCGACAGGAGAGCAATATGAGAGTTGGCGTTCCAACTGAGATCAAGCCGGACGAGTACCGGGTTGCCATGACCCCTGCGGGCGTCCGCGAGCTGACTGACGCTGGGCATGAGGTTGTTGTTCAGAAGGATGCTGGTGAGGGCTCGGCCATCACCGACGCCGACTACATCGCTCAGGGGGCAAAGATCCTTCCTGACGCTGACGCTGTTTTTGCTGAAGCGGAGATGATCGTCAAGGTCAAGGAGCCACAGCCAGAAGAGGTCGCTCGCCTTCAGCCTCATCACCTGCTGTTCACCTACCTCCACCTTGCGCCGGACCCAGACCTGACCCATGGCCTTATGAACTCCGGTGCGACCTGCATCGCCTATGAGACAGTCGAGGACCGCAATGGCCGACTGCCGCTGTTGGCACCGATGAGCGAGGTTGCCGGCAAGCTCGCCACTCAGGCCGGCGCGTTCATGCTGGAGAAGCCACTCGGCGGTCGCGGCGCACTGATTGGTGGTGTTCCCGGCGTTGCTGCCGCGAAGGTGATGGTGATCGGCGGCGGTGTTGTAGGCACTAACGCAGCGATCATTTCGATCGGAATGCAAGGCGAAACCTATGTTTATGACCGCAACATTGACCGTTTGAGGCAGCTGGAGATTGAGCTCCAAGGCCGCGCGTCAACCTGTTTCGCCTCAACACTTGAGATTGAGGAACGCCTTCCCGAGGTTGACCTTGTGATCGGCGCGGTTTTGGTCCACGGGGCCAAGGCTCCCCATGTCATTAACCGTGAACAGCTGAAGATGATGAAGAAGGGCGCTGTATTGGTAGATGTCTCAATTGATCAAGGCGGTTGCTTTGAGACCTCGCGCGCCACGACCCACTCAGACCCGACTTACGAGGTCGAGGGAGTGACCCATTACTGCGTGGCAAATATGCCCGGCGCGGTGCCCATCACATCGACCTACGCGTTGACCAATGCGACCCTTCCTTACGTTCTCAATCTTGCGAACAAAGGTGTGCATTGGACGGTTGCCAACGATCCGGGCCTTGCTCTTGGCCTCAACGTTGCAGCCGGGTCGATCACGTACGCGCCGGTGGCAGAAGCATTGGGTGAGCAGGCTATTTCCGTCTCGGACGCCCTCGCTGAAGTTCCAATGCGCTGATCTGGGACGCTCTCTGAAATTGCGGTGAAAGCCCCGCTGCGCGGGCGCTGCTATCGTCCCCCGCCGCATGCCTACCACCAGCCAATTGATCCGCAAGGGCCGCAAGCCCACCAAGAAGAAGCTGGCTACCCCTGGCCTGAAGAGCGGCAAGGGTCGCAAGACCAAGGTTGCTGCCCCGCAGCGCCGTGGCGTTTGCACGCGTGTCTACACGACAACACCTAAGAAGCCGAACTCGGCTCTGCGCAAGGTTGCCCGTGTCAGGCTCACTAATGGCATGGAAGTAACGGTTTACATTCCAGGCGAAGGTCACAACCTCCAGGAGCACAGCGTTGTTCTTGTCCGTGGTGGCCGCGTTAAGGATCTTCCAGGAGTGCGCTACAAGGTTGTTCGCGGAACGCTCGACGCAGCAGGCGTCAGTGACCGTAAGAACGGGCGCTCCCACTACGGCGTCAAGGCTAAGTAATGCCACGTCGTTCAGCAGCCACAATTCGCCCGGTCGAGCCGGACGCCGTCTACAAGTCCAAGCTTGTCACCCAAGTGATCAACCGGATGATGCTTGACGGTAAGAAGTCCAAGTCTGAAGCGATTGTCTATGACGCACTTGCTCTTATCGCTGAGAAGACGGGTACTGACCCAGTCGAGCATCTTGAGGAGTCAATCAAGGCTCTTACTCCAGTTCTTGAGGTTCGTTCCCGCCGTGTCGGTGGCGCGACCTACCAGGTGCCAGTTGAAGTTTCACAGCGTCGAGCACGCACACTGGCAATCCGTTGGCTTGTTCAGTTCAGCCGTGAGCGCCGCGAGAAGTCAATGTCGCAGCGACTTGCCAATGAGCTCCTTGATGCGCAGCAGCAGCAGGGTGGAGCATTCAAGCGCAAGGACGACATTTTCCGTATGGCACAGGCCAACAAGGCCTTCGCTCACTACCGCTGGTAGACGGACCCTGCAACGCAGGGTTGGCGCGTTTTTGCCGCCGATCCTGACCGCGCTTGACTTCGGTCGCGTGGCGAAAACCTAAAAAGCCCCAGAAACACCCAGGAATCAATTCAAATGGACCGCAAATTTACACTTGAGAAGACCCGCAACATCGGCATCATGGCCCACATTGATGCGGGCAAAACCACCACGACCGAGCGCGTCCTGTTCTACACAGGCCGTACGCACAAGATCGGCGAGGTTCACGAGGGCGCAGCCGTCATGGACTGGATGGAGCAGGAGCAGGAGCGTGGAATCACCATCACCTCCGCCGCAACGACTTGTGAGTGGGACAACCACCGGATCAACATCATTGACACACCAGGCCACGTGGACTTCACAGTTGAGGTTGAGCGGTCCCTCCGTGTTCTGGACGGCGCAGTCGCACTGTTTGACTCGGTTGCCGGCGTAGAGCCACAGTCCGAGACGGTTTGGCGTCAGGCCGACAAGTACTCAGTACCCCGCATTGCCTACATCAACAAGATGGACCGCATTGGCGCAGACTTCGTTCGTGGCGTAGAGACAATGATCGAGCGCCTTGCCGCTAACGCAATTCCGATTCAGCTGCCAATCGGCGCCGAGTCTGAGTTCGAGGGCATCATTGACCTTGTTGAGAACGACGCAATCTTCTACAAGGACGACCTTGGCGAGGAGTTTGAGCGCGGCCCAATCCCAGAAGCACTTGTGGATGCTGCAGCCAAGGCCCGTGAGGTTCTGCTCGACGAGGTTTCAAACCACGACGACGAGCTGATGGAGATGCTCCTTGAGGAGCAGGAAGTAACACCTCAGCGCCTCAAGCAGGCCGTCCGCGCAGCAACGCTGACCCTCGGCATGACACCAGTCCTCTGCGGCTCATCCTTCAAGAACAAGGGTGTTCAGCCACTCCTTGACGCAGTCATCGACTACCTGCCGTCCCCACTTGACACACCGCCAATCATGGGCCACGTCCCAGGCAAGGAAGAGGGCGAGCCAGACACCGAGCGCCCAGCTTCCGATTCCGAGCCTTTCAGCGCACTTGCGTTCAAGATCATGACCGACCCATTCGTCGGCAAGCTTGCTTTCTTCCGCGTCTACTCCGGCACACTTGAGGCCGGCTCGCGGATCCTCAACGCAACAACAGGCAAGACTGAGCGCGTTGGCCGACTTCTGATGATGCACGCCAATAACCGCGAGGAGCTGGAGAAGGTATTCGCCGGCGACATCGCCGCAGCCGTCGGCATCAAGCAGGTTTCAACCGGTGACACCATCTGCGCCCCGGACCAGCCGATTCTTCTTGAGCGCATCGAGTTCCCTGAGCCAGTAATCAAGGTTGCCATCGAGCCAAAGACCAAGGTTGACCAGGAGAAGATGGGCGTTGCTCTCGGCAAGCTTGCTGAAGAGGACCCAACCTTCCAAGTCCGTACCAACGAGGAGACCGGCCAGACCGAGATCTCCGGGATGGGCGAGCTTCACTTGGAGGTCCTCGTGGACCGCATGCTCCGCGAGTTCAAGGTTGACGCCAATGTCGGCCGCCCACAAGTTTCATACCGCGAGACTGTCAAGGGCACTGCCACAAAGGTCGAGGGACGCTTCGTCCGTCAGACCGGTGGTTCAGGCCAGTACGGCATCGTCTACATCAACCTTGAGGCCGCTCCAGGTGAGGGCTTTGTCTTCGACAACAAGATCAAGGGTGGGTCAATCCCCTCCGAGTACATCCCAGCGGTCGAGAAGGGCGTTAGAGAGGCACTGGATACCGGTGTGAAGGCCGGCTACCCAGTAGTCGACGTCAAGGTAACGCTGACTGACGGCAAGTACCACGACACGGACTCCTCGGAGATCGCGTTCAAGGTTGCCGGCACGCTCGCGATGAAGGAAGCAGCCCGGCTTGCTAAGCCAATCCTGCTTGAGCCAATCTTTGCGGTAGAGGTCGTTGTGCCCGAGGAGTTCATGGGCGATGTAATCGGTGACCTGAACCGCCGCCGTGGACGTGTTCACGGCATGGAGCCTCGTGGCAATGCCCAGGTTGTAACAGCCTCGGTGCCACTGGCAGAGATGTTTGGTTATGCGACGGACTTGCGTTCAGCAACGCAGGGTCGCGCTAACTACACAATGCAGTTCGAGCGGTACGAGGAAGTGCCAGCGAACATCGCTGAGCAGGTCGTCGAATCCAGGACCGGCGGGGGCGAAGACGGGTAGCAAGCCTGCCGGACAGCGCGCGACACCTGTCGTTCGCTAGATTGATTACGGCACGTCCAATGCTGGGCGGCCAATTCTTACAACAAGGAGCTGATTGAAAGTGGCGAAGGAGAAGTTCGAGCGCGGCAAGCCGCACGTAAACGTTGGAACCATCGGTCACGTCGATCACGGCAAGACCACCCTTACAGCAGCGATCACGACCGTGCTTTCAAAGGCATCGGGCGGCGAAGCGAAGTCATTCGCTGAGATCGATAACGCTCCAGAGGAGAAGGAGCGTGGCATCACGATCGCCACGTCACACGTCGAGTACGAGACCGAAGCGCGCCACTATGCGCACGTCGATTGTCCCGGACACGCTGATTACGTGAAGAACATGATCACCGGCGCAGCGCAGATGGACGGCGCGATCCTCGTGGTCTCAGCTCCAGACGGCGCAATGCCACAGACTCGTGAGCACATCCTGCTCGCCCGTCAGGTTGGCGTTCCAAAGATCGTTGTTTTCCTCAACAAGGTCGACATGGTCGACGACGAGGAGCTCATTGAGCTTGTCGAAGAGGAAATCAAGGAAATGCTCACTGATTACGACTTCCCAGGCGAGGAAATTCCTTTCGTCCGTGGATCCGCACTCAAGGCACTTGAAGGTGACGCTGACTACGAGGCCAAGATCCTCGAGCTGGCTGAAGCCCTCGACACCTACATTGACATTCCTGTGCGTGAGGTTGACAAGCCATTCCTGATGCCAGTTGAGGACGTCTTCTCGATCACCGGCCGTGGCACCGTAGCCACAGGACGCATCGAGCTGGGCAAGATCTCAACCGGTGATGAAATTGAAATCGTAGGAATCACGGACACTCAGAAGACAGTCATCACTGGCGTCGAGATGTTCCGCAAGATTCTGGACGACGGTCAGGCCGGCGACAACGTTGGCTGCCTGCTCCGTGGTACGAAGCGCGAAGAGATCCAGCGCGGCCAGGTACTTGCCGCTCCGGGTTCGATCACGCCTCACACCAAGTTCACGGCTGAGGTCTACGTCCTGAAGAAGGAAGAAGGTGGCCGTCACACCGCGTTCGTAACGGGATACCGACCACAGTTCTACTTCCGCACGACTGACGTCACCGGCGTGGCAAATCTGCCCAGCGGTGTCGAGATGGTCATGCCAGGCGACAACGTAACAATGGACATTGAGCTGATTCAGCCAATCGCCATGGACGAGCAGCTCCGCTTCGCAATTCGCGAGGGTGGACGTACCGTCGGATCAGGAGTTGTCACAAAGATCGTCGAGTAGCAAACGGATTCATGCGACGGGCGGCCATCTGCCGCCCCGAGCACTGGTTCGCCGCAATTGGGGCGGGTCCCCCGGAGCAGTTTCCGGGAGCCCGCCTCGCGGCGCGACTTGAAGCAACACGCAAACCTCCCAAGAGAAGAAGAACTAAGAAACCACCATGTCCGCAACGGGCCAAAACAAAATTCGCATTCGACTCAAGTCCTACGACCAGGGGACCATCGAGACGGCTGCCAAAGAGATCGTCGAGACCGCCGAAGGAACTGGCGCCAAGGTCGTCGGCCCAGTGCCCCTTCCTACGGAGAAGAGCGTCTACTGCGTGATCCGTTCTCCCTTCAAGGACAAGGACTCCCGCGAGCACTTCGAGATTCGTACGCACAAGCGTCTGATTGACATTCGTCAGAGCACACCAAAGACAGTCGATTCGCTTCAGCGTCTTGACCTGCCTGCCGGTGTTGACATTGAGATCAAGCTGGCTGGCTGACATGGCCGCAATCCTCGCACGCAAGTTGGGCATGACCCAGCGTTTCCTTGAAGACGGACGCGTCGAACGCGTAACCGTTCTTGAGGCGGGCCCGTGCCCAGTGACGGGGATCCGCACCGATGACCATGACGGTTACTCAGCTGTACAGCTTGCGTTTGATGCCTGCCGTGAAAAGGTCATCAACAAGCCAGAGATCGGCCACCTCAAGAAGGCTGGCGTCGAGGCTCACCGCACAATCGTTGAGTTCCGTGACCATCAGGGTGAGCTTCAGATTGGTGACACAGTTACTGCCGAGGCATTTGAGATCGGCGCGAAGGTCAAGATTTCAGGGATTTCCAAGGGCAAGGGCTTTGCAGGCACGATCAAGCGCCACAACTTCGCCAGCGGTCCCAAGAGCC
Organism: Solirubrobacterales bacterium; assembly: GCA_026392255.1. Lineage (GTDB taxonomy): Bacteria > Actinomycetota > Thermoleophilia > Solirubrobacterales > Solirubrobacteraceae > WLNJ01. Next base: position 37,374 of record JAPLCJ010000019.1, read on the forward strand.
ACGGCTCGCACAACGTGCGTGCTCCGGGTTCGATCGGTTCATCTGCAACGCCATCACGCGTAATGAAGGGCATCCGCGGACCAGGCCAGATGGGCTCCAAGCGCGTAACAAAGCGTGGCCTCACAGTCGTCGAGATCATCGCGGCAGACAACCTTCTTCTTGTCCGTGGCGCAGTTCCTGGACCACGCGGCGGAACGGTCGAGGTGCGCACAGATGGCTGAGGCAACTCGGATCGGCGCAGGTAGCGCAGTCAAGCTTGACCCTGAAGCCTTCGGTGTCCGGTTCAACATGCCGCTCGTTCACGAGACGGTCATTGCTGAACTCGCCGCCCGTCGTCAGGGAACGCACGCAACCAAGACCCGCGGCATGGTCCGTGGCGGTGGCGCAAAGCCTTGGCGTCAGAAGGGCACTGGCCGCGCACGCGCCGGTTCCTCACGTTCCCCAATCTGGGTTGGCGGCGGTACGGTCTTCGGCCCTCAGCCGCGTTCTTACGTTGTCAAGGTCAACCGCAAGGCTCGCCGTGCAGCATTGCGTTCAGCCCTCTCGGTCCACGCCGAGCGCAGCTCCGTTGGCGTGATCGACGCAGCAACATGGGAAGCACCAGCAACCAAGCGGGCAGCATCCGAGCTTGGCAAGTGGGACACCCCAGGCCCAATCCTTCTTCTGCTGACCGAGGAAGAGTCCTCAGTGGCCCTTTCCTTCCGCAACCTCAAGGGAGCCAACGTGCTTCCCGTTGACAGTGCCGGCGTTGCCGACATCATGCGCGCAGGCTCAATCCTGTTCAGCGACTCTGCTCTTGCTCGGATCACCGAGCGCGCACTCAAGCCTGTTCGCGCCGCTGTTGGCGCAGGGGTAGGGGAGTAGTCATGGACGCAACACAAGTAATCATCCGTCCGATCGTGTCTGAGAAGAGCTTCGTGCTAGCTGAGGCCGGCCGTTACACCTTCCGCGTCCATCCGGACGCTCACAAGACCCAGATCCGCCAAGCCGTTGAGGAACTCTTCGACGTCGGCGTTGTCAAGGTTCATACAGCCAACGTTCGCGGCAAGCCAAAGCGCCGCGGCTTCTCGGTCGGCACACGCCGCTCGTGGAAGAAGGCAATTGTGACCGTCCGTGAGGGCGAGCGGATTCCAATCTTCCAATCATTGGAGCTCACCTAATGGCTATTCGCAAGCCCAAGCCAACCAGCCCCGGAATGCGCTTTGTTTCGTACCCGGACTTCGCAGAGATCACACGTGATCACCCAGAGAAGAGCCTCACTGAAGGACTCACAAAGTCCGGCGGCCGAAATGCCCGCGGACGTAAGACCTCCCGCCATCGTGGTGGCGGAGCCAAGCGCCTGTATCGCAAGATCGACTTCAAGCGTCTTAAGGACGGCGTACCAGCCAAGGTTGCTCACATTGAGTACGACCCGAACCGGACCGCCTACATAGCCCTTCTGCACTACGCAGATGGTGAGAAGCGCTACATCATTGCCCCACAGGGACTTGAGGTCGGCCACGTGATCGCCTCCGGACCAGGGTCAGAGATTGCCCCAGGTAACGCCCTTGCACTCAAGGACATGCCAACCGGCACAGTGATCCACAACGTTGAGCTTCAGCCTGGCCGTGGTGGTCAGCTCGGGCGCTCAGCCGGAACTTCAATTCAGCTTCTCGCTAAGGACGGCGACATGGTCACCCTTCGTCTTCCTTCCGGTGAAATGCGCCTTGTACGCGCAGAGTGCCGTGCAACTGTCGGCGCCATCGGTAACAGCGAACATCAGAACGTCACAATCGGTAAGGCTGGACGTAAGCGCCACATGGGCGTCCGTCCCCAGACCCGTGGCGTTGCCATGAACCCTGTGGACCATCCACACGGTGGTGGTGAAGGTTCAACAACCGCTGGTCGTCACCCAGTAACACCATGGGGCGTTCCAACGCTTGGTTACAGAACCCGTAAGAAGAACAAGCAGTCTGACCGATACATCGTCCGAGGCCGCAAGCGCGGCAAGTCGAGCAGGTGAACTAAATGAGTCGCTCAAGCAAAAAGGGACCTTTCGTCCAAGAACGTCTGATGGCCCGCATCGAGGCAATGAATGCCTCGGGCGACAAGCAGATGCTCAAGACCTGGTCCCGAACATCAACAATCTTCCCCGAGATGGTCGGTCACACAATCGCCGTCCACGACGGTCGCAAGCACATCCCAGTTTTCGTCAACGAGTCCATGGTCGGTCACAAGCTCGGCGAATTTGCGCCGACACGTACCTTCCGCGGCCACATCGACACGGCGAAGAAGCGTTAGAGCAATGGCACAGACCAAGGACAAGAAGGCAGACGCAGTGGAGCAGGCAGGCCCAGTGCTCGTTCGCGCTCACGCCCGGTACATCCGCTCGTCAGCACGCAAGGCACGCCTTGTGAGTGACCACATCCGCGGCAAGTCCGTTGATGAGGCACGCTCGCTGCTCGCTCATTCCCCACGCACCATTGCTGGCGACTGGAGCAAGCTCCTGGAGTCAGCAGTCGCTAACGCAGAGCACAACAACGGTCTCGACGCGGCAAACCTATTCGTGTTCGCCATCTCAGCGGACGAGGGCCCAACGCTTAAGCGTTTCCGCCCCCGTGCAATGGGCCGCGCCACCAAGATCCGTAAGCGCACTAGCCACCTTTCAATCGTCCTTGGGACGAAGGAGTAACTAATGGGACAGAAGGTACACCCGGAGGCAATGCGCGTTGGCTACATCCACGACTGGAAAGCCACGTGGTTCAACGAAAAGCATTTCGCCGACTATCTCGAAGAGGACATCAAGATCCGTGATCACATCACGGAGCGACTCGCGCACGCTGGTCTTTCCAAGATCACAATCCGCAAGACGCAGACTGATGTTGAGGTCAACATTTCAACAGCACGCCCAGGCATCGTTATCGGCAAGTCCGGTTCCGAGGTTGATGCCCTGCGCCGCGACCTTCACAAGCTCACGGGCAAGGCCGTCAAGGTCAACATCCTTGAGATCAAGCGCCCAGAGCTGGACGCAAACCTTGTCGCACAGTCAATCGCCGAGCAGCTCCAGAACCGCGTTGCTTTCCGACGCGCAATGAAGCGGGCCATGACTTCAGCCATGCGCTCAGGCGCCAAGGGCATCAAGATTCAGGTCTCGGGACGCCTTGGTGGCGCTGAGATGGGCCGCACCGAGCTTTACGCCGACGGCCGTGTTCCTCTTCATACGCTGCGTGCCGACATTGACTACGGAGCCTGCGAGGCCAAGACGACCTTCGGTCGTATCGGCGTCAAGGTTTGGGTCAACAAGGGCGAGATCATGCCTGAGGGCTACAGCGGCGCTGACCTTACGATCATGGACGACACGCCACCGGCAGTAGCTCCGTCGGGCGACCGTCCACGCCGTGACCGTCGAAGTGGTGGCGGCGCTGGTGGAGCAGGCGGACCTGGCGGTCAAGGTGGTGGCCCAGGTGGTCGCGGACGCCAGCAGGCACAAGGACTTCGTCAAGGTGGTCAAGGCGGTCAGGGTGGCGGTGGCCGAGGCGGCCAGGGCAACCGTGGAACGGGTGGTGGTGTCTGATGCTTTCACCAAAGCGCGTCAAGTTCCGCCGTGTTCACCGTGGTCGTCGTCGGGGTCTCTCCCGTGGCCAGGTCAAGGTTCAGTTCGGCGAGTTCGGCCTCAAGGCCCTCGACAACGGCTGGATCACCAACCGACAGATCGAAGCTGCACGTATTGCCATGACCCGCAAGATCAAGCGTGGCGGCAAGGTGTGGATCAACGTCTATCCAGACAAGCCTTTCACCAAGAAGCCAGCAGAAACCCGCATGGGTTCAGGCAAGGGCTCCCCAGAAGGATGGGTTGCCGTAGTCAAGCCTGGCCGTGTCATGTTTGAGCTCGCAGGAGTTCCGGAACCGCTTGCCCGTGAGGCACTGCGTCTGGCCGGCCATAAGCTTCCCGTACGCACCAAGTTCGTGATCAGAGACGACGCATGAGCAAGTTCGCGTCAGCACAGGATCTCCGCGACATGGAGCCAGATGAGCTTGCAGCGCATGCTCTTACTGCCCGGCGTCAACTGTTCGACCTCCGTTTCCGCGGGGCGACCGGTGAGCTGGAAGACACCGCATCACTCAATGCTGCCCGACGTCACGTCGCCAGGACAATCACTGTCTGCCGTGAACGCGGAATATCAATTGTCAAGGAGAAGACCGCGTGAGCGACGAGCCGACTGAAGAAGAAACCCCAGTGGAGGAGACTCCGGTGGAAGAAACACCTGCCGAGGAAACCCCAGTGGAGGAGACCCCTGCTCCAGAGGCACCTGCTGAGGAAGCTCCTGCTGAAGAAGCCCCTGCGGCTGAAGCTCCTGCTGAGGAAGCCCCTGCGGCCGAAGCTCCTGCGGCCGAAGCTCCTGCTGCGCCTGCTGAGGATGAGGACGACGGCGAGTCAGCCGAGGCCCCAACCTCCAAGCAGCTTCGTAAGAGGTCCCGCGGTGCCCACACGGGTGTTGTCAAGACTTCACGCTCGAGTGAGGAGCGTGCCAAGGAGCGTGCGGAACTCCGCGCCACCAAGGCCGCATCCCGTCGCCGCTGGCGCGCCCGCCAGAAGACCAAGCGCAATGAACTGCGCGGTCCAGACGTACCGGCCAAGACGCCTCCAGCTCCACGTGAGCCAGGCAACCCAACCATCCGTCAAGGGCTTGTTGTGTCCGACAAGGGCGAGAAGACCGTCACGGTCCGTATCGACACGGCCCGTAGGCATCCCAAGTACCACAAGATTGTTCGCTCATCAACAACGCTCCGCGTCCATGATGAGAGCAACGACGCCAACGAGGGCGACACCGTGCGCGTCATTGAATGCCGCCCGATGTCACGCACCAAGCGCTGGCGTCTCGACGAGGTAATGGAGCGTGCCAAGTGATCCAAACAGAGAGCCGACTCCGTGTTGCTGATAACAGCGGCGCCCGTGAAATCCTTTGCATCCGTGTACGCG
>JAPLCJ010000002.1 GCA_026392255.1 Solirubrobacterales bacterium
CGCAGAGCTATGAATGGTGAAGATGCCAGTAGCGCGGAGGGTGGCTGGATTGACTGGCTGCGTGACTGCGCCGTTCCTGCAATAGAGGGCGTCGAAACACGCTCACTTGTCAAGCACATTCGCAACAAGGGAGCGATGCGGGGCGGAATCTTCAGCTCGGAGACAACTCAGGCCGATGCGCTTGCCGAAATTGGGCGCGAGGAGACGATGTCGGGCCGTGACCTTGCGTCAACCGTGACTCAGACGGAAATGGTGGAGCTCGGACCGCTCGGACCAGGCACTCCAGTGCGCCTCGCTGTCATCGATACAGGCATCAAGGACTCCATCGTCACGAAGCTCAGGGAAAGAGGCGCCACGCTCGAACTGCACCCTTGCTCGGTAACAGCAGACGAGCTCCGTACTCGCGAGGTAGATGCATACTTCCTCGCCAACGGACCCGGTGATCCCGCGGCGTTGGACTCGATAGTGGAGACAATTCGAGGCTTGATAGGCCATCGGCCCATTTACGGCATTTGCCTTGGGCACCAGTTGCTCTGCCGGGCGGTGGGTCTTGAGACTTGGAAGCTCCCGTTTGGCCACCGAGGGGCCAATCACCCAGTTAAGGACCTAGTGACCGGGCGGGTTGAGATCACCTCACAGAACCATGGTTTCGCTGTGCGAGGCCCGGGTGGATCAGACACCGTTGATGTTGACCAGCCAGTCGGCTGGGACACAGACTTCGGTCGAGCCGAACTAACACATGTGAACCTGTACGACCGCACCGTTGAAGGGTTGTCACTCCCGGATGCTCGCTGCGCGACTGTCCAGTACCACCCAGAAGCGGGCCCCGGGCCACATGATGCCGAGTACGTGTTCGATCGTTTCCTAGCCGAGATAACGGGAGAGGCTGCCTGATGCCACGTAGAGACGACATTTCGCGGATCATGATCCTCGGCTCAGGTCCAATCGTGATCGGCCAGGCCGCTGAGTTTGATTATTCGGGTACTCAGGCCTGCAAGGTTCTCCGTGAGGAGGGCTATGAGATTGTGCTCGTCAACTCCAACCCGGCCACGATCATGACGGACCCTGACTTTGCCGATGCGACCTACATCGAGCCACTTTTGCCTGAGACCGTCGCGAGGATCATCGAGAAGGAGCGGCCTGATGCCATCCTGCCCACGTTGGGCGGTCAGACAGCGCTCAACCTAGCCAAGGCCCTGCATGAGGACGGCACGCTAGAGCGTTACGGAGTGGAACTGATTGGGGCTAACTACGACGCAATTCATCGCGCCGAAGACCGTGATCTGTTCCGCCAGACAATGGAAGGTGCGGGTCTCCGGGTGCCGCGCAGCCACATCGCGACAACAATGGATGAGGCCCGGGATGCGATGGACGATCTGGGTCTCCCCATAATCATCAGGCCCGCTTTCACCCTCGGCGGACGCGGAGGAGGTGTTGCCCATACGAAGGAAGATTTTGAGCGGATCGTCCGAGGCGGTATCGAAGCCTCCCCGATCAATCAAGTCCTTCTAGATGAATCAGTCATCGGATGGGGAGAGTTTGAGATGGAGGTAATGCGGGACCATGCTGACAACGTAGTGATCGTCTGCTCGATTGAGAACATCGATCCGATGGGAGTTCACACCGGCGATTCGGTGTGTGTCGCTCCACAGCAGACACTCACAGACCCTCTCTACCAAAAGCTTCGGGATCAATCCATTGCTGTGATCCGGGCGGTTGGTGTCGAAACGGGTGGTTCAAATGTGCAGTTCGGTGTGAACCCGGAGACAGAGGAAATTGTCGTGATCGAGATGAACCCACGGGTCAGCCGGTCGTCTGCCCTCGCAAGCAAGGCAACCGGTTTCCCGATCGCGAAGATCGCGGCGCGTCTGGCTGTCGGATACACCTTGCAGGAGATCCCCAACGACATCACGCTTCGCACACCAGCGAGTTTTGAGCCGGTGCTTGACTACGTGGTCGTCAAGTGGCCGCGATTTGCCTTTGAGAAGTTCCCAGGAGCCGACGACACTCTGACTACGCATATGAAGTCGGTGGGCGAGGCCATGGCTCTGGGTGGCGATTTCAAGCAAGCCTTCCTTAAGGCTCTGCGTTCGCGAGAGCTTGACTCCGTTCCGATCCTCCCTGAAGGACTCGATGACCTCATGCAGCTGGTGGTGGTTCCAGGCCCCGACCGGTTCGATGCGTTGCTTGAGGCCGTGAGGCGTGGAGTAGCCGAAGAAGACATCTGTACCCGCACTGGGATTGAGCCATGGTTCGTCCGGGAGCTTGCCGAGATCGCGAGGGGCTACGACCCGGAGGCCGAAGGTCTTGTTAGGACATTTAGATCCGTTGACACTTGTGCAGCTGAGTTCGAAGCTAAGACTCCCTACTTCTACTCCAGTTGGGAGCGGCCAGCAGCCGATGGTGTCACTCAGCACGAGGCTGAAGGATCAGGTCGCGAGGCTGTCGTGATTCTCGGGTCCGGGCCCAACCGGATCGGACAAGGCATCGAGTTTGACTACTGCTGCGTCCATGCGGCTCAAGCGGTCAAGGATGCCGGGGTCGATGCAGTGATGCTCAACTGCAACCCAGAGACTGTCTCCACCGATTACGACACCTCAACCCGTCTCTACTTTGAACCACTCACGCTTGAGGATGTAGCTGCCGTTTGTAAACACGAGAATGCCCGCGGAGTCATTGTCCAGTTCGGCGGTCAGACGCCGTTGCGACTGGCCGAGGGACTGCAGAATCTCGGTATTCCAATTCTTGGAACAAGCATTGATTCGATCGACCTCGCCGAAGACCGTGGCCGGTTCGGTCCGCTGCTCGACAAACTCGGCTATCAGGCACCGGCTTACGCAACAGCGACGAACGCTGCCGAGGCCCTTGTTGCTGCAAAGGAAGTTGGATACCCGCTGCTCGTGCGCCCAAGCTATGTGCTCGGTGGTCGAGCAATGGAGATTGTCTATGACGATGAAGCTCTCGCCTCGTACCTTGAGCGGACTGGAGCTGATGCTCACGGAGGTGGCAAGGAGATCTTCCTTGACCGATTCCTTGAGGATGCTGTTGAGATTGACGTTGATGCGCTTTGCGACGGGAATCACGTCTGGATCGCAGGCATCATGCAACACGTTGAAGAGGCCGGAATCCACTCGGGTGACTCAGCCTGCGTTTTGCCACCTCACTCTCTCTCAGGGGCGATGCTTGACCAGGTCCGCCAACAGGCAACTGGGCTTGCGCTGGAGCTCGGAGTAGTTGGCTTGCTCAATGTTCAGTTCGCTGTGTTTAAGGGCGAGCTCTATGTGATCGAGGCAAATCCCCGTGCATCACGAACAGTGCCGTTTGTCTCGAAGGCAATCGGTCTACCTCTGGCTCGGTTGGCCTGCCGTCTGATGCTGGGTGAAACGATCGAGCAGCTCGACCTTCCCGAGGACCCACTCGGCGGCTTCGTCTGCGTGAAAGAGGCAGTTATGCCCTTCGACCGCTTTGCCGGCTCCGATGCCCTCCTAGGCCCTGAGATGCGCTCCACAGGCGAGGTTATGGGCATAGCCCGCGACTTCCCGACCGCGTTCGCCAAGGCTCAGGCCGCTGCTGGGGCTGAGCTGCCAGACGGTGGAACCGTCTTCCTTTCGGTGACGGAGGGCGACAAGGTGCTAGCCGGAGCTTTGGCCAGCCAACTGCACGATCTCGGGTTCCGCATAATTGCGACGCGAGGAACGGCGGAAGCAGTAGCTCGGATGGGTATTCCGGCACAACCGATTAACAAGATCCCGGAGGGTTCACCGCACATAGTTGACCTCATCCAGGCCGGCGAGGTCAGACTGATTGTGAACACGCCGACGGGCTCGGGAGCACGCACGGACGGATGGGAAATTCGCTCTGCGGCAGTTGCCAGTGGCATTCCGTGCATCACCACCATGGCTGGCGGATTAGCAGCGGCCAGAGCCATCGCAGCCGCAAGGTCAGCGGCCCCAGAGGTGATCGCGCTTCAAGAGATGCACGCTGAGGCAGCGCGTTGAGCGACTCGCGGCCGCTTGCTCCGTTTGGGCGCAGGTCGGTGTCGATTGTTGAGACCCGTTCACTCGGTCTCTACCAAGTGATCAAAGTTCAGGATGACCAAGCACCTGAGGTCAGGCCCGGTCAGTTTCACATGCTCAGTGCCACGGTCGGTTGGGGAGGGGAGGGGGGAGGACGTCCATGGTTGGCTCGTGCGATCAGCTTCCTCTCGTCCGATGGAAACGGCGGTATCGAGTTTCTGGTGGATGGCATCGGACCAGGTACACGGCAGCTTGCTTTGTTAAAACAGGGCGATCAGCTCGACCTAGTTGGACCACTCGGCAACGGCTTCCCAGAACTCGCTGCGTCGGAGGAGACCACACCTTGTCTCGTAGCCGGTGGCATTGGCATAGCCCCGATCCTCGCCCTCAGTCAACAACTCGCTCTTGCGGGGACTGAACACGACTTGATTCTTGGCTTCAGGAATGCCGAGTTCGCCGACGCGGCCGCAGCGTGGCCCGACGCGACGGTTGCAACAGATGACGGGTCGGTCGGCGAGCAAGGGACGGTGATGGCGCCCCTTGCACGCGCGCTGGATGCAGGTCCGCGAACGGTCTATGCATGTGGCCCACCACTGATGCTGGAGGCTGTCCGGTCGAGGTGTGAGGAGAGCGATACGCCAGCGTGGTTTGCGCTGGAGGCGCCGATGGCCTGCGGTTTCGGCGCTTGCTTCGGCTGCGCCGTCGAAACTAAGAACGGGATAGTTCGACTCTGTGTCGACGGGCCTGTTATTAGCGGATCAGTACTCGCCGGCATAACCAGCACTGGCCGGGTGGACGGCCAATGAGTGTCAACTTTTGTGGCATTGAGTTAGCCCATCCTGTCGTAAATTCTTCGGGTACTTTTGATCCATTGGCAGCCCGCCGGGCATTTGGCGATGCAGCCTTCACCAACTTCCCGTTCAGTGCCCACGTAACGAAGACCATCACCGTGGCAGCCCGGCAGGGCAATCGTCCACCAAGGCTGTGGGAGGCACCCACAAGTCTGATCAATTCAATTGGCCTCCCCAACAAGGGAATTGAGCGTTGGTTAGCGGAGGACTATCCCCAGCTTCGCGAGCTTCCTGTTCCGCTGATAGTCAATGTGATGGGTTTCGATACGGACGAGTTGATCCAGCTTGTCGGGGCAGTTGCGCAGCTCGCGGATGTCGTCGCCATCGAGCTCAACGTTTCATGTCCCAATGTCGAGACCGGGACGATCATCGGCTCTGACCCTGACGAGTGCAGCAGGACGGTCAACGCAGTTCGAGGCCTGACAACGCTTCCGCTGATTGTCAAGCTCACCCCGAATGCCACTGACCCAGCAGCTGTGGCCCTCGCTGCCCAAGAGGCCGGCGCAGATGCCATCTCAATGATCAACACACTGAGAGGCCTTGCTCTGGATCCAACTACGCTGGAACCATGGCTTGGCGGCGGCACCGGAGGCGTCTCAGGGCCTGCGGTTAAAGCGGTCGCTCTTGCCCAGACAGCTTCGGTCTGTGCAGCTGTGTCGATCCCAATCATCGGCATGGGAGGAATTGATAGTGGACATGCCGCGAGGGAGTTTTTGGCAGCTGGAGCGACACTGGTTGCCGTCGGAACAGCAAGCTTCACGGATCCGACGGCGGGCTCGAGGATCAGTGCCGAACTCGGCGCAATGACCGCGCACTGAGCACGTCACGTTGCAGAACTGCTCCGGGTATGTAGGATCCCCGAAGCATGAATCCTGATCGCGACACCGGCAGCCAGATTGATACCCCAGGTCGGTCCCGGATTCAGCGTATGGATGCACTCGCTCTTGCTAATGAGATTCGCGGCAAGCGGGCGCGCCTTAAGCGTGACCTCAAGGCCGGACGGATCAAGGTCTACCAGCAGCTCGATGCTCCACCAGAGTGGCTGATGACAGCCAAGGTGCTCGATCTTCTCCTTGCCGTTCCAAAGGTTGGACGCGTCAAGGCCAACAAGGCTCTTGTTCAGTGCCGCATCTCTCCCAGCAAGACGGTGGGCGGTCTCTCAGACCGTCAGCGCCGCGAGCTGGTTTCACTCCTTTCTAGGTAGAGGCGGCTGCGGTGGCGCGGCTCGTTGTCATCACCGGGCCATCCGGAGTCGGGAAGGGGACTCTGAAGCGAGGCCTGCTTGCCGAACTGTTGCTGCCTGAGTCAATCTCAGCGACTACGCGTCTTCCTCGTCAGGGCGAGACCGACGGGGTTGAATATCACTTCCTGACGAGAGGGGAATTTGAAGAGCGTCGTGACAGGAATGAGTTCTTGGAGAGCGCGGAGTACGCCGGCAATCTCTACGGGACGCTGCGGTCCGAAGTAGAGGCCCGGTCCGACGGAGCTAACGCGGTGGTGCTGGAAATAGAGACCCGCGGCGCAGAGCAGATCCGCGACCGTGACCCTGACGCGATTCTCATTTTCATCGCCCCGCCCGACTCAGCTGAACTGCGAAAACGGCTTGAGGGAAGAGGAACAGACGAGCCAGAACAAATCACGGTCCGTCTAGCTGAAGCTGAGCGTGAACTGACCCTGCGAGACGAATTCGACACGGTCATTATCAACGACGATGTCGCACGCGCAACTGCGGAGCTGGTCACTCAGGTCCGCTCCCGGCTAGACTGACCTCAAGAACCGACTGGAGAACAGATGATCAACCCCCGCATGGACAAACTTCATGAGAACGTCGAGAGCAACTACGCCCTCGTTATTGCTGCTGCAAAGCGCGCCCGCCAGATCAATGCGTATTACCACGCACTTGGCGAAGGAAGCTATGAGGAGTACGTACCTCCAATGGTGCAGACGTCCTCACACAATCAGCTGACTATCGCTCTGGAAGAGATTGCCCAAGGCAAGCTTCTCGTTGAGAAGCCGAAGGCTGACGAGTAAAGAGTCGACTACGGGATCTCATCTGAGGATCCCATTCATATGCGGATCCTCCTTGGAGTTCCGGGCGGGATTGCCGCCTACAAAGCGGTAGAGCTCGCTCGGCTTGCTGTCAAAGCCGGGCACTCTGTCCGCGTTATCCAGACTCCGGCGAGTCTGCGGTTCGTCGGCCGGGCATCCTTCGCCGCCATCACTGGGGCTCCGGTTCTAGCCTCTGAATTTGAGGACGATCCAGCTAATGGATCTTGGCCTGGAGAGGCTCCAGGAGCGCATACGCCGATTAGTCACTTGGCTCTAATTGAGCGAGCTGACATTTACGTTGTGGCCCCGGCGACCGCCAATACTCTGGCTAGGCTTGCTGCTGGCTCAGCTGATGACCTGGTCTCAACGAGTGCGCTGGCAGCCACATGCCCCGTGGTTCTAGCGCCAGCGATGAACGGGCTGATGTGGTCCAACTCGGCGACCGTTGAGAATGTTTTGACGCTGAAAAGCCGTGGCTTCCACGTTCTGGAACCTGAGGAGGGACAGCTTGCTTCTCATGGCGAGGCCGGGAAGGGCAGGCTAGTTGAGCCCGATGCGATCCTCCACAGCGTTGAGATGCTCTCAGCTCAATCTCGCGAGCTTGATGGTGTCGAGGTGCTCGTAACGGCCGGTGGCACCCGGGAGCCAATTGACGGCGTGCGGTTTATCGGCAACAGGTCAAGTGGGCGAATGGGCTTTGCGGTCGCCGAGGCTGCCGCGCAGCGTGGGGCGTCAGTGACTTTGATCGCAGCCAATAGCGGGTTGCCATGCCCACTAGGTGTGGAACTCGTTGAGGTCGGAACTGCCGCAGAGCTCTCCGCCGCTACTGAGACAGCGTTTGAGACAGCAGATGTTCTGGTGATGGCTGCAGCCGTCGCCGACTTTAGGCCCGTTATGCCTGTCGGAGGCAAAATTGACAAGTCCGCGGGTGTCCCGCTATTGACCCTAGAGCCCGTAGACGACATTCTCAAAGGGCTCGCTAGTAAGAGAGCCTCCGGTCAGACCTTGATCGGATTTGCTGCTGAGCACGGCCCGTCTACTGAGAGGGCCCGAGGCAAACTTGAGTCCAAAAATTTGGACATGGTCGTCTACAACGACATCTCAGATGAGGCGATTGGTTTTGACTCTCCCGTCAACCAGGTCACGCTAATCACGCCCCAAGGGGAGACGCAGCTTCCTCTTGCCAGCAAGCGAGTGATTGCTGACGGCATCATTGATGCCGTCCTAGCACTGCGCTCCCTCGGGTCCTGAGCAGCTAAGACTGGATGTGCTGACGTGCCTGAGTGGCGGTCAGCACGAAGAGTCCGAGAACACGATCAAGCTGCCGTGCATTAAGCGCATCTGGCAGTAGGTCACAGGAAAGCCAGACCTCACCGTCACGGGTAGAGCTGAAGCGGACGAGGTGGATGCGCCGGTTCCACCAAAGGAGATCCTCTGCGCTCAGCTGGCCTGGAGCACAAACATTGGCCTGAATTCGTAGGAGTCCTTCCCGAGCGGCAATTCCGATGTCGAGTGGCCAGCCCGCAGCGTCCACTGAAAGTCCCCATTCTCCTGAGGCCAATTCCCTTACTGGGTCCGGAAGGCCTGCGAGAAAATCTCCCACAACGCTGATTGTCTGATCCGTGCGCACCCCGCGAGGTTAGCGAGATGCCGCTCAATGCTACGATTCGCTCAACACCTTTCGACACCGGATTGTCCGGTGGGCAGTACGGAGCGGGCGAAGGCCCGCTCTTTTTATCCGAGAACACAATGAACGAAGCCATCGAAACCAAGATACGCAACCTCATCGCCGACAATTCGGACGATATTGAGGTGCTGCTAGTAGACGCCCCTGGAGCTGGGCGCGTACGTGTCTTCATTGACCATCCCGACGGCGTCACATTGGCTCATTGCGAACGGGTGACCGAGTTGCTGGCAGACGTCCGTGAGACCCACGCGGTCGAGGTTTCAAGCCCCGGCGCTGAGCGCCCGCTCACTAAGCCTGACCACTTTCGCCGGTTTGCTGGACGTACAGCCAAGATCAAGCTTTCAGAGCCACTCCCAGAGAGCGGCAGCAGGACCATCAGTGGTGAGATCGTCGAAGCCGACGACGAGTCAGTCACCGTTGCCACAGGCAGCGAGCGGCTCTCACTTCCATATTCGGCCATAGGTCGCGCCCATCTGGTCGCGGCTGCTTAAAGCGGAGGTCATTCATGTCCAAAGAAATCATTGACGCACTCGGAGCCATTGCCGACGAGAAAGCCATCCCACTTGAGACGCTGATCGACGCGCTCGAGGCTGCCCTTCTCTCCGCATACAAGAAGGCATCGGATTCAGCTGAGTACGCCCGTGTGGAGATTGACCACGTTAGCGGTGACTTCATCGTCTGGCAGCTCCTGATTCCAGAGGAGATCGTCCCGCTTGTTCTTACTGAGCCAGAGGAGCTCGACGAGCCGCTGATTGACCCTGAGACCGGTGAGGCCCGTGAGCCAGCAGCTCCGGAGCTTGACTTGGAGAAGGTCAAGGAGTATCGCGACCGGATTGAAGAGGTCAACGTCACCCCTGAGAACTTCGGCCGCATCGCAGCAGTAACTGCCAAGCAGGTCCTGCTTCAGCGGGTCCGCGAGGCAGAGCGCGAACTGACCTTTGAGGAGTACCGCGATCGTGTTGGTGAGTTGATCAACGGCGTCATTCAGCAGACCGACAGCCGTTACACGCTCGTCAGGCTCAACGAGACCACAGAGGCTCTGCTTCCACGCTCTGAGCAGGTTGACGGGGAGCGTTATGACAACGCCCAGCGAGTCAAGGCCATCATTAAGGAAGTCTCGTCATCTCCGAAGGGGCCGAGCATCATCGTGTCCCGTCGTGATCCAAATCTGATCCGTGAACTGTTCGCACTCGAGGTTCCTGAAATGGCAGACGGCCTTGTTGAGATCACCGAGGTTGCCCGTGAGCCTGGTTACCGATCAAAGATTGCGGTCATTTCGCATCAAGACGGCGTAGATCCAGTTGGCGCGTGTGTTGGGCCGAGAGGCTCACGTGTCCGCATGGTTGTTTCGGAGCTCCGCGGCGAGAAGATCGACATCATTCCGTTCAACGAAGAGCCAGCTCGCTTTGTGGCCAAGGCTCTCTCACCGGCACGGGTACGCGAGGTTTTGGTAGATGACGACGAGAAGCAAGCCACCGTGATTGTCCCTGATGATCAGCTTGCCCTCGCCATCGGTCGCTCCGGCCAGAACGCTCGCCTAGCAGCGCGCCTGACCGGTTGGAGGATCGACATTCGTTCCGAAAGCGACTACGCCGTTGAGGCAACAGCACCGGGCGGGACAGAGGAGGAGGGCGATACGCAGACTCGTTGCGCCGCCATACTCTCAAACGGACGGCGTTGTCCAAATGCTCCGATCGAGGACTCGCGCTACTGCGGCATCGAGGCCCATCAAGGGTACGAGGCCGCGGGTGGGCAGCCACAGGTTGCTCCCGAGCCCGTGGATGTTCCATCTGAGGACCTCCCAGTTGAAGAAGCAACAGAGGCTCCAGAGGCCGTTGCGGTCGCGGCCGAGGGGGCCCCTGCAGCCGAACCAGAGGCCGTTGTTGATGATGCAGAGCCAGATGCCGAGCCAGTTGACACGGAAGCGGGCGAGTAGTCATCACGACAACTAAGGCCAGAGAGGCCTTCCGGGTTAGATCACCGGAGGGGAACTAGACTAAAGACCGTATGGCACGCAAGCGCGTACACGAAATAGCCAAGGATTTGGGCATGACCAGCAAGGATTTGCTGGCTGCTCTTAGCGCCGCCGGCGTGGAAGCAAAGGCAGCGGCCTCATCGGTGGAGGAATCCGATGCTAAGGCAGCTGTCGTGGCAGGATCTAACGCAGCGCCTGCCAAGGCTGCACCAGCGAAAGCTAAGCCAGCTACCCCTAAGGCAGCACCAGCGAAAGCTAAGACTGCTCCAGCTAAGCCTGAAGCTGCGGCCAAGCCGGCTCCAGGAAAACCTGCAACTCCCACTAAGCCCGCACCACCTCAAGAACCTCCAACCCAAACCCGGGAAGAGGCCGAAGCGGCCGCTGGCCCAGGTAAGCGCCGAGTTGTAATTGACTCGCAGGCAAACCGCCGCCCAGCTGCCGGTGGGCCGCCTCAGGGAGTTCCAGGTCGCCGACCTCGTCGCAGAGGTGGCCGTCGCCGTTCCTATGACGAGGTCTTTGCCGACGCTGAAACTCGGCCTGCTGACGCGACCACCCAGGTCATCCGGGTCAACTCGGGTTCAACTGTTAAGGACGTCTCGGAGTACTTAGGCGTACCAGTTCCCGACGTCATCAAGAAGCTGATTGGGCTCGGTGAGATGGCGACACTGACGCAGACGCTTTCCGATGAGACAATTGAGGTTCTTGCAGGAGAGCTGGACCGTGAAGTCGAGATCGTCCACAGTGACGAGGAGGCAGTAGAGGCTCCAGACTTCAATGACACCGAGGCTCAGCTGATTGACCGTCCACCAGTCGTGACCGTCATGGGCCATGTGGACCACGGCAAGACTTCGCTATTGGACGCCATCAGAAAGACAGAGGTTGCGGCCGGAGAGGCAGGTGGGATCACCCAGCACATTGGCGCTTACCAAGTCCATGTGGACGGCCGGATTGTCACCTTTCTCGATACACCGGGCCATCAGGCTTTCACCGCGATGCGCGCAAGAGGCGCACAGGTCACTGATATCGCCGTGATTGTAGTTGCGGCCGATGATGGGGTCAAGCCACAAACCATCGAGGCTGTGGATCACGCCAAGGCGGCGGGCGTTCCGATGCTCGTCGCTGTCAACAAGATCGACAAAGAGGGCGCTCAGCCTGACCGAGTCCGCGGAGAGATGGCTGAGCTTGGCCTCCAGCCCGTTGATTGGGGTGGAGAGACTGAGTTCTGCGACGTCTCAGCTAAGTCCGGCGAAGGCCTTGAAGCCTTGTTGGAGACACTTGTGGTGATGGCAGACCTTGAGGAATTGAAGGCTAATCCCAATACCGACGCCTCTGGCACGGTCATCGAGTCAAGGCTTGATCCAGGCCGAGGAGCTGTCGTCAGCATCCTTGTACAGAGAGGCACCCTTCACATCGGTGACCCACTTGCCGCAGGGGCACATTGGGGTCGGGTCCGTGCCATGCACGACCACACCGGTGAGCGGGTTCAGATTGCCAGCCCAGGCGAGCCAGTTGAGGTCCTAGGCTTCGGAAGCGTGCCCGATGCGGGTGAGTTCGTGAAAATGTTTGACTCCGACCGGGATGCACGGGAGTCCGCGAAGGAAAAGGGCCACAGGCTCAAGACCGAAGCGCTCGCGCGACGCTCTGGCCGCCGTGTTTCCCTCGAGGAGATCTTTTCCAGCGGTATTCAGGAGCTCAACCTGGTTCTCAAGGCCGACGTCGCGGGTTCAATCGAGGCCATTCAGGACGAAATCGCAAAGCTCCCCCAAAGCGAGGTCGCGGTGCGCGTCATTCACAGCGCAGTAGGCGGAATCAACGAGTCCGATGTGATGCTCGCCGCAGCCTCCAAGGCAGTTGTACTTGGCTTCAATGTTCGTCCAGTTGGTGACGCCCGCGCCGTGTCCGATCGTGAAGGCATCGAGATTCGTAGCTACTCAGTCATTTACCGCGTCCTTGAGGACCTTCGAGCCGCAATGGGGGGAATGCTTGTACCGGATGAGGTCGAGAGCGCTGTCGGAAGCGCCGAGGTTCGTCAGATTTTCAAGGCATCCAAGATCGGAACCATCGCCGGTTCTTACGTCACTTCAGGCAAGCTCGAGCGCGGAGCGACTGCGCGCCTTGTGCGCGACGGACTCGTTGTCTATGACGGACGCATTGAAAGCCTCCGTCGGTTCAACGAAGATGCCAAGGAAGTCCTCGAGAACTTCGAGTGCGGCATCGTACTTAAGGATTTCGCCGATGTTAAGGAAGGCGACATGGTTGAGGCATACGAAACCAAGCAGGTGGAGCGGGAGCTCTCCTGAGCGCTGCCGTTCTGACCTTTTCTGATTCCGTGTCGGGTTCACGCATGAGAAGGGTCGATGAGGCCATTAGGGAAGTCCTAAGTGACTCAATCCCGAAGGAGATTCAGGACCCCCGACTCGGCTTTGTAACGGTCACTGGAGTTGAAACCAGCGCGGATCTTCGTCATGCGCGCGTATTTGTCAGCGTTCTGGGAGACGATGAGGAGCGTGAGCAGTCGCTTAGCACTCTGCAGACAAGCCACGGCCGGCTTCAGCGGGCGATCGCCACGCAGCTTCGGATGAAGAACACACCAGAGTTGGAGTTTCATTACGACACGTCGATTGACCGTGCCTGGCGAGTTGAGGAAATCCTCGAGCATGAGGAGGAGCAATGACGGGGGCCACACTTACAGAGGTCGCTGCTTCGCTCAGATCTGCTGACTCGCTGCTGTTGATGACGCATGAACACCCAGACGGAGATGCGATTGGCTCCCTGGTGGCCGCACATCGGGTCCTCGAATCAGCTGGTATTGACGCACCCATTCATGTTGCTTCAGACGATGAACCCGCCGAGGAATACCGGTTCATGGTGCCTTGGGATCGCGTAATTCGTGAGATTCCCCAAGACCTCAGTCAGACGACGCTCGTCATGCTCGACTGCGGGAACCTAGAGCGTTCGCCAGCCAGGGAAAGAGGCGGTGATGCTGCGGCAATCATCAATCTGGACCACCACCACGACAACACGAACTTTGGGGCGCTTAACCATGTTGACGCTCAAGCTTCATGCACGGCTGAGATTGTTTGGCGTCTAGCCCAGGAACTCGATTCCGAGATCGACCGGCTGACAGCAACCGCTCTGTATGTCGGATTGGTTACCGACACTGGTCGGTTCATGTACGACAACACACTGAGCGAGGCCCACATCATGGCCGGCGACCTCATTGAGCGGGGTGTTCCAGTTGCAGACATCTTCCGTCGCATCTACGAGGGCGTGCCACTGGCACGGGCTCAACTTCTCGGGCGAGCATTGGGAAACATTGAGCGTCACGAGGAAGGTCAGCTCACAATGACTTGGCTTTCGCGAGCCGACTTTGACGAGACGGGCGCCATCGACGGCTGGTCTGAGGGAGTGGTGGATCACCTCCGAGCGATCGAAGGTACCCATGTAGCTGCTGTTGTTAGAGAGCCACAGGGAAGCCCTGATGTTCGCCGGGTTTCACTACGAGCGTCCACGGACCGTGTGGATGTCTCGGCCATTGCGCGGGCAGGTGGGGGAGGTGGCCATCGGGGTGCGGCTGGATTCAGCTCAGACCTTTCACACCCCGATCTGGTGGCCTTCATTTGCGAACAGATCCGCCTTCAAACCGAAGCGGACTGATAATGACCGCGTCTGTGCGCTTGGTCGATAAACCGGCAGGTGTCACATCGCACGACGTTGTTGCTCAGATCAAGCACAGCCTCCCAAGAGGGGTTCGGGTTGGGCACGCCGGGACGCTTGACCCATTTGCTACCGGGCTCCTGTTGATCCTGATTGGTAGAGCCACGCGCACCCAGCGCTTCTTTATGGGGCTGGATAAGGAGTATCTCGTCACAGCTAAGTTCGGAGCGCGCTCAAACACAGGTGACACTGAAGGGGAAATCACCGAGACTGGTGTGCTTCCCGAGGGTGACATTGAGCTTCCCACCGGGGACATGTTCCAAACGCCGCCTGACTTTTCGGCTGTGCGCGTCGGAGGCAGGCGTGCTTACGAATTAGCCCGTGCAGGGGAGGAGGTTGAGCTACAGGCACGACCGATCACAGTTACTCGGTTTGAGGAGCTTGAGCGCCGCCCAACTGAGCGCGACTACCTAATCAGGTGCTCGTCTGGGACCTATATTCGCTCCCTCATTGCTGATCTGGGGGATGCTTATTGCGTCTCTTTGAGGCGAACCCAAATTGGACCTTTTGATGTTCCAGGCCAGGCGGGTCTTGATCTCGAGCTACTTGCCGCACTCGGAGAGATCCTTCCGGTGGAAAATGTCGATGCCAACAATGCCTCTCTGATTAGCCACGGGAGACCTATGGAAACGGACCGTGATCTCGGAGAGACGGTGACAATCGTGGGTCCGGACGGATTAGTTGCGATTGGCGAAGTCAAGGAGCCGGGTCTGCTCTCGTCAGTCGCTGGCTTCGTCGGATGAATAGGCTTCCTTGGCAATGAAGATCACTACGCCAGCCACAGCAGTCTCGCGGTCGCGCAGGGTGGCTGTAGGGGAATTTGATGGGGTTCATCTTGGGCACATCGAAGTCATCGGGGATGCTGACACGGTCCTCACCTTCGATCCGCACCCTAGGGCTGTTGTTGGACCAACCGGAGCACCTGATCTTTTGACCACGCTGGAACAGAAAGCAGACCTGATCGCCGCACTTGGGGTAGATGAGCTGGTTGTGGCCACCTTTGACCAGGACTTCAGTGAGCTCACTGCCGAGCAGTTCATCAGCAGCGTGCTAGTTGATGCGCTGGGAGCAACCGAGGTTCGGGTTGGACAGAACTTCAGATTTGGTAATCGGGCGGCAGGTAACGCCGAGACACTTAAGGCGGATTCGCGTTTCCAGACCACAGTGGCCGAGCTTGTGCAGCATGAGTCAGGACTGATCTCATCGTCAGCGATAAGAGACTTGATCCGGGTCGGCAACATAGACGACGCTCGAAAGCTTCTTGGCCACTCCTTCGAGATGAGGGGGATCGTGGTTGATGGTGAGAAGAGAGGGCGAACCCTCGGCTATCCGACGGCCAACATTGTTCCTGCTCCGGGCTGCGTTGTTCCCGCTTTTGGCGTCTATGCGGCTCTGCTTAACGGACAACCGGCCGCAGCGAGCATCGGGGTGCGGCCGACGTTTGATGACGGCGAACAGGTCCTGCTTGAAGTGTTCATTCTCGACTTTGATGGCGACCTCTACGGTCAGGAAGTCTCAGTTGAACTACTTTCGTTTCTGCGCCCGGAGGCCAAGTTTGACCGGATTGAAGCCTTGAAGGTTCAGATGGCGCAGGACTGTGAGCAGTCAGCAGTGATTGCTGCAGCGCACGTAACCTGACGCTCCAATCCAGCTACTGGCCTGTCCTGCTACGGTTCGACGCGATGAGCAATCTCACCAAAGAGCGCAAGATGGAGATCGCAGCCGAGTTCGGCAGCGGTCCTCAGGATGTTGGTGCCACAAAGGTTCAGGTTGCGATGCTCACAGAGCGCATCAATCACCTGACCGAGCACCTCCGTGATCACAAGAAGGACCACGCCTCACGGCGAGGACTCCTCAAGCTTGTTGGTCAGCGCCGTCGTTTCCTCGACTATCTGAGGCGTAACGACCTCGATGGCTACCGAGGCTTGGTTGAGAAGCTCGGTCTCCGTCGATGACGGTCCTCTCAGCCGGTTCGTCAGCTCCCTCGTTCAGCTTCGGTAAAGCTGACGGTGAGACTTTCACTGAGGCCGATCTTGCCGGAAAGACAACGATCCTCGTCTTTTACCCGTTTGCCTTCAGCCCAGTCTGTACAGACCAGTTCAACATCTATGAGGAAGTTCTCTCAGACATTCACGCACGGGACGCGGTCATTTACGGAGTGTCCTGTGATTCCAGCTATTCCCAGACTGCGTTCATCGAGAAGTTCAACGTGAGCATTCCTCAACTGTCGGACTTTGAGCCTAAGGGTTCTGGATGCGAAGCCTTTGGTGTTAAGCATCCTGGTGGCTTCCCAGAGAGGGCGATTGTTGTAGTGGGACCGGACTCGAAGATTGCTTGGAGCTATCAGGCACCAAATCCGGGAGTACTACCCGGAGCTAACCTCCTCTTCGACGGTCTTGATGCCGTCGCGGAGCAGGCCTGACCCTCAGCAGTAAAGCTGCCGACCCGCCTGGTCCTTCGGACCGGCTATGCGGTGCTGACTCACTTCCGACTGCAGTGATCTACGCGGACTTCGAATGTCCGAGGTGCGGGTTTGCGTGGGAGCGTCTCAAAACCTCGAAGTTGAGGCTCGGTCTGCGCTACTTCCCTGTCTCCTCACGTCACCCGAGGGCGATCGCGGCCGCTGCAGCGGCAGAGGCCGCTGGGAGGCAGCACATGTTCTGGGAGATGGTTGAACTCCTATTTGCCGACCAGGGGAGACTGGACGATCCACATCTCTGGGCGAGGGCCGAACAGTTGGGGTTGGACCTTGACCAGTTTGACGCTGATCGACGCTCGAGCGAGGTCGAATCGCTGGTAGCTGACTCGTTCCGAGACGCAATCAGAGCGGGAGTGATAGCTACCCCAACAATTCTGGTTGGGGGGGAGCTCTATCAGGGGGTGCCAGATATTGAGGATGTGGCGCTTTGGGAATCGGGCAGGTCGCGCTGATCGCCAGCCCGCTAGGCTTACTCCGTTCGGAAAATATAAAAACGATGTGGTCTGGCCGACCGACGGGCTGGACGAAGGAACAAGTGATTACTTATGGCAGACGCCATTACACGCGTCTCCGTTGATATCTCGGGAACCGAGATCTCATTTGAAACGGGACGTATGGCCAAACAGGCCTCAGGAGCAGTCGTAGTACGCGCAGGGGACACAATGGTCCTCTCAACAGCCACAGCTGGTGGCCTGCGTGATATTGACTTCCTTCCACTCTCAGTTGATGTGGAAGAGCGTATGTACGCCGCGGGCAAGATCCCAGGCTCATTCTTCAAGCGCGAAGGCCGTGCCGGTGAGAAGGCAACTCTGGTTGCTCGTCTGATCGACCGTCCGATCCGTCCTCTGTTCCCCAAGGGATGGCGCCGAGAGACGCAGCTCGTGGCATTGCCACTGTCAATCGACCACGTCAACTCGTACGACATCCTCGCGATGAACGGTGCGAGTGCTGCGTTGATGATCAGTGATATTCCATTCCCTCAGCCGGTTGGTGCAGTCCGCATCGGCAAGATCGATGGGAACTTTGTTGTCAACCCGTCGGAAGATCTACTGCTTGATGGAACGGACCTCGATCTGATCGTGGCCGGAACCGACACAGCAATTCTGATGGTTGAAGCCGGAGCTAATGAGGTCTCAGAAGCTGAGATCCTTGATGCTCTCGACATTGCTCATGGCGAGATCAAGAAGCTTTGTGCGCTTCAGGTTGAGCTCGCAGCCAAGGTCGGTAAGACCAAGGTTGAAGCCGTTGTTGCCACTGTTGATGAGGCTCTCTACGCCAAGGTCAAGGAGTCCCACGGAGCCAAGCTCGAGGAGGCAACCAAGGTTGTCGAGAAGCTTGAGCGCCAGGACGCCTGCTCAGCCGTTGAGGCAGAGGTTGTCGCCGCTTATGCAGGCGATGAGGCAGACGATGACTACTCGGCCAACAAGTCTGAGGCTAAGCGCGCTTTTGCGAAGCTTGAGAAGACCATCATCCGTCAGCGCATTGCAATCGAGAAGGTACGCCCTGACGGTCGTGGAGCTGACGAAATCCGTCAGATCACGATCGAAGTTGGCGTAACTCCAAGGACTCACGGCTCGGCCCTGTTCACCCGTGGACAGACTCAGGCACTGAGCACCGTGGCTCTCGGTACGACCCGTGAAGAGATGCGTCTCGACGGACTCGGTCTTGAGAGTGTCAAGCGCTACTTCCACCACTACAACTTCCCGCCGTTCTCGGTTGGTGAAGCTGGATTCATGCGTGGACCTAAGCGTCGCGACATTGGTCACGGAGCACTTGCGGAGCGCGCACTAGTCCCAGTCATTCCTTCACAGGAAGACTTCCCGTACACAGTGCGTGTTGTAAGCGAGATCCTTGAAAGCAATGGCTCGAGCTCGATGGCTTCCGTTTGCGGGTCATCACTCTCACTGATGCAGGCCGGCGTTCCAATCACCAGTCCGGTGGCAGGTATCGCAATGGGTCTGATCAAGGAGGGCGACGACTACACCGTTCTCAGCGACATCGCTGGTGTTGAAGATCATCTCGGCGACATGGACTTCAAGGTCGCCGGTACGGGCGAAGGCATCACAGCGCTCCAGATGGACATCAAGATCGACGGTGTTACGTTCGACATCCTTCGTGATGCACTCACTCAGGCTAAGGCCGGACGAGAGTTCATTCTTGCGAAGATGGCAACTGCGATTGACGCTCCGTCAGAGGAGCTGTCCGAGTACGCACCGCGTATCGCTCAGATCAAGATTGACCCAGAGAAGATCGGCCTTGTCATTGGCAAGGGCGGCGAGACGATCCGTTCGCTCCAAGAGGAGTTTGAGGCTCAGATCACCGTTGACGATGAGGGCATGATCCTCATCTATGCTACGACTGGTGCACTTGGCGACGCACTTGCCGAGCGCATCTCATCGATGACCAAGGAAGTTGAGCTCGGAGACACATTCCAAGGCAAGGTCGTTAAGACCACAACCTTCGGAGCCTTCGTGGAACTCGCCAAGGGAACCGATGGTCTTCTCCACATCTCAAGCGTGAGCCCAGGCAATCGCGTCGAGACAGTAGAAGAGGTCCTCAACAAGGGCGACGAAATTGCCGTAACAGTGTGCGAGGTCGACCGCGAACGCGGACGTATTGGCCTTCGCCTCTCGAGCGACCCAGCAATTCAGGGCAAGTCCAAAGAGGAACTTGCTGAGCTCTCCAAGTCCGAAAGCGGCCCACGCGGCGGTGGCGGCGGCGGACGTGGCGGTGATCGCCCACGAGGCGGTGGCGGCGGCGGACGTGGCGGTGACCGTCCCCGCGGCGGCCGGGACCCAGAACGCTCGTAAGTAGGAGAACTGCCTGTGATCAAAGTAGTCGTTGCAGGTAGTGAAGGTCGGATGGGCCAGGAGGTCTGTGCCGCGGTCGAAGAGGCCGCAGGCATGGAGCTCTCTGGCCGTGCCGACCCAGCTCTCGGGACGTCTGTAGCTGACTTTCTCGCGGACGCAGATGTCCTCGTGGACTTCACTCGTCCAGAGACGGCGGTGGCCAACATTCTTGCCGCCAACGAGGCTGGGGTCCACGCTGTAGTTGGAACCACCGGATTCGAAATGGCCGAGCTTGAGGGACTGATTGGAGCGAAGATTCTCGTTGCTCCCAACTTTGCCATCGGAGCCGTCTTGATGATGCGCTTCGCAAAAGAGGCCGCTCAGTCCATGCCCGATGTCGAGATCATTGAGCTTCATCACCCTGACAAGCTCGACAAGCCATCTGGGACTGCAGCACTGACGGCCGCACTGATCACTGAGGTCACCGGCCGCGAGGTGCCTATTCACTCCGTCCGACTGCCAGGCGTCGTTGCCAATCAGGAGGTCATTTTCGGGGGGACAGGGGAGACCCTGACCATCCGTCACGACAGCACGGACCGAAAAGCTTTCATGCCAGGTGTGGTGCTGGCGATCAACCGCATTGCCGATCTTCCAGACACACTGACAGTTGGTCTGGAGAACCTCCTTTGAGTAACGCACCAGGATCCGCCCTCGGCACAATCCTCACGGCAGTAGTGACTCCGTTCGATTCAGTTGGAACCGTGGATCACGATGCAATGAGCATCATCCTTGAGCATCTGATCGCCAATGGGTCTGATGGAGTCGTAGTAGCTGGGACAACAGGGGAAGCCCCGACCCTGACTGATGATGAACAGATTGAACTGATCTCATTCGTCGCAGAATCCTTCGGTGATCGGCTCACAGTGGTTGCGGGGGCCGGAGCCAACGACACGGCTCACGCAGTCCGCCTGACTGAGCGCGCAACCAACGCCGGGGCTGACGCCGTCCTCTCGGTGACGCCTTATTACAACCGCCCCAACGAGGCAGGCATCCACGCGCATTTTGAGGCTGTGGCGAAATCAACAGACCTGCCTGTTGTCCTTTACAACGTTCCAACCCGCACGGGAGTGGATATGAGCGACGAGCTGTCAGCTGAGATCGGTGCGCGGAACCCGAACATCACTGGGATGAAGCAAGCCCGGGCGGGTACGCCGTCCGTAATTGAAGGTCTTGATCTATATGCCGGCAACGACGACGCCTTCGCAACAGCCATGGATAACGGCGCTGTAGGCGGCATCCTTGTTGCCAGCCACCTTGTAGGCACGCAGATGCTTGCAGTGGCACACTCCAATGACCGTGCCACGCTCGACCAACCACTGCGCAGCTTCTACGACTCGCTCGGCGTGACCACAAACCCGATTCCAATTAAGGCAGCGCTTGACCTTGCTGGCCTTCCCGGAGGCAGTCTCCGACTTCCTCTCGTCGCTGCCTCCGCTTCTGAGCGCGAGACGATCGCTGACGCCATGCGCGTGCTGGACCTCCTCGCTTGAGCCTCGCATCCGGCAGCGTCCGCGTCCTTCCACTCGTGGCGTAGGCGAAATAGGTAAGAACATGGCAGTAGTTGAGTACGACGGCCGGATTCTGCTCCTCGATGTCGGACTCCGCTTTCCTGGGGGAGACATGCCCGGGATTGACCTTGTCCTTCCAGACTTTGAGTACGTAAGGGAACGAGCTGACTGCATCGAGGCGATTGTCATCACCCACGGCCATGAAGACCACGTGGGAGCACTCCCTTGGCTCTTAAGAGACATTGGCGTTGAATCGGTGCCGATGATCGTCAGTGGACCGCTCACGGTTGAGATGGCGCGTTCCAAGCTGAAAGAACACAAGCTCGACGACTCAGCTCTGGTAGCAGTGGACACTGGGGAGATCATCGAGGCCGGTCCGTTCACGATCGAGATGATCCACCTGACACATTCGATTCCGGACGCACGCGGCGCGGCAATTGGAACACCTGCCGGAACGGTTGTGTTCACCGGCGATTACAAGTTTGACCAAACTCCGGTTGACGGGGACCCGGCGGACATGGCACGCCTCGCCGAGCTTGGCGCCGAGGGAGTTCTTCTGCTCTGCGGTGACTCAACCAACGCTGACCGTCCTGGTTTCTCGCCCTCAGAAAGTCTTGTCGGTCCAGCCCTGCTTAAGGTCTTTGAAAATTGTGAGGGCCGGATTATCGTCACGAGCTTCGCCTCCAACGTTCATCGCGTGCAGCAGGTGGTAGACGCGGCCGAGGCGACGGGACGCAAGGTTGCGTTGGTTGGGCGATCGATGGTTAAGAACTCAAAGATCGCAAAGGTCCTCAACCATCTCAGCGTGCCCGAAGGCATCCTGATCCAGCCTCGTGAGATCAACAATTTCCCGGATGACCGAGTTGTGGTCGTCTCAACCGGTTCACAGGGTGAACCTCTGTCCGCTCTCCGGCGCATGGCCCACCGCGACCACGCCCAGATTGAGCTTCACAGCGGAGACACGATTGTCTTTTCCGCAACACCGGTACCTGGTAACGAACGAGCCGTCAACGAGACAGTTGACCGCCTCTACCAGATTGGATGCACCGTCATCACTGCTCAGGACGCTCCAATCCACGCGTCGGGACATGGATATGCAGAGGAGCTAAAGCTGATGCTTAACCTCGTCCGTCCGACCTACTTCATGCCGGTTCATGGAGACGCCAAGCGGTTGAGGCTTCATAGGGAGCTTGCTGAACAGGTTGGCATTCCATCTGCCTCTATCTTTGAAGGGGCCAATGGTCTTCCACTTGACATCAGCGAATCTGGTGCGAGATTCGGACCGCAAGAGCACTCAGGGGTCCTACTTGTTGACGGCATGGAGCTTGGCGAGCCCTCCGAAGCGGCGGTACGAGACAGGCGCACTTTGGCCGACGACGGTGTTGTCGTAATTGTCGTCTCAATCAGCGCGCAATCAGGCGAGCTCATCTCAGAGCCTGAAGTGGTCTCGAGGGGAATGGCAGCCGGCGCGGACACCGACAAGCTGGTCAAGTGCGCGCGTGATTCCTCCATCACGGTCTGCGACATTGCCGCAAAGGCTGGGGAACACGATCGCGAAGAGCTTGAACGCCGGCTTCACGATGGCGTGGCAGCGGACATTCACTCCGCCTTCCGTAGGCGCCCGCTTGTGCTGCCAGTGGTAGTCGAAGCTTAGGACCGCTCAGGCCTGAGGAAGGCACAGTGTGAACTTGGCACCACCAAGTTCAGATTCCTCAACTTCGATGCTGCCGCCGTGATCTAGAGCAACTGCCTTGACGATGGCAAGTCCTAGCCCAGTGTTGCCAGCTGTTTCGCCGCCCTCGCGAACGAACCGATCAAAGATCCGCCCCCGCTCACTTGGAGGGATCCCGGAGCCGGCGTCCTCGACAGTCACAGACCAACTTAGATCTGCGCTCGAGGAACCGACCCTGATTGATGTACCAGACGGGTTGTGAAGCGCAGCGTTCTCGATCAGGTTCCGGATTGCCCGAGTTACGGCCATGGGATCGCAAGTAACTTGATGTGGCAGAGTTTGATTGTCAACCTGTCCATCTCGGATCGCTGCACCAGCGTCAGCTAGAGCCGCACTAACTACGTCTCTTGCGTCAACGGTAGAGATTTGCGGCAATGACTCTCCCGACCGCGCGAGCATCAACAGATCGCTCACAATCGTTCCCATCCTCCTAGCTGAGCGCAGGGCAGCTGCAGTGAGGTCCTCCTCTGCGTTGGCGTCAGACTCCAACAGCTCGAGGTTGGCGATCAAGGATGTGAGCGGGGTTCTCAGCTCATGTGACGCATCTGCAACGAACTCCCGTTGCCGGGTTAGCGCGGACTCGCTGCGCCCTCTTGCCATATCGAGCTCGTGAAGAGCTTCGGACAGAGTGACTGCAAGGTCATGGATCTCATCATTTGCGATTGGAATTGGAATGGACAAGCTGGGGTCGCCTGTATCGGCTATCTGGCGAGCAGCCGCCGTGATGCCTGCAACCGGTCTCATCGCTTGGCGTGCGATTGCCAAACCTGCTAGCAGGGCTAACAGAGTCGCTGCCACTATCCCGAACCCAAGAAGTAGCCACATCTGCGCAACTGTTGATGTCAGTGAACCCGTCGACCTGGAGTATTGCACCGAGGCGGAACCACTCGGTCTAGTGGGAATCAGCCGGGTCTCCACTCGGTAGTCACCAATGCTCGCGGCACCGGAGGGGAGGAGGCCAAAATCAGGGGCGTCGGCAGTATCGTCGATTCGGTCGCCTGTATATGAAAGGACTCTGACATGGGCGTCTTGGGAGGCGGCGTAGTCGTCAATGCTCGGCCCTGACAATGTCCAGCCGCTTGCCGTGGCCTTCACGCTCAACTCCTCCTGCAGAGTTGTTGCAGCCCTCTCGGTCTCATGTGCAAAGTCGGTTCGAAGGCGCTCCGCGAGAACAGACCCAACCACTCCCACAAAGACCAAGAGAATGACCAGGGTTAGAACCGCCGAGCCTCCCGCAAGACGCCACCTAATGGGTAATGAACTTATGTGCCGCAAGTCATCCCCTGATCACGTAACCCGCGCCGCGGACCGTCTTGAGCACTCTCTCCTCACCATTGGCCTCAAGTTTGCGTCGAAGGTTTGAGACGAAGACCTCAATGGTGTTTGTCTCGACCAGCGTGGGGTAGTGCCATACATCCTCAAGCAGCTGCTCCCTCGAAATGACGACCCCCCGGTTATGCATCAAATGGGTGAGCAGCTCAAACTCGCGAGTTGTCAACTCAAGCTCACGCTCACCGATCCGTCCCAGTCTCGTGTCGGGGTCGAGTACCAGAGGGCCGGCGACCAGAGCGGCCGAGCCCTTAGGCGGCCTCGCCCTCAGGACCGATCTCATACGGGCCAATAGTTCATCTTTGTTGAACGGCTTGACCACATAGTCGTCAAGTCCTGAGTCAAGTCCGTCAACGAGGCTCTCTGGGGCGTCTCTAGCTGTGAGAGCGATGATGCCCGCCCGACAGTCGTTCAATCGCAGCAGCCGAGCTACCTCAGTCCCGTCCATTTCTGGGAGGCCCAAGTCGAGCAGGATCAAATCCGGCTTATATGTGGCCGTGAGCGCGATGGCTTGGGTTCCATCGATCGCAGTTTTCGCTTCTAGCCCTGCTGATCTAACGATGCGTGACACCACTGCAGCGATCTCTAGATCGTCCTCTACTACGAGGATCCTGAGGGCACGTCCGGGGTCGGGCCAATCATCCATATCTCAATCTTAGGGCGGGCAGGTCTGCTCGCCGTCACGTCGAACGGGTATCGAATGGCAACTAACGCAAGAAAACCAAGTAAACCAGCTGCCAAGCGCAAGCCAGCGGCTAAAACACCGGCCTCCAAAAAGCCGATTACTCGCACCCGCAAGCCCGCTCAGAAGGCTCGAGGACGTAAGCCCGCTCAGAAGAGTGGTGCTCTGACGCCGGTACAGATGGACCTCGTCGGGGTAGCGCTGACGATCTTGGGGACCTTCCTTGGTGCTGTCGTGTGGGGCGGATGGTCTGGTGGACCGGCTGGACAGGGCCTTGATCATGGATTCAGGCTCCTTTTCGGGGCTGTCGCCGTTGTAGTCCCGCTAGTACTGATCGTGGTGGGCGTATTGCTGATTGCGCGAGAGTCATTCAAAGTAAGCCGAACGGTTCAGATTGGTCTAGGACTCTTCTTCGCCGGAATGTGTCTAGCTCTCACTGCTGGGACTCTCGGGGTTCACGGCGCGTCTGCGGTCGCCGACTGGACGCCGTCCTCGTTGCAGGAGAGGGGAGGATCCATCGGTCAGGGCCTCTTCGCTGGTGCGAGCGCAGTGGGATCACACCTCGGTGCTCACCTTTTGGCCATCTTTCTGCTTCTTTCAGGCGTTGTACTCGTTTCAGGCATCAGCCTGTCGAGTCTGTTCAGATCAGCTGCCGAAGGGGCTGCCGACCTGACCAAGTCTGTATCCAGCGCTGCCGCAGGACCATCTAAGCGCTCAATCAAGAAAGACCTCAAGCGTGCCCAGCAGATTCCCGAACCCGAGGCACCGCGGATACTTCCTCCGGAACCAGAACTGGACGAGGTTGTTATCCGCGCCACCCATGTTGAGGCTGGGGCGCCACCTGACTATGCGGACGCTGAAGAAGAGCCGGAGGCGTGGACACACCCGCCCGAGCCCGAGGTTGAACCCATAGATGACGATGTATCTCCCGTCGAGGAGGACACTGATTTTGACGGCGCGCGAGACCTAGTGGTTGATGAGTCCGACCTGACTCCGCAGGGCCGTTATAGGGATAGCGTTGTTGATGATCCTAAGTTCCGCTGGAAGCAGCCTCCAAAGAGCCTCCTTACCCGATCTCCCAAGGTGAAGGGTGGGACCAGCAGCGCTGATAGGGCGGAGACAGCCCGAGTGTTGGTTGAATCCCTCGGCCACCACGGTGTGAAGGCGGAGATCACTGGAACCGTCTCGGGGCCTCACATCACGCGATACGAGCTCAAGCTTGCCCCAGGCACGAAAGTCAGCAAGGTAGCTCAGCTGCGCGACGATCTGGCTTACGCACTGGCCTCAACCGACATTCGTATTCTCGCTCCGATTCCCGGGAAGCAGGCAGTCGGCGTAGAGGTCCCTAACGAAGAGCGTCAGATGGTTACGCTCGGTGATGTCTGGCAGGCACCCCCGGAGGGATGGTCGCCGCTAACTGTCTGGCTTGGCAAGGATGTCGCTGGCCGAGCGATCGGAGCGGACCTTGCGCGGATGCCACATCTGCTCGTCGCAGGCACAACCGGCGCGGGTAAGTCAGGCTGCGTCAATGCGATGTTGAGCTCGATCCTCCTCAGGGCAACGCCACGCGAAGTTCGACTCGTCCTTGTTGACCCGAAGCAGGTGGAGCTCAACCATTACGAGAGCGTCCCTCATCTGATGACTCCTGTGATCACGAACCCTAGGCAGGCGGCCAACGCGCTGGGTAACTTGGTTAGAGAGATGGAGCAGCGTTATGCGCTGATGGCAATCCGGCGCACACGAGGCCTCCCAGAGCTGAACGAATCCAGAGAAAAGGCTGGGGAACCTCCTCTGCCCTACATCCTCTGTGTCATCGATGAGCTCGCCGACTTGATGATGGTCGCGCCAACCGAGGTTGAGGACTCGATCATCCGGCTCGCCCAGAAAGCACGTGCGGTCGGTATCCATCTTGTTCTTGCAACGCAGTCGCCTCGGGTAGATGTCATCACCGGAATGATCAAGGCCAACGTTCCCTCCCGGATTGCGTTCGCTGTGTCCTCCCAGACTGATTCCCGCGTGATTCTCGACCAGAACGGAGCAGAGACCCTTCTAGGCCAAGGCGACATGCTCTTTGCACCTGTGGGCACATCCAAGCTCCAGCGGATCCAAGGCGCTTACATCGATGAGGCTCAGATCGCCGAGCTTTGCGAGCACTGGCGTAAGCAGGGGGAGCCGAGCTTCAATGAGGAGCTTCTAGCTGAAGTTGTTGATGAGAGTAAATCGTCCGACGATACGGATGGTTTTGATCCCGATGAAGACGCTCTGCTCGCGGAAGCAATCAACCTCGTAGCGCAGATGCAGACCGCTTCTACGAGCATGCTTCAGCGCCGTCTCCGTGTGGGTTACACCCGTGCTGGCCGGCTGATAGACATGCTCGAACGTCGTGGTGTGATCTCCGGCTATGAAGGGTCGAAGCCTCGTCAGGTCCTAGTTACCGAAGCAGATCTGCCCCGTGTCTTAGAGCAGCTGAACTCAAGTGAGCCCGCGCAGGCCTCGCTCGATATCGGCAACGACAACACCTAACCCGCTCCCAACAGCGCTAGCCTCCGTCAAGATGGAAATCGGAGAAACACTCAGAGAGGCGCGGATGCGTCAAGAGATCGACATCTCTGATGTAGAAGAAAAGACCAAGATCCGTGCAAAGTTTTTGCGCGCACTCGAAAATGAGGAATGGCAGGTAATTCCAGAGGACGTGTATGTCCGGAAGTTCCTTGAAAGCTATGCAGTGGCTCTGGGGCTTGACCCTCGTCCACTTGTTGAGCTGTACGTGATTAGAACTGCCGCCCCCGATCCGCACAGCGGCTCGAGACCGACTCTGCGCGCGGGTATATCGACCGGCGGATCGCGAGCGAAGCTGTTCCTTGGTTCTGGCTTTGCCCTAGGCCTGATCGTGCTTCTTCTGATTGGATCTGGCCGACTTTGATCCGCGGTGGAATTCTCATTACTGGCACCGAGGTGCTAACGGGAATCATTACCGATAGGAATGGACCTTGGCTATCTGAGCAGATGCGCGCGTCGGGGATTCAACCTGCTCAAATCACCGTGGTGGGTGACAGGCCCGAGGATGTTCTAGCGGGGCTTGAATCGATGAAAGCTCAAGGGCTCGACCTGATCGTCACAAGCGGCGGCTTAGGGCCCACGGCTGATGATCTGACCGCAGAGGTCGTTGGGCGCTTCCAGCAGCGTGAGATGGTCTTAGATGAGCCTCTCGAGGGCCGGATTGCTGAGATATTGAGCGCTCTCAGCTCTCGCTGGCCTAATCTAGACATGGAGGCAGTACGCGCTGCCAACCGGAAGCAGGCCGTGATTCCACAAGGCAGCACGATCCTTGAACCGGTTGGAACAGCACCTGGTCTGCTCGTGGCGCCACAGGAAGGGACTGAAGGACCACTCGTTCTAGTGCTTCCAGGGCCGCCGAGAGAACTCAAGCCAATGTGGACGACGGCCCTTACCACCTCGCCCCTGCGCAACCTTGTCTCAGAAGCGCCCTCATTCGAACGCCGAATGGTGCGAATTTTCGGCATCCCTGAATCAGAGCTGGCAGCCAGTCTGCGGTCGATTGAGGACACAGGGCTAGACGTGTCGCGACTCGAGATCACAACCTGTCTGCGGCGCGGTGAGATTGAGATAGCCACCACCTTCGTCCCAGCCGCAAAGGACGAATATGAGGCGCTTCTCAAGCAGATACGGGAGCGGCATGGTGACCTGATTTTCTCCGAAGATGAACGCACTATTGACGATCTCGTGGCGGCTCTTCTCCAGGGAACAACGG
The DNA here is from genome assembly GCA_026392255.1 of Solirubrobacterales bacterium. Classification (GTDB taxonomy): domain Bacteria; phylum Actinomycetota; class Thermoleophilia; order Solirubrobacterales; family Solirubrobacteraceae; genus WLNJ01. Next base: position 28,647 of record JAPLCJ010000002.1, read on the forward strand.
TGGCTGTCGCAGAATCGTGCACCGGTGGGCTGCTTTGTACCCGATTGACTGAGTTGCCTGGAGCCTCTGACTATGTCCTCGGCGGGGTCGTGAGTTACTCAAATTCCGTTAAGCAATCCGCCCTCGGTGTAGCACCAGACCTACTTGCTCAACATGGGGCTGTCTCAGAGCCGGTTGCTTTAGCGATGGCTGAAGGGGTTTGTTCCTCGCTCGGGGCAGCCATCGGCGTTGGAATCACCGGCATAGCCGGGCCCGGAGGGGGGACCGATGAAAAGCCCGTTGGAACAGTTTGTATTGCTGTGACGCAAGGGGACAAACGGCTCGCACGCACCCTCCTGATCCCCGGCGGTAGAGCGGATATTCGAGATCGCTCAACCACCCTTGCGTTGCATTTGATGAGGCGACTGATGCTCGGAGAGACTGACTGACGCTCTCGTCCGGATCTTGTCTCAGATTCGGCACTAGATCCCGCAGAAACGTCGCATTACGTTGTCTACGCTGGTTCTGTTCCGTCCGCGGGGCTGCCTATCTTAGGTATCCCGGCACCGGTCGGAACTGACGGGCGCTCTACGCGCCGAAGGGAGCATTTACATGGCAACTAAGAACGAGGACAAGGCTGCAAAGGCCAAGGACGCTGCACTCCAGGGCGCACTCGATCAGATTGAACGTCAGTTTGGGCAGGGCAGCGTGATGAGGATGGGCGATGAAGGTGCCCAAGTCCGCGTCGACGCTATTCCAACAGGCGCGCTCTCGCTAGATCTGGCTCTTGGGATTGGCGGCGTACCGCGGGGACGTGTCATTGAGGTCTTCGGCCCTGAATCCTCAGGTAAGACAACGCTGGTCTACCACATGATCGCCGAGGCTCAGAAGCTAGGCGGTATCTGCGCTTTCATCGACGCTGAGCACGCGATGGATCCTCTCTACGCCCAGGAGATCGGCGTCAACATTGACGAACTCCTCGTATCGCAGCCGGATTACGGCGAGCAGGCTCTTGAAATCTGCGACATGTTGGTGCGTTCCGGTGCCGTGGATCTAGTTGCGCTGGACTCAGTTGCTGCTCTGACTCCGAGGGCTGAGCTGGAGGGTCAGATGGGAGACCAGACCGTCGGCCTACAGGCACGGATGATGTCCCAAGCGATGCGAAAGCTGACAGCCAACCTGAACCGGACCCAAACGCTTTGCGTCTTCACTAACCAGATTCGCGAGAAGATCGGCGTGATGTTCGGCAGCCCGGAGACACAGCCAGGTGGCCGCGCATTGAAGTTCTACTCATCACAGCGGCTTGACATCAGGCGCATCGAGACTCTCAAGGATGGCACCGAGGCAGTTGGTAACAGGGTGCGGGTCAAGGTCGTTAAGAACAAGGTCGCGGCGCCATTCCGTGTCGCCGAGTTTGATATTGACTTCGGTAAGGGAATCTCAACTTCCGGCTGCTTGATTGATCTTGGCGTCGAGCACGACGTCGTTAAGAAGAGCGGCGCGTTCTTCTCCTACAAGGACGAGCGTCTCGGTCAGGGACGTGCGAACTCGAAGACCTTCCTCGATGAGCACCCTGAGATTGCCAAGCAGATCGAGGATGAGGTCTATGCAGCTGTCGGAATTGACCGCGGCCTCGTCAAAGAGATTGACAGAAGTGTCGTCACCCCAGTTCCTGATGATGAGACTGCTGAAGTGGCGGCCGACGAACAGGCAGCGTGAGTTCGGAAGCATCGTTTGACGAGCTCGTTGAACTCGCGGTAGGCAGAGGTCTTGTCTACATCGGGTTCAGAGCCCGGACTGTTCTTGAGACCAAGAACAAGCTGATTCAGAAGGGCATAGCCGAGGATGTTGTAGAAGGAGCCATTGGCCGTCTGATCGAGATGAACTACCTTGACGACAGGAAGTTCGCCCTCTCCTTCGTCGAAGACCGCAGGAACCTCGACGGGTGGGGTAATTCCCGGATCCGGACTCGACTGATGGCCCTGGGAGCGGAGCGCGACGCCATCGACGCTGCTTTTGCGGTCGAGAACGAAGAAACCGAGCTCCAACGAGCGATCGCTTTTCTCCAGACGCGGCTAACGCAACCCGCTGAACAAACGGCTGACCGCAGGCGGGCGATCGGCCTCCTCGTCCGTCGCGGGTACAGCTTTGAGACCGCCTCCGACGCAATAAGAGCCCACGCCGAGGCATGTAGTTAGTCAAGCAAGTGGGGATCTCTAGCCGCGTATTGCCCAGAGTCCCACTACGATCGCCCAATGGCGAGTGTCACAACGACTAAGCGGTACCACCTGACTACCTTCGGCTGTCAGATGAACCAGCACGACAGTGAGCGGATGGAGGGCATGCTCGAGTCGTTGGGGTGGCAGCAGGCAGACACACGCGAGGATGCTGGCTTGATCCTCTTCAACACTTGCTCCATCCGCGAGAAGGCCGACCAGAAGTTCATCAGTCACCTTCACGACGCGCACGCGATCAAGCGACGCGACCCCGACACGATCATTGGAGTGGGGGGCTGCTGGGCTCAGTCAGTCAAAGAGGAGGTGTTCCGACAATTCCCATTCGTGGATGTCGCCTTCGGTCCGGGACAGGTTGATCGTCTAGCAGAGTTCCTCAACAGCGATTCATTGACAGCACAAGGATTCTTCGAGTTTGAGTCCTTCACAGGGCGACTGCCCCAGAAGAGAGCACGTGAACACCACGCATGGGTCCAGATCAGTGTGGGTTGTAACTGCCGCTGCTCCTACTGCATCGTTCCAATGACTCGAGGCATAGAGGCCAGCCGCCCTCTCGATGAGCTCGTGGAGGAGGTCCGAGGCTTAGTCGAGAAGGGAGTGTCCGAGGTGACGCTGCTCGGGCAGAACGTCAACTCTTATGGCAGGGACCTCAAAGACGGAGGTTTGACAACTTTCTCAGGGCTTCTGCATCAAATCGATGACGTGGAAGGGCTGAAACGCCTCCGCTACACCAGCCCTCACCCCAAAGACATGCGAGAGGATGTTGTAGAGGCTCACAGAGCCCTTGAATCTGTCTGCGAGCACATTCACCTGCCGCTTCAGGCTGGGTCCTCAAAGGTCCTTAAAGCAATGCGGCGCACCTATGACCGCGAGCGTTACCTTGCTCGAGTGGAGATGATCCGCTCAGTTCTTCCTGATATCGGACTGACAACAGACATCATCGTCGGATTCCCGGGGGAGACCGAAGAAGATTTTCAGGAGACAATGGAGGTTGTGGACCAGGTTGGGTTTGATGGTGCGTTCACCTTCATCTACTCGGCCCGACGGGAGACAGACGCGGCTGAGATGCCCGACCAAGTTGACCACCAAACCAAGGTGGACCGCATGCAACGGCTGCTCCCGCTGGTGCAACGCCGGGCTAGCGAACGAGCACAGCGTTTTGTGGGGCGTGAAGTGGAGGTCCTCGTTGAAGGACCGTCCCGCACCGATGCTGCCCGTCTGCGGGGACGGTCACGCGAGAGCAAGGTCGTCAACTTCGACGGGATCGCTGAGGCAGGGGAGATCGTGACTGTCACGATTGAGTCAGCGACCAGCCAGACCTTGGATGGCACTCAGGTACTGGCCGGAGTCCCGACCGTCTAGGAGCTAGCTCAGCGCTTAGGGCGCTGCTGCTCTGCCATAACTTCGGACAGCTTGGAGCCGCCAAGGCGCTTGGTGGCGGCTTGATAGGCAGCGGGGGCTACTTGAGCGAAGTTGGCCCCAAGGCGTAACGCGAGTGGGGCAACATCCACCTGGGCCTGATTCTTCTCAACAGCTCGCAGTGTCGCCTCGGCAACCTTCTCAGGAGTAACCGTGTTCATTCCTGGTCCTAGATGAGCACCGCTGTCAGCGAACATGCCTGCGTCACTGACGAAGCCCGGACAAATAACCGACACGCCAACACCGGTGTCAGCTAGGTCAGCACGAAGTGCGAGCGACAATCCACGAAGACCAAACTTGGTAGCCGAATACATCGCGGTGCCAGCAGAAGCAGCCTTTCCGGCAAGTGATGAGATAAACACAATGTGCCCTGAGCCGCGCTCTGCCATTCCCTCTGCCAGTAGACGAGCCATAACTGCTGGAGCGCGCAGGTTGACCTCTATAGCGCGATCGATCTGATCAATCTCGTACTCCATCAGGTCACCGGAGGCTGGAAGAGCAGCGTTCAGGATGGCGACATCCACCTGACCAGCCGAACGAACGAGATTCTCAACATCCGAGCGACTCTCCATATCTGCACAGAGAACCTCGGCGCCTAGGCCAGCGGCAAAGGTCTCAACCTGGTCAAGGCGACGGGCCGAGAGCACAAGTGATCCTGCCTGAGGAGCCGCTGCTGTGGCGATGGCCTGGCCGAGTCCGCCGGCTGCTCCAGTGATGAGAATGCGTCCAGAAAGTGGTGTCATGCCCCACAGAGTGACAGGATCAGGTTGTGAACGAACTCCCCGTCATCGCGATCTTCGGAGCAACGGCCACTGGCAAGACCGCCGTCGCAACGGAGGTCGCGCGAATGCTCAGAACGAGAGGCCTCGAGTCGGAGGCAGTTAGCGCCGATGCGTACGCGGTCTATCGGGAGATCCCGATCATCACTGGGGCCCCAACACGTGAGGAACAGAATGTCCTGAAGCATCATTGCGTCGGGATTCGCAGTGTCACTGACGAATTCAGCGTGGGGGAGTTCAAGAGCCATTCCCACGCGTCAATAGACCAAGTCCGCGCCGCGGGAAAGGTAGCCATCGTGGTGGGTGGGACAGGTCTGTATCTCCGCGCCGCGCTGTCGGATCTTGCTTTGCGGCCGGCCGTTGACCCCCAGTTAAGAGCCGAACTGGAATCACATTTGGAGTTGGAGGGCGCAGAGGTACTGCACGCCGAACTCACCCACTCGGAACCAGAGGTGGCCGCAAGGCTGAGCGTCTCGGACCCTCGACGAATATTGAGAGCCCTCGAACTGAGCCGAAGTGGGCTGCCGCCCCATAAAAGCGTGACGGCCCTCTGGGACCAGCCCGCTCGCCATCCCACAGTTGCCCTCGGATTGGTTAGAGAACGCGAGGAAAGGCGCCGTCTCATAACCGAACGGATTGAGCGGATGATCGACTTAGGAGCGGCCGCTGAGGTCACGACGGCCTGGAAAATCGGACCTTCACGTACCGCGGCTGCAGCCATAGGAATGCGCGAACTACGCACAGGCGATGTCAAATCGATGCGCAACCGCACCCAGCAGTTCGCCAAACGTCAGGGCACGTGGCTCAGACGACTGGAGGACACCGAGATCGTGACCCTTTCTGGAGCGGACCTCACAGCTCCGGTTGAACGGATCCTGCACCTGTTCGACAGTCACGCCGCCTAGACTCCGCCTGTGCGCTTCGAGAAATGGCAAGCCCTTGGTAACGACTATCTAATTGTCGAAGCTGACCAACTCCCTTGGGAGCTAACCCCGGAGCGGGTTAGGGGTCTTTGCCATCCCAATTTCGGACCTGGGGGCGACGGGGTACTGCTCCTTTCAGCCGGAGGTGATGGTCATGTCGCAAACCTCAAGATCTTCAACCCCGACGGCTCAGAGGCTGAGCTTTCGGGCAACGGAGCCCGTGAAGCTGCCATGTACCTCCGTGCGCGTGGATGGACAGACAAGGATGAATTCACAATTGCGACGACCGCTGGAACGGTTGCTCCACAGATCCACGACGCCCGCAACTGCACAATGGCTCTAGGTAGCGCCACCACGTCTGGACCAGATTGGCCAGATGGACCTGCTGACGGGCTTGGCAAGCTCCAAGTCTCCGGTGCTGAGCGAGTCTTCCGATTCGTTCACGTTGGAAACCCGCAGGTGACGATCGAGTTCCAGACCGTCGAGGAAGTGGAAGCCTTGGATCTGCCAGCTATTGGTCCTGCCATTGAAACCGACCCACGGTTCCCCAACCGAACCAATGTTTCCTTCTGGGCTAGAGAGAGCAAGGGCATCCGAGCTCGCATCTTTGAACGGGGAGTAGGGGAGACAATGTCATCTGGGACTGGCTCTTCTGGAGCAGCAGTAGCCGCGCACCTCGGTGGTGATGGCGATTCCATTGATGTTCGGCTCGATGGAGGAACGCTCAATGTCACGATCGGGGAGGGTCTGTCGCTCGACCTGACTGGCTGGGCCATTCCCGTCTACGCTGGCGTGCTCGCCCCAGAAACAGTGGAGGAACTCTCTTGAAGTCCAGTAGCCGTCTTGACCTAATCCCGCCGTACCTCTTTGCCGAGCTTGAACGCAAAATCGCCGAGAAGAAAGCCGCCGGCATCGATGTGATCTCGCTCGGCATTGGCGATCCCGACACGCCAACATTCCCAGCCGTGGTAGCTGCTGGACAGGAGGCCCTGGCTGATCCCTCAACCCACCAGTACCCGTCAAACAGGGGACGCGCTGAATTTCGCGATGCCGTCTCCGACTTCTACTCACGACGGTTCGGGGTCGCGCTCGATTCCGAGACTGAGGTCATTCCAGCCATTGGCGCCAAGGAGTGCATCTTCAACCTCAGCCTTGCCTTCCTCGATGAGGACGGGATCGCCCTCGCATCCGATCCTGGCTACCCGGTCTACACAGCCGGTCCCAAACTTGTGGGGGCTGACGCCCATCTGATGCCGTTGTTGCCAGAGCTCGGGTTTGTCCCTGACCTTGACTCCATCCCGGCTGATGTCGCGCAGCGAACACGATTGATGTTCTTCAACTACCCGAACAATCCAACTGGCGCAATTGCACCGGAAGGGTTCTTTGAAAAGGTCGTTGCCTTCGCTCGCGAGCACAACATTCTCGCCGTTCATGACAACGCTTACAGCGAAACCACATACGACGGTTACGTCGCGCCGAGCTTCCTCGCCACACCAGGCGCTAAGGAAATTGGGGTTGAGGTGTTCTCCCTCTCAAAGGGCTGGAACATGACGGGCTGGCGATGCGCGGCTATGGTCGGTAACGCCGACGCCATCGCCGCATATTGGAAGCTCAAGAGCAACGTTGACAGCGGTCTGTTCGAGGCGATTCAGCTTGCGGGCGCCAGAGCTTTGCAGCCCGATATGGCCCTTGAGGTGGACCGGATGTGCGAGCTCTACACACGAAGGCGGGACCTAGTCTGTGACGCTCTCGCCGCGGCCGGGGTTGAGGTCACGGCACCAAAGGGAACCATCTATATCTGGGCTCCTGTCCCGGACGGCTATGCGAGCGCTGCTGAGTACTGTGAGTACGTGCTCGAAGAAGCTGCGGTTGTCATTTCGCCGGGAGGGGCATATGGCCCAAATGGGGAGGGCTTCTTCCGGATCAGTCTGACAACACCCGATCATCTTCTGACCGAAGCCGTCGAGCGGATTGCGGCGCTTGGAACGCCCTCTTCAGGATGAGGGGCTGAGAGCGCTGTCATCCCAAGCTGGCGGCGGCTCTAAGGGCACACGTAGAGCCGCACAGCGAGCTTTTCTGATCCACGCAGGGACCGAGGCAAGTCAGGGCCTAGATGAACTCCAAGAGCTGATGAAGACCGCTGGGGCAGCCACGGTTGGAACAGCAACCCAGACAAGGTCTGAGCCGCATCCCGACTCCTATATGGGGAGCGGTAAAGCCCTCGAGATCCTCGAGCAGATCAAGGCCACGGATGCCAACTTGGTTGTGGCAGACGATGAGTTGAGTCCGCGACAGGAGCGAAATCTTGAGGAGATCCTCAAAATGCCTGTGGTTGACCGCACAGCCGTGATTCTCGACATCTTCGCTCTCCATGCGGGATCGGCCGAGGGGAAACTGCAGGTAGAACTGGCGCAGCTTGAGTACAACCTCGCCCGCATGAGAGGCCTCTGGACCCACCTTGAGCGCCTAGGCGGAGGAATTGGCACCAGAGGACCAGGCGAATCCCAGCTCGAGACAGACCGTCGCCTCGCCAGGGATCGGATTTCAACCGTCCGTAAGCGACTGAACAAGGTGCAGTCCAATCGCAAGCTGATGCGCTCAGAGCGGGAACGGACCGAAGTTCCGCAGATAGCCCTCGTGGGCTACACGAACGCTGGGAAGAGCACTCTGATGAATTGCGTCACGGGATCAGAGGTGGGTATCCGAGATGAGCTCTTCCACACGCTCGATCCCACAACTCGGCAGTTTGAACACCGAGGAAGGGCCTATGTGATGACAGATACCGTCGGGTTCATCCGCAAGCTGCCACATCAGCTCGTCGACGCCTTCGGAGCAACACTGGAGGAAACGATCCACGCTGATGTGCTCGTGCTTGTTGAGGACGGCTCACAGCCGCCCCAGGAACGTCAGGAACGCCGGGAAGCAGTTGAGGAGACCCTGTCTCAGATAGGCGCGTCCGAACTACCTCGTCTGACTGTTGTCAACAAGCGCGACCTCATGTCGCCTGATGAGATCGAGGAGATGCAGATTCAGCGTCCCGAGGTGCTGATGCTCAGCGCTGAGACAGGCGAAGGCGTAGAGCAGCTCCTTGAAGCTGCCAGCGCGTCCATCGGCTCGCGGATGGAGGAGGTCCACCTCTTGATCCCGTATTCCGAGGGGCGGTTGCTGGATGAGATCTACAGGGTTGCTGGTGACCTGTCTCGCCAATCCGGCGAGACCGGAGTTGAAGTCACTGCGAAGATGAGGCCTGACCAGGCCGCACGTTATTCCCGATTTGCGATTAACTCAACGCCGCTATGAGGGTCCGCTTCCAACAGCTAGACGATCGCGCCGTCCTGCCCGCACACCCAGTGGCCGGGGACGCCGGACTGGACCTCTGCTGTCTTGATGAATTCAGCATGGCGCCTGGCGAACGTGTTCTGGTGGGGACGGGGATTGCGGTAGAGATTCCACCGCAGCATGCTGGGCTTGTTTTACCGCGCTCAGGACTAGCCCTCAAACACGGGATCACCCTCGCAAACTCGCCGGGCCTGATTGACTCGGGCTATCGGGGAGAGCTAAAGATCATCCTCGTCAATACCGATCCCAGCACGCCGTTTCACACTGCAGCAGGTACGCGTGTCGCTCAACTCGTTGTGATCAGCTTCTCGACGGTAGAAGCAGAGTGGGTTGCGGAGCTATCAAGCACCGAAAGGGATCAAGGCGGGTTCGGCTCGACAGGAACTAGCTAGGACCTACTCCCGGACCTAGCGGTCAGGCTGGGACTAGTTCGCCGCAGCCTTCAAGGTTGTCCGTCAGGCGGTCCGTTCGTTCCTCGGACCAGCGCTCGGACTCAACAAGAAGCGCAATCACTGCCTTAGAAGCCTCAAGAGCCTCGCTACGACCGTCCTCATCGAAGAACAGCACGTCAGCTGTGTGGCGCAGAGCCGCAGCCTCGTCGGGGCGAAGTGTCACGCCCGACTCAGTGTCGAGAACCGCTACGACCTTCAGGTATGCCTCTGCTCGTTGTGCGTTCATAGCGTGAGTCTAGAACGATCTGCGGACAATCGCGGAGTTACTTCAAAAAGCGGGCGCGTCGGCCCACTCAGCTCCGGCGACGCTGCGCGCCACACGGTGGGCGGCTCTCTCTAGAGAGTCGTCAAGTTGGGCCAGCTCGGCCACCGCCAGCCCAAGGGATTCGGCGATCAGCCAGTCAGCGAGCCACCAGTTTTTGGGGAGCAGCGGCCCGTGCAGATAGGTGCCTAGAGATGCTCCATGACGGAAGCCTTCCTGGCCTGAACTGCCGTCATTGCCATGCCCAGTCAGGACGGTCCCGAGCGGAGGTGTCTTACCACCAAGCACCGTTCTTCCAGCGTGGTTCTCAAACCCAGCAAGAACGCCGTCGGTGGGGCCGCCGAGATTCGTGCGAATAGCGATTGGTCCGATCAGGCGACGATCGCCCTGAGTGGTGCGAGCATCAATTGCGCCGATACCGGGGATACTGAGGTCCGGTCCCGTATAGGCCTCGCCGAGCAGTTGATAACCACCACAAACCGCTAGCAGGGGCTTCCCTTGACCGATCCAGTCGCCTAGTAGCTCAGCTTTGTGACCCTGAAGGTCCTCTCCGCAGCGCACCTGATCTCTGTCTTGACCGCCACCGATGTAAACAAAGTCAAAAGTGCCTGCCTCCAGGGAATCACCGACTCCAACGGGAACGAGCGTATAGCCGATGCCGCGCCACTCACACCTCCTCCGGAGGAAGTCGATGTTCCCTCTATCCGCATAGATGTTGAGCAGCGTCGGGTAGAGGACAGCAACACGGAGTTCGGTCGGTTTAGGCAGCATGGAACACCACAACATTCATCTCGACAACGCCACCACTGGAGGGAATGGTCAGAGCCTCCGACCGCTCGAAGTGCGGGGCTGCCGCCTCGTCTAGATCTGAGGACACCAGCTCGCGTAGACGTTGATATGACGCTTCAAGATTCCCTTGAGCAATCTCTCTCTTCCAGCGAACCGTATGGACCTCTCCATCGAAAGAGATCTCATCAACCTCGCTACGAATGAGGTCTTGACCTCCTCCGGCTGGGGAAAAGCTGGTCCTAGACGGGAAGCTCTGTCTGCTGCGCCCCAAATCACTCACATATGCAACAGCAAGCCGGGTGCCCCTTTGGCATGCCCCGCGCACACTCAAGAAGAAATCACCGAGTTCGCCTTCGGCTGCAATCGTGTTAACAAGAAGCAACGGGGCGAGAACAAGGTCACAGTCGAATAGCAATTCGGGCTGCATCTGCAGAAGGTCCGAGCAGAGTGTCGTGACTCGGGAACCTGGAGATTGGTTAGCCCTAAGTGCTGTGAGCAGGCGCTCGTCCCGATCAACAGCAATCGTGGGATATCCCTGATTTGCGATGTTGAGGGCAACACGACCAGTTCCTGAGCCCAGCTCTGCCACGGGCCCTTTTGCTGTCTCGGCCAAAGCACTCCACACAGGAAGGTCGGCCTCGAAGCCCGCGTGTTCCACGCTGTGCCACATGGCGGCGGCCGCGGTCATATGACCCGCTCCACGAGACCTTCATCCGCCAGTGTCGATCGCAGGTCGAGCATCGCGGTGTACGTAGGAAGTATCCAAAGGGAGCTCTGCCTTGTCGTAGCAAGTTGGGTGAGGCCAAGGCGAGGATCCCCGATCACTGAGATCCGATCGGCGGGCACGCCTGCGTACCTAAACCGCAGGGCGGCCTCAGGGGCTCTGGTACCAGAGCAAACAACCGTGTCGACCTGAGACGCGATGTCCTCAAAATCCGCGTCCCAGATCCAGGACACGTCGCGACCATCGGCCACGCCGTCATTGAGGACAAACTGAATGGCGAGCCGACCTGTCTCTGCACTTAACGCCCGAATCACCTCGTTGGCGCCCGTTGGATTCTTGACAAGAAAGAGCGTTGCCTCGCGATCGGAAACGGTGAATGTCTCGGCGCGGCCAAACGAGGCTTGGGCCGCAGTGAAGGCCGATGCAACGACAGTGGCTTCAACGCCGACCGTGGTAACTAGAGCCCACGCGCCAATCGCGTTATACGCGTTGTAAACCCCCGGAACCCCAAGCTCTATGGAGTGCGTACCACTGGGTGCCAGAATCTTGAGGCTGGACGAGCGTGCCCCATGAAGGGTGACCTCGGACACCGTGAACGTAGGGGTGGGACGCGTCAAGCCGCAGCTAGTGCAGCTCCAATGCCCCAAGTGCCCGAGCAGAACAGCGCTGTAGACGAGGGGCGAGCCACACCTTCGGCAGCTGGTTGCATCGGCGGCGTGGGGGAGCTGTTTGAGCGCGAGTGAGGTGTCCTCGACGCCGAACCAAGTGACTAACGAGGTGGGGAGCTGCAGACCCAACCACGCAATGCCGGGATCATCGGCACACAACACAAACTCGGTTCCATCGGCGCCCAGCTTGATCGCCGCGTCAATCCAGCGGTCCAGAACCTCGTCTAACTCTCCATATCGGTCCAGTTGGTCCCTAAAGAGGTTGCCGAGCAGCACCGCCCTCGGCTTTAGCTGGGGAGCGAGCTCTGGAAGCCAGAACTCGTCTATCTCCAAGAGCCCTATCGCGTCAGAGCCATGCTTGGCATGCAGAAGCGCGGAGGCAATTCCTCCGGCCATGTTGGCACCGGCTGAGTTGTGAGCAACTGACAAGCCAGCTTGGCTTAAGGCGGCTTCGGCCAAGGAAGCTGTTGTGGTCTTTCCGTTCGTGGCCGAAACCAGAATCGTGCCGGCTCCAAGTCGGCTGGAGATTCTGCTCAGAGCTGAGGGATCAATTGCCAGCAGGACTCTCCCGGGAACGGTCGTCCCGGCTCTGCCAAGTCCCCGGAGCAAGAGTCCCACTGCTCGAGCGGCCGTGGGGGCCAGCCACTTCCTCACGCTGATGAGGGAAGCATTACGCGGCATGCATCAGGCCGAACAGTGATCACCGCTGGTAGGTCGCAGAGTGGGTCGCCATCGGCATAGACCGTGAAGGGCCGATCTGCCTCAATCCGAACCGCTGAACCACGTCGGACCGTCACCCCGTTCGTGTTGACGTGACGTCCCTTAAAGACGAGAGGAAGCAAGGCGAGAAACCGAAGCCGAGATTTACCCTCGATAGTGACGACATCGAGCAAGCCATCGTGTAGATCCGCGTCGGGAGCAATGAACATGCCGCTGCCGTAGGCCTTGGAGTTAGCAACGATGACGCTGAAGCCGCGCATATCTGTCGACTCACCATCAATATCAATCGTGAAGCGGGCCTGTTTCCAACTGATCAGAGCCTTGACCGCTGCGTATAGGTAGCTCAGCTCACCTGGGACCCTTGCCTCGTTGGCAATTCGATTGGCGTCGGAGTCGTAGCCACAAGAGGCAATACAGCAGAACGGAGTTCCATTGCCGTCGCCCATGTCGATGTGGCCAGCAGCGCCATCGAGGGCTATGGCGACAGCTTCCACCGGATCAGTGGAGATGCCAAGGACTCTTGCCAAATCATTCCCGCGACCCCCGGGCAAGATTGCCAACAACCCGCCGGACTCCGAACAGCCAGCTGCCACAGCTCCGACCAGACCGTCTCCTCCGAGCGCTGCTGCAGTGCGGCCCTGTTGGGCTGCTTCGCGGGCAAGCTGGCGAGCATGGGGGAGATCACGGGTTTCAGTGACGGTAAAATCGGCGCCTCGCTGCTGGAGTAGGCGTTCCACCTCGACAAGGACCTTGCTGGCTCGTCCACCACCGGCCGAGGGGTTGACGATCACGCTGATTGGATTGGACATCGACGCTAAGGCTATCTGCGCGGGGAGCGGCCCCGCAGCGCCGCCCGGCGCGACTCCGCATGGTCGTCTGCCATCATCGCCCCATGAAGTTCAGCCAATCAGCTCTTCCGGCGCTGGCCGCCGCGATTCTTGTCTCCTTTCTGACCGCCTGTGGCGGCAGTTCCAGCGACTCAAGTACGACCGCTGCTGGCAAGTGTGCCCAGGTTGCCGCGGCCCAGCCTCAGCCGGGCCGACAGCATCTCACTGCACCGACCGCCTCTCTACCCAAGGGGAGCATCTGGAACCTGAAGGTAGACACCAACTGTGGAACTTTCGTCATTCAGGTCAAGAGTTCGGTCTCGCCTAAAGCTGCTGCCTCGGTTGTCGGACTTGCCAAGAGCGGTTTCTACGATGCTCTCGCAATCCACAGGATTGCTCCTGGATTCGTAATTCAAGGCGGCGATCCGGCGACGAACGGAAGTGGGGGACCCGGATATACGACTGTTGACACCCCAGATAACAACACCACCTACTCGCGGGCAACAGTCGCGATGGCTAAGACCGGGGCTGACCCTGCAGGGGCGGCCGGTAGCCAGTTCTTCGTCGTAACTGGTGAGACAGCTCAGCTACCGTCTGACTATGCAGTTCTGGGTGTCGTGGTGAGTGGAATGGAAACCGTTGACCGAATTTGCGCCCAACCGATTAACCCTGCGACGACACAGGGCGGCGCACAAGCTGATGGGGCGCCTGCCCAACCGATCGTGATCCAGAAGATCACGGTCACTCGCGTTAACTGAGACTCAGCTCTTAGGTGAGCGGGCGCGCTGCTGGCGACGCCTGCCGAAGAACACGAGTGCGCCGAGTGAGGCGGCTAGAAGCAAAATGCCGTAAAGCAGAGCCGCACCAAAGGTGACGCCTCCAAGCGGAAGGGAAATGAGCTCAACGATGCCAACGCTGATCGCAATCAGAGTGAAGACGAGCAGAACAATCGAGATTGGACCGAAGATTCGGCGTGGAAGAGAGGCCGACTTGGTCGGGGCCACAATGCCCATCAGTCGAAGCAGGAACATCTGCCCGTTGGACGGTGCCTCACTCCCGAGCTTCTGGACTGCTTCCTTCAGATCGCCAGCGCGACGCTCGGCGAGGGCCAGTGAAGCGTCAGCCATCCGCTTGAGCGCCATCCGCTCCTGGGGGCGGGCAGCTGCAATCGCTTTCTGAAACCAGGCGCGGGACGAGTCTGCGTCATAACGCTCAGCTGCTCGGGCGCCAAGGATGGCGTAGGCAGCTGACCGGTACTTAGTCTCGGACTCAAGCTCAGCGTCGGAACGGTTTTCCAGATCCTGCATCGCAGAAAGTGCGCTGCGCTGTTCAACTCTGATCTGTCGTTGCTTGGCCATCGGGGATCAGTTTACGGTTAGGTCGTCCCGCACGCAGGCAGACCCGTCTGGGCAGCTGATCAGGGGGCCTCGGGGGCCAGGCCCTAGGTTTAGCGCAATTTCGATCTAACGCTCGATAATCAATGTTATGTACACCTAGATCAAATTGTCATAAAGGCTGTCGGATCGGTGTCCGTAGGCCTATGACAGTAAGGACATCCACCCTCAACTCAATCAATGCGACAGAGCCACACAGGCGCTCTCTGGAGGGATTGTGCCGCGATTCCGCATTCGGATACGCAAGTTCCGCTGCGGGACGTCAGGAGCCGGGCTGTGTAGTCAGCGCAGCCAGTGATTCCGCCCACTTTGCCCTTGTAATTATGTCTTCTGACGTATCGGAGATCCTTCCGGACAATATTGCGGCCCAGATCCTTGGTGGCACCGCAAGTGAGACTCTTCTCCAGACAACGCTCTCAACGGGCGGCTTATTTGTTCTGGAGGCCGATCACCGAGTCACAGCATGGACAGGTTGCTTTCGAAGGCCACGCATATCGATTGCAACAGCCGATGGCGAGGTATATGAAATGGCCGCCAATGACACACGCACAGACATGCGTCGCGAGTCGCTCACTCAAGGAGATCGCATCGTTGTTATCTCCGACACCGAGCCCAGCATCATCCCCGAGCCGTGGGATGCAATTGAGATGGCCACCTGTGACAACCCATCGCCGATGTCAGCGTGCTCCTGGCTGCTCGATGCCTCTGATGAGGCCTTGATTCCCTCTGATCGGATCGTCGCCTTATGGCGCGTCGGATCCTAGACGAGCTCTGTTACAAGCCGAGATAAAAAGGCGCCACGCCAAGCAATCGGCGATTCGCCCTCTTCCTCGACGACGAAGTCAGCCTCCGGAATAGCAGCCGACCATTGTCGAGCTGTCTCAAGCGGATGTCCAGGATCAGAGCTGTCCAGACTGCCCACAACCGTTGTTGGGAGCGTTAGACAGTTGAGCGTGTCCCAACCCTCAAATGGCCTTGACCTAGGCACACCCATGAGTGCGTCAGAGAGAGCCTCGGGATTTGAGTGCTGGCGGAGCCGCTGAAGCGTCGCTCGCGTCACCACATCCAACCATTTGTCTGCTACCCCTCCCCCCTTCCATTCATCCACAAACCCCTCCGGCCCGTTTGTCCGCAATGCCTGCGACAGCCGTTCCCAGTGTGCGAGCGTCGCTGGGTCAATCGGCTCAGTCGAGCTAAAGGCCGGTGTCACAAGCAGCAAGGCTGATGCCTCAACAGCGCCCGTCGCATAGGCGGCCGCAGCGGTATGCGCTCCCATGGATATCCCCATCAGAACCGGCCGAGTGGCCCCAGTCTGGGCGACTACGGCGCACAGATCCGCTACCAAGTGCGGGTACGTGTAGTCCACTGGACTTGGTGCGGCGTCGCTCCTTCCGTGCCCACGCGCGTCGAAGCTGATCACTCTCCAGCCCTCTTTTTCCAAGAGTCGCGATCCCATCAGCACATAACGCCGGCTTGCGGTCAAGCCATGCAAGAGCACTATGTCTCGGCCACTGCCAGACACTTCTCCGCGAAGGGTCGTGCCGTCAACGGAGACTGCCTCAAACTGGCTACCCCGAACCGGTCCGGTCATCCGAATGGGAGGGAAAGCTGCTCACGTGGCTTCTCCTTGGCTCCAGAGAACCCCGCAACACGAACCCCTAGCAAGCGAACAGGTCTGTCTGGTTGGAACTCGTCAAGCAGCTGCCTAGCTATGCGCCCAACAGTCTCTCGGTCTGAGACCGAGTGCTCAAGGGTCCGAGCGCGCGTGTGGGTCTCAAAATCGGAGTATCGGATCTTGATACCTACGGTCCTACCTCTGTGACCATGGGTCTCAAGGGCATTGCAGAGCTCGAGTACCAACGGCGCCATCTTCTCACGCAGTTCTCCAATCCCCTCGACATCAACCGAGAACGTTGTCTCTCGCGATTCTGAAACCGCCTCACGATCCGTCTGCACGGGAGTGTCGTCCTCAAATCGTGCTCTCGACCTCAGCCAAGGCCCCTGCCGAGAGCCGAACTCGTCAGTGAGGGCTTGGACGGACGCCTCCGAGAGGTCATCAACGGTGTAGATCTGAAGCCGCTCGAGCCGCTCGCGCGTCTTTGGGCCCACACCTGGCAGAAGGCGCGTGGAGGCGTCAGCGAACCGCATGCGTGCTTGCTCTTGAGAGAGGAAGACAAACCCATCCGGCTTTTCGGCATCCGAAGCCACCTTCGCCACGAGTCTGTTGGGTCCTATGCCAACGGAGGCGTGCAGACCGGTTTCCGTCCTAATGTCGTGGACGACACGCCGCATGGCCGCGCTCGGGGCGAGCATTCCGGTCAGATCAGCGTAGGCCTCATCCAGTCCCGCCTGTTCAACTTGGGGAACATGGTGCCGAATCAGGTCCATCACAGTGGCCGACATGCGCTTGTATGCCGGACCGTCAGGCGGAACAACAACAGCCTCTGGGCAAAGTCGAAGTGCCTTCGCGGTTGGCATTGCCGAACCGACCCCGAATTTCCGGGCCTCGTAGCTCGCAGTCGTTACAACCGACCTTGGGCCAGTGCCACTCACGATGACCGGGAGGCCCTTTAGCTCCGGCCGGCGTTGCAGCTCGACCGAAACGAAAAACGCGTCAAGGTCTAGGTGCGCGATCGTCCGGTTCAGATTCTCAATTCGCCCAGATCTGAAGTCGGCTCGCTCGTCCGCGCCTGTTGACATAGACCCAACATACGCCCACCAGCGGCGCAGAGCGTCACTGCTAGGGCGTTACCCAGATGGTGTCCACTCCGTCGAAATGGAGTGCCCTAGCTGCCGCACCCGTCAAGTCAAACTCCCTACCGGAGATGTACGGGCCGCGGTCAATCACTCTGGCGACGATAGTTCTGCCGCGGTAGCTAATGGTGACCTTCGTGCCACACGGAAGCGTCTTATGTGCGACACCCACTGTCTCGCGGTGAAGAACACCCCCGCAGGCAACCGGATCTCCATAGAGCCCGTACCAAGACGCACCGGCAGGCCTGAATGCCCTGAC
>JAPLCJ010000033.1 GCA_026392255.1 Solirubrobacterales bacterium
CGACAACCTCCCCTACCCGGCTGGTTCAGTGGAGTTCCTCGAGGACACGCCGGCCGCAGGTGATGCCTCTGCCACAACAACGCGGACGATCTACTCCGACCTTTACACCCAGGCAACCGAGCGGTCAATTTCAGGGGAAGACCTTGAGCAGATGAACGCCTACGACATGGCGTCCACAGTTGACTTTGGGCTTGAGGCCAAGCAGACACTGCTTGAGCTGCGAGACGAGTCAGCCCGACTTGGCTTCCTAGAGCGTCTCTTCAAAGCAGCGCTTAAGCGCGTGACGATGCTTGGTAAGGCGGAGGCGCTGGGCGGTAGCAACGGTCGGGTTCGCTTCGGAACTGACGACGAACCGCACGAAGCCTCCCCACCTGAGTCCTAGCGCGCGAGGCCGCAGACGGTCTTGGCGACCGTGCGGGTGAACTGCGAAAGTCGCAAGTAGGAATTGGGAAGGCCCAAACTTCCATCAATCCAGTCCAGTGTTCCCGCGCCCGACTTGACATGGAACCGATAGACCGAGTTCAGGGGTGGATCGCCGGCTACCGGTTTGCCTGCATCAGCTGCCAAATCCTCCGCCAATGCCCGCGCATCAAGCAGCAGCGGCCCCGGGAGGATCTGCGGCTTTGCCCCATTACAAACCACAGTGCCCGAGTCGTTGACTAAGAGCTTCAAGTTCGCGCCCGCAATAGTGCCCGTTCGCGTCACCTGAAAGAGATCGGCTGACTGCTGGGTCCCACAGCCAACCAGCGTGGCTAGAAAGCAAGCACCAAGCCTGAGCGGGCTGATCGCCCTAGTCAACGACACGCTGGAGATCATCTGGTAACCGCTGCTGCGCCGCCCCTACGCGAATCACCAGCGCCATCCAGCACGCCCGCAGCATCACGCGAAACCGCCTGAACGCCGCCGAAGAACAGATTGGGCGCACGGAACTCGGCAACGGCTAAGTCAAGCTCTCGGACCCCAGCAAGGTCCGCTGCCGGCTCCGCATAGACAACGCCATCCTCACAGTGAATCCGCGGCGCTTCAACCGCTTCCTTCACAGTGAGCCCGTGGTCAATCACGCCGATAATCGTCTGGAGAATCGCTGACCGGATTCGGTTCGAGCCCGCAGAACCAATCACAAGAACCGGAGAGCCGCCGTCAAGAACAATCGTCGGGGTCATCATGCTTGGCAGCCTACGGCCCGCAGGGTGCATGTGAAAACCGTGGGGGTTGAGGTCCTGCTCTCCCATCATGTTGTTCAGGTGGATTCCAGTCCCTGGCACAACAACCCCAGAGCTCGAGCCATTCGAACAGGTCACCGAACAGGCAAGGCCATTGGCATCCAATGTGCTCACATGGGTTGTGGAACCCAGCCGAGCCCCGAGGAAGCGGTCAGCAAAGCCTGGCTCTGGGAGCCCATCGAGGAACTCGACAGTCCGGGCGTCCTGTGCTTCCCTCATGACCTCGATGAGAGCAACAGGATCAGGATCACTGGGGTTCTCACCAAGTCGCCCTAGAGCTAACGCCACCAGGGTTCCTCCAGCAGAGGGCGGTGGCGTCGTCAGCACCGACCGACCGCGATAAACCGTGGTGATCGGCTCGCGCTCAACCACCTCATAAGAGGCAAGGTCCTCTGTTGTGATCAGACCCCCACGCTCAGCGAGCCATGCCGCAACCATTTGGGCGATGTCCCCAACATGAAACGGATCAGAGCCCTCAGCCCCCAACCTGTCAAGTGCGTCCGCTAACTCAGGTTGGCAGACCAACCCTCCCTCGACGAGCAATTCTCCTCCAGGCGCAAAGATCTCTGCCACCTCCGGCGTAGAGGTGACGATGCCATCAAGTAGCCCCACCACGTAAGCCTGTTGGGAATTGAGGGCTACTCCCTCCCGAGCAAGCGTCGCGGCCGGCGACGTGAGCTCGGACAATGGAAGCGAGCCAAACCGCTTCGACGCGTGTGCCAGACCTGCAGCGGTTCCATAGGTACCAGCGCTTGCCGGACCTGCGTTATAGACCTGCACTGCATCACCAAAGTCGACCTGCCATGGGAACAACTCAGCACGGCGGGAATGGTCAGCTCCGCGCCCGGGCGCCTCAACGAAGAAGTCAACACAGGTTGCTCGGCCATCAGGCTCGGCGATCATCATCAGACCACCCGCGCCAAGGCCCGTCAGAAGCGGTTCGGCCGCAAAGGATGCGAGTACAGCAGCAACGGCTGCATCAACCGCATTGCCGCCTGCCTCAAACGCTCGCGTCCCGGCCTCGGCTGAGACCGGGTGTCCTGCGGCTGTGACGCCGAGCGCCATACCGCCGGAAGTTGCTTGCTTGACCTAGCGCCCCGAGAGGAACTCGGGCACGTCAAGGTCGTCGGAGCCACTGCGAGTCTCACGACGGCGCTCAACGCGCACTTCGCCGGAAGGCTCACCGAGTGCTGCTGCAACATCACGGCGTGCTCTGCGAGCGGCACGCTCGTTGGCGTAACCGGTGGCAACCACCGTCACCCAAACCTGATCGCCAAGGTTCTTGTCAACCATCGCGCCGAAAATAATGTTGGCGTCTGGATGGGCAGCTTCGGCAACAACCTTCGCTGCCTCATTGACCTCCCAGAGGGCAATGTCATCGCCGCCTGTCACGGACAGCAGGATCGAGCGTGCGCCTTCAACGCTGGTCTCAAGCAGTGGGGAGCTAATGGCAGCCTCAGCCGCATCAAGTGCTCGCCGCTCGCCTGAACCCATTCCGATGCCCAATAGCGCTGAGCCGGCGTCGGTCATGATCGTGCGCACGTCAGCGAAGTCGAGATTGATCAGCCCAGGAAGGGTGACCAGGTCTGAAATCCCCTGAACGCCCTGTCGGAGAACATCGTCGGCGACGCGGAACGCGTCCACCATTGACGTGTCACGCTCAAGTACCTCGAGCAGGCGATTGTTGGGAACTGTGATCAGCGTGTCGACTTCAGCGCCGAGAGCTTCAACACCTGCGTCGGCGGCCTTGCTGCGGCGAGTGCCCTCGAAAGCGAATGGACGGGTCACGATGCCAACAACGAGTGCACCAGCATCACGAGCGATCCGTGCAACGACTGGAGCGGCACCAGTACCGGTGCCTCCACCTGCGCCAACCGCTACGAAGACCATGTCGGCTCCGCGAATAGCAGCCTTGATCGTGTCGTGGTCGTCCATTGCAGCGCGGCGGCCAATTTCAGGATCAGAACCTGAACCAAGCCCGCGGGTTACCTCTTCACCAATATGGAGCGTACGAGTGGCTGTGGACTTCTGAAGAGACTGAACATCAGTGTTGATCGCGATGAACTCGACGCCTGCAACCTTGGCCTCGACCATGCGGTCAACGGCATTGACGCCTGCGCCACCAACACCAACGACAAGAATGAGGGGCTGACCGTTGTTTAGGTCGGCGACTGTGGGCTCAGGGTGATGCACGGGCTGTACCTGCACGGGCGCTGGCGCAGCAGCCTGTGGCTGTTGGACTCGCTCTTGGGCGATCTGTTCATCAGCTGCTCGGGCCGGGGCCGCAGCGGCTGGATCATTCTCGGTACTGCGGAAGAGTGAGGCCAGAGGACCTTCACGCATGCTGGCGCGCTTTCTATTGGACATCTGCCATCACCTCCTGGGCGAGGTCGCGGTAGCACTTAGCGGCCGCGCCCTTCGGTTCGTATTTCATAATTGACATGCCTTGGACCGGTGCCTCAGCGAATCGGACGGTCCGGGCAATGCGGGAACGGAAGACACGGCCTTGGAAGTTCTCCTCCAGCAGCTCGATTGCCTCCTGAGCATGGAGTGTGCGTGTGTCAACCATCGTCGGAACGATGCCTTGGATCTGAACGTTGGGGTTGAGGTTCTCGCGAACCATCTCCAGCGTGTTCTCAAGCTGCAGAAGCCCGCGCATCGAGAGGTACTCGCACTGAACAGGCACGATCACCCGGTGTGCGGCAGTAAAAGCGTTGATGGTCAGCAAGCCAAGGCTTGGCGGGGTATCAATGAAGACGAAGTCGTAGTCGTCCTTGACTGGAATCAGAGCGCGCTGCAAGGCACGTTCGCGACCAATCGTTGAGGACAGCGCGAGTTCTGCGCCAGCAACATCAATCGAGGAGACAGCAACATCGATCTCACACTTCTGAATGATCTGCTTGATCGGGATCTGACCCAAAAGAACGTTGTACATGGACTCAGGCAAGTCGTCTTCGATTCCTTGGCTGACAGTCAGGTTGGCCTGAGGGTCAAGGTCGATGCAGAGAACACGGTGGCCAGCCTCAGCGAATGCAACAGCTAGGTTGAGTGTGGTTGTGGTCTTCGCGACTCCGCCCTTCTGATTAGCCAGCACATAAACGCGCATGTCACCAAGTGGGGACTGAGCCGAAACCAGCGCACTAGGCGCAACAGGAGCAGCAGCGGGAGCAGAGGTTGAGAGCATCGACGAAGCGGACATACGGATAGCGCCCTCTGCAGGTACGGGCTCAGTCACTTCAGCAGCTGCTGAAATATCGGCCTGAGGAGCAGGGACAGTCGACTCGACAGACGGAAGTTCTTCCGTAGTCACAGGAGCCTGGTTGGCATCGGGTTGAGTCATCGCCTCTTCCACCGTTCGGGAGTTTTCGCCGTGGTTATCCACTAGGCGTGAGTATTCGCCCGAATTGGCAGGATTCCTTCCTGCCCCTCTTCGAAAGAGCCGACGTGCCACTGGGGGACTAGGCTAACGAGCACCGTGGTCGGAAACAAAAAGAACCAAGCAGTCGGGACTGGGGATGCTCCTAATGGCGCAATTGCCCTGCTCTTGAGCGAATCCAAGGTCTGCGTCGTCGCAGGCCCCGGCGGTGTTGGTAAGACAACCGTGTCGGCTTCCATCGCTCTTGAGATGGCCCGGTCAGGTTTACGGGTTGCGGTGGTAACAATCGACCCAGCGAAGAGATTGGCGTCAGCGCTAGGACTGGAGAGTCTTGACAATTCACCCCGCCGAGTTGAAGACAAGCGTCTGCTTAAGGGCGGCGTGAAGGTCAAGACGGGCGGAGAACTATGGGCCATGGCACTCGACCCCAAGGGGACTTTTGACGATCTCATGACCCAACTCTCCCCTGACGCCGCCAGCCTGAAGCAAGTCCTAGACAACCGCATCTATAAGGAGATCTCCGGCGCTGTCGCCGGTGCTCAGGAGTTCACGGCCGTGGCGAAGCTCTACGAGCTCTCCACCGAAGGTAACTACGACCTCATCGTCCTTGACACACCTCCATCCCGTAACGCGCTTGATTTCCTCGACGCGCCGGCGCGCCTCTCACGGTTCTTTGACGGCAGGGCAATGCAGGTAGTAATGAAGCCAGCAAGCCTGGGCCTGCGAATCGCGGGCAGCGGTACGGGGATAGTGATGGGCTTACTCAAGCGTGTCACTGGCGTGGACCTGTTCTCAGACCTAGCTGAGTTCTTTGCCGCAATCAGTGGGATGGTCGACGGGTTCACGGAACGCGCCCGCGGGGTAGCCAAACTGCTCGCCGACGACGGAACCGTCTTTCTGATCGTCACAACAGCAGAGGACACACCACTTACTGAAGCCAAATACCTCGCCGACCGGCTCGCCGAAGACGGTCGTCCCCTGAGTGCGTTGATCGTCAATCAGGTCAGACCCGAGCCTGGTGTCAAACGCAAGTCCGTCCGAGCCAAAGCGGTTCGCGAAGCTATTGGCGATGACCTGTCAAACCGACTTGCCAGCGCGATTGACGATGCCCGTGATGCCGCAGAGCAGGACAGAGACGGGCTTGAGGCCATCACCCAATCGCTCAAACCAATCAGGCTTTCCGTGGTTGAGCGCCTAGATGGCGAAGTCCATGATGTCGCTGGCCTGGCCAGAATGGCCGGCGAACTGTTCCCCGAAACCGTTTAGGCGGTCAGGTCAAGCAGCAAGAGGGTCAGTGCCGTCGCCAAATCCAAGGCGCCGCTTCTTAACCGGCATCTCAACCCCGGCGGATTGAGCAAGGATCATGTCCGCGAGCGTTACTAGATCGCTATCCAAGTGTTGGCAGATCACATCCTTGAGAAGCGCCCGCAGGTGCATCTCCATCTCGATACAAAGCTGCTCGGCCTGAGTCTCGCGGTTGGCCAAGCCAGCAACGATCGTCCGTTCAAGCCCGGCTGCCCGTGCCACGCGCTCCGCAAGGCGAGCACGGTCGTTTGGTTCCGCACAGAGCGCGGCGAGGCGGTCGGTTAGATGGCCGCTCATAGGACCTTCTGGCTCAAGCAAGGCTCGCAGGGCGAGCAGATGGTCGCTAAGGCCATCTAGGTAGTGCATCCGATCACAGCCAAACTCATGCCGGCGCAGCGCCCAGGCGATCTCGCCACCTCTTGGCCAACGGTTGGCAACAAGCCTGCAGAAGCTCTCAAGTTCATGCTCTTGACGCGTCTCGATAGCGAGAACTCCCCTGGCCGACCCTGAGCCCTCAAGGCCCATTACCTGCCAAGGCCCGCGCTCGACCTGAAGTCGGGCAGCGCCACCAAGGGCTGGGCTGGCGTTACCGAACAAGCGCAGAGCGCAAAGCAGTTTCCGCAGGCGGATACGTGCCTGCTCAAGACCCTCTGGGCTGTTGTCCTCAGCTTCAACAACCACCGCCACCACGGGCAGACCAAGGCTGTCAGCCCGGAAGATATCACCGGGCAGAGCCTCCGCCTCGATGGACTCCGCCGAGACCAGCATCATGTTGCTATCTAGCCGGATCTCAAGTGACTCAATCTCTATGCCGTGAATAGGGGCGGCGAGCAGAGTCAGGCTGTGGCCCTCAATCAGGATTGCCTCAAGGGCATTCCAGGCGGATTGGAACCGGGCCTCGTCAAACTCAAAGTTGCTGTCCTCGCCAAGAACCTCAGCTAGGAAAACGCGCAGGGTGGCGTCGGCACGGTCCCTGACTGTGTTGGGCACATGCTGCTCACCCCTGGCAAGCAGCCACTCGTTGAGGCCTTCCACCTTTTCGATCGCAAGAGCCGCAGGCAAATAGGAAGGCAGCATCCCGAGCGCGCCCAGACGCTGGCGGATGAACTCTCCGGTCAGAGTTCGGTAACACCAGAGCGGCTGATGCTTGCCATCCGCTGGGCCAGCATCAACGAGGTCGTACGGCACCTGCTCGCCGTTCTCTGCGTCGTAGGCGAGTTGCATGGCGGCCTCCACACAGAAGGCACGCAGTCTTTCCTTGAAGAGTCGATCCTGCACTAATGAAAAATGTTCGCCAACGGGGGCCGTTGTCCTGCCCAGAAAAGAAGAAGGTCAGGCGATGCGGCGCGCGGTGCTGCGAATCAGAACCTTCATCGCAGCGGCCATCGAACTCAGCTCGCCGGCCAAGGACGTTGATCCGCCTGGACCAACTGTTCCAGCCACGGCCGTAGCCGCTACGGCAGCCTCACCTGGATGCGTGCCCTCGGTGAGGATGGCGAACATAAAGCAGCCAGCCACAAGGCCTACCGAGGAAGCAAACGAGGAGAGAGTGAACTGTTGGGGTGAACTGACCACGTGCGGGTTTTCTATGTGGCGCGTGGAATCCCTGCCGGCGAAGGCGGGGCCGCAGAAAAACCTGCGACCCCTGACTACAAGCTTCTAGCCGGCGTTCTTTGCTGCGCTCGCCGTTGTGATCAAGGCAATTCCGGCGAAAGTGAGGTCGATCCCGACCAGCAGGCCAATGGCCCAAGTGGCTGACGATGGAAGGTCACCAAGGATCATTCCGCCCAGGATCAGTGACAGCACGCCATTCACGATCACAAGGGATGCACCGGGAGTTCCGCGTTGCACCAGCCCTGCAATCAGACGCAGCGAACCACTGGCAAGGAACCAGATCGCAAGAACAACAGTGAGGGCATGGGTGCCGTGGTAATCAGAGGCAACAATCCAGATACCAATGCCAAGCGTCAGGAGTGCGCCGATTCCGCGGGAGAGCTGGCGGCCGCCATCCTTAACAGCGAAGGCATCAATCAGCTGAAGGACGCCGCCAAAGACGAGGAGCCAACCAACGAACAGTCCGATCACAGGTGATGCGAAGGCTGGGACCAGAATGCAGACCAGGCCCGCGAAAAGCGCGAGCATGCCGAGCGCCATCAGGGTCTTCCACTTCTTGTGAAGCTCTGCCATCACCTGGGACTCGTCAACGGCACCAATGTTTCCTGCTGCTTCCATAGGTTCCTGCCTCCTGAGTTTCGGGCAACCCTCATAGAGGGGCACGCCGGGGGGTTATCAGCAGGTGTTTCCAGCAGGACGCAGCTAATCCTGCCTCGGGAGGAAGGATTTTTTACTGCGGCCACCCCGAGGGGCTGTCGGTCAGGTGCCGGACTGAGCCGGGATCAAACTGCGGCTTCGCGGAGCTTCTGTGCGTCAGCGAGACCTTGGAGCTTCTTGAGCGACTGGTTCTCAATCTGGCGGATGCGTTCGCGCGTCACATTGAACGTGCGGCCGACATCGTCGAGTGTCTTAGGGTGCTCGTCACCAAGTCCGTAGCGGAGCTCAAGCACGCGGCGCTCACGGTAGGAGAGGTTCTCCAGCGCGGACACAAGTGCCTCACGGGTGAGGGTCTCGGCAGCCTTCTCATATGGAGACTCAGCCTTATCGTCAGCAAGGAACTGTCCAAACTCAGACTCTTCCTCATCGCCAACCGGCTTCTCAAGTGAGACAGGGGCCTGTGCTGAGCGCTTGATCTGCTCAACCTCTTCAGCCTCAATCCCGGTGACATTGGCAATTTCCTCATGCGTGGGTTCACGGCCAAGTTCAGTAACAAGCTTGCGCTCGGCACGGTTGATCTTGTTGAGCTTCTCCACTACGTGAACTGGAATACGAATCGTGCGGGCCTTGTCGGCAAGCGCACGGGCGATTGCCTGACGGATCCACCATGTGGCGTAAGTCGAGAACTTGAAGCCCTTGCGGTAGTCAAACTTCTCGGCTGCACGGACCAGACCGAGAGTGCCTTCCTGAATTAGGTCTAGGAATGGGAGGCCTTGGTTGCGGTAGTTCTTCGCAATCGAGACAACAAGGCGGAGGTTGCTCTCAACCATTTTCTCCTTGGCTGCAAGATCGCCACGTTCAATTCCCTGTGCAAGCTCTACCTCTTCAGCAGCTGTCAGGAGTCGGACCTTGCCGATGTCCTTGAGGAACAGCTGCAGTGAGTCGGTCGTCATCTCGGTCTTGATCGAGAGTTCGGACTTGCGTCGACGCTTCTCGTTCCGGGCTGCAGCCTCTGTAACTGCTGGCGCTGCCGACTGGGAATCTTCCTCTACAAGTTCAATTTCCTTCTTCTCGAAGTAGCCGTGGAGCTCCTCGACATCAGCATCGTCGAAGTCAATCTCTGCGATTGCCCCCTTGATCTCTGTGTATGTGAGGACTCCGACCTTCTGACCCTTAGCCAGAAGTCCCTTGACTTCTTCCAGTTCCTGCCATTCAACCTGC
>JAPLCJ010000045.1 GCA_026392255.1 Solirubrobacterales bacterium
CCGGCAGCACGGTGACGCCGCGACGCTGAGCCTCATGAACGAGTGAATCCGGTGGATAGAAACCCATTGGCTGCTCATCTAAGAGCGAGCAGAGGAATTCAGCCGGGTGATGGACGCGCAGCCAAGTGGACTGGTAAGCCAATAGACCGAAGGCAGCGGAGTGAGCCTTGGGGAAGCCAAAGCCTGAGAAGCCGCGGATCATCTCGAACACCCTTGAGGACAGCTCCTCATCGGCCCCGTTCAGTTGCAGAGCACCC
Source organism: Solirubrobacterales bacterium (assembly GCA_026392255.1). GTDB lineage: Bacteria > Actinomycetota > Thermoleophilia > Solirubrobacterales > Solirubrobacteraceae > WLNJ01. The sequence continues at coordinate 258 of JAPLCJ010000045.1, forward strand.
TCAATGAAGCGTTCACGGTGCGCCTCAACCGCAGCTGATGAGCGTTTTCTACTCATTGCACGTCGAAGCCCCTCTGCTTCACCGGCAGTGAACCCAGCGAATGCGGTCGCGACCTCTAGCACTTGGTCTTGGAAGATGATCGTCCCCAACGTCTCCTTCAGAACCGGCTCCAGTGAGGGGTGCATGTACTCAATCACAGCTTCGGGATCTGCCAGCCGGCGACGGCGCCTTTCGATGTAAGGGTTGACAGCCCCGCCCTGGATTGGACCAGGCCTGACGATTGCCACTTGGATGGTGATGTCGTCAAGGGTCTGAGGCTGGGTCCTCAGCAGGGACGACATCTGTGCACGGCTTTCGATTTGGAACACGCCGGTTGTCTCCGCCGCCCGAATCGCCTTGAAGGTAGCCGGGTCGTCAAGCGGAATGCGGGAGAGGTCAACCCGCTCGCCTCTAGTCCTTGAGATCAACTCAACGCAGCGCTCAACTGCTGAGAGCATCCCCAATCCGAGCAGGTCGATCTTGAGGAAGCCGGCATCAGCACAGGAGTCCTTGTCCCACTGGACAATCCTCCTGCCAGCCATTGCCGACGGAATGACCGGGCAGCAGTCGATCAAAGGCTCTGTTGCGACGATCATGCCGCCCGGGTGCTGAGAGATATGCCGAGGAAGACCGTGCGCCTCACCTGCCAGCCGCACAAGCCACTGCCAACGGGGATTGGCCGCTGCACCGGGCCCGAGGGCAGTTTCTATGTCGCGGCCCACGCTCTTGCCGGACCACCCTTCTGATGACCGTGCCACCCGTTCGATCTCGGCCGCTGGCAGGCCGAGAGCCGCACCCAAGTTTCGGATGGCGCTCCTTGCCCGATAGGTAGGGAACATCGCCACCAAGGCTGTTCTGTCCTCGCCATAACGCTGGTGGACGCGGGGAATCAGCTTCTCCCTGATGTCCCGCGGGAAGTCGAGGTCGATGTCGGGGACCGAGGTGATGTCGTCGTTAAGGAACCTGCCTAGGCAGAGCTTCCCTGCCACAGGGTCAATGTGAGACAGGCCAGTTAGGTAACAGACGATCGAAGAAACCGACGACCCACGGCCGCGCCCCGGTGGCAGTACAGACCGGACTGTGTCGGGACCACGCACCTCGGCGGCAACCTCGCGAGCCAGCTCAAGCATGTCCCTGTGGAGCAGAAAGAAACCGGACAGACCCAGACCGTCGATTACCCCCAGTTCCTCCTCCAGCCTGGCCTTTGCCTCTTGGCGCAGTACGGGTGTTGAATCGCCATACCGTCCGTCGAAAGCAGCGCCGCACACTTCGGCAAGTTCGCGCACCGCATCACCGTCGCCCTCTCGCGGATGCCGGTAGCCCAGGTCACAGGTCAGGTCAAACCTGAGTCGCTCTGCCAGCTCACAGCTTTGGGCAACAGCCTCAGGCATGCCGGCAAAGCGCTGTGCCATCCGGTCAGGAGTTGTCAGCGCATGGGATCCATTGCCCCTCCGTTCGGGCTCGCAGGCATCAAGCGAGCGCCCGAGGGCAATGGCAGCAAATGCGTCCTGCAAAGGCACCCGCGTGCGGTCATGGGAATGAACATTGCCCGTGGCCACCGTGGGCACGCCAAGACTTGCCGCCAGTCTCATCAGGGCCTCGTTGCGCTCGCGATCACCGCGGTGCATTGGCCGCTGGACCTCGACCCTGAGGTGATCCGAGCCGAACCCCTCCAGCAGAGCGCGGGCGGTTGCCTCATCGTGGACCCCATGGTCGGCGCATCCCGTCAGGCAAACAAGACCTTCTGCGTGACTTAAAAGATCAGGGAGCGATAGGCGAGGTGGTTTACCGGGGGCGCCAGGACGTCCGTTACGAGTGTCCTTGTGGGCGATCGTGATGATCCGGCAGAGGTTGCGCCAGCCCTGAGCTGACTCGACCAACAGAGTTGTATGGCGACCATCGTCAAGCGTCACCTCCGCCCCGTGGATTGCCCGCAAGCCCATTCCCTTGGCCGCTTGGGCGAACTCCATGGCACCGCTCAGGTTGTCGTGATCGGTCAGCGCGAGGGCGCCATGCCCTCTCTCCACGGCGGCGGCAACAAGTTCGTCGGGCAGTGATGTTCCGTCGTGGAACGAATACGCCGAGTGGGCGTGAAGCTCCGTGTACGGGGCGAGGGTTGATCTGCTCATCAGCGATGCACCAACCAGCGGTTACCCGGCTCGCGGAAGACAACACAGACCGCTCCCCGCTCGTCAACGACCTCCCAGTAGTGGCGGCGAATTGGGTCAGATGTCCACCAGCGGTCTTCTACTAGCCATGACTCACGGATGGCAATCACCTCGCGACCGGCGACCTGCCCAGGCGAACCAGCTCCGTCAACCCCAACCTCGATCGGCTCAGGCTCTGCCAGACGGCGGAGGCCACCCACTGCTCCTCGCGACTTCCGGCGAGCACTTTTCATGCTTCGAACGGTGATAGCGCCATCCGCCGTTCAGGCAAACGCGAATCTGGTTCGACCTCAATAACTCTCAAAGCCGCATCAGCCCCGGCTGCCGCACGGGCTTGCCTGACGGCCTCCTTCAGCCGCGCTAGACGAACGGCATGAGGTGCTTCCAGCAGGCTTGCTTGGTCAGTGGCACGTGGACCAAAGCTCACAGCCGAGAGGGAAAGGGATGTCGGCGGGCCGGGAAGCCCCCCGATCGCGGGCATCAGCGCGACTGTAATCCGCTCTCGATCATCAAGCGCCTCGCGGAAGCAGAGCTCTCGCCGCCACGTGCCCCCACCTTCGATCGAGGCTGAGATCGCAACTGACCGGAACGCGCGGCCGTCTCTGTCCCCACGGGCAAGGAGCCTGCGGATCAAAAGGTCAAGCGCATATTCAAGCTGCTGTCCCCCGGCTGCTTCTGGCAGTCGGATCCGCTCAATCACCGGCGGCACCGGCCTGCGGGGTCGCAACCGAGTGTCTTTGCCATGGGTAAGTTCGTGGGCTTCTACCCCCGCTCTGCCAAACCGGTCAGCGACAGATGCGCGTGGCATCCGTGCGTAGGCGCCTAGGGTGAGAATCCCAAATCGCTCAAGTAGCCCAGGTAGGTGTGCGAGATGTTGAACTGTTCCCAGCGCATCGACCGACTGAGGCGCAAGGAAGCTGCGGGCGCCAGCCTCCCCCTCACCGACGACAACGGGCCTTCGTGGCCTAGCGGACACAGCCGCTTGACGGGATGCAAACGGACCAGCCGCAACCCCCACGCGAGCCGGCCCAGCCGTTGCCGCGCGAGCCTTGGCTATGACGCGATTGAGTCCGCCGTGGAGTCTGAGCAGGCCATCGGCCTCAAACTGAGCAAGCCCCATCGCTGGGGCGGCCACATGGGCGCCGAACCCTTCCATTGCCAGAAGCACTGACTCCCACGCTTCTGCCGACCCGACGGGATCCGGCGGGATCAGAATCAACTGCGGGCAGCGGGAGAGCGCTTCCCCTACCTTCATGCCCGCCTCCACACCAAAGGCTCCTGCGGCCAGCGAGGCTTGACCAATCAGTCGATCACGAGCATCACGCGGCGCGAGAGCCACCGGCGTTCCAAGCAGCGACTCGTTGCCGCCCGCAGCGACCTTGAGCTCGAAGCGGGGTATCAGGACTGAAACAACACTTTGCGTCATACGAACATATGTTCGCACACTAACGCCCACGATTCCACCAAGACTTCGCAGGTGCAAGGGCGTGAAGAGTCCTCGCAGGACAATCAGCACGGGAGACGGGATGGAGCCCGTGCGTCCGGCGAGGACTCTTAACGCCCCCACTCACTGGGAAAGGGCCCCTTGCGGGACCCTCTCCTTTAGCGAAACGATAAGCCGGATTCTGTCTTGAACGGCCATCCATCTTTGCGGCCTACCTGGACCTGGGCGGGCAGCCTCATAACGGTCCTGCTTGGCCTTGCATCGGGTGGGGTTTGCCTGGCCGCCGTGTCACCACGACGCCGGTGCGCTCTTACCGCACCTTTTCACCCTTACCGGTGGAGCCGAGGCTCCACTTAGGCGGTTCTTTTCTGTGGCACTTTCCCGCGAGTTTCCCCGGGTCGGCGTTACCGACCACCCTGCCCTTCGATGTCCGGACTTTCCTCGACTGCCCTAAGGCAGCCGCGGCCGTCTGTCTCACTTACCAAAGGGTACCCAGAACGAAATCACCCGGCCATTGGCCGGGTGATCTGATGCGAATCTGGAACTTGGCTTGCCTTAGACCACAGGCGGTGCCGGCGGCGTAGGCGGTGCCGGTGGCGCTACGGGTACTGCGGGAGCTGGCGTTGACTGGGGAACTGAGTGGCCATCGAGTCCGCCAAGCTCGAAGTAAAGGACGGAGCCGATCACGCCGGTAACTGGGAGCGCAACCACGTAGAAAGCCAGGTACGCGACTCCC
>JAPLCJ010000032.1 GCA_026392255.1 Solirubrobacterales bacterium
ACCTCACCGTCGAGGCGACCCCATTTGACTTGGGTGCGGAAGACCTCCCCGTTTGTGTCTTGGAGGACCATGTCTGCGCGCGATCCGTCGCCGAACGGCAGGTAGACATCCCAGCCCAGATTGGTGGCGACCATTGCGATGCTTGCTTCAGCCATTCGCCCCTTTTGCGAGGGACTTGCTTCAGCGCCTACCGACGCCTTGGGCCTGCGGATCTTGCGTGATTTGTGGGTCATGGGCCGAAGCTAGAGCGGAACTGTCCCAATTGGAAGGGTCTGCGGAGAGTTGGAACAAAGTCCTGTGCGGGACGGGGTAGGTACGCTCCAAGCTCAATGGAAGAAGAGCGCAGATACGACCCGTCCGCTATCGAAGCCCGCTGGCAACAGGTCTGGGCTGACGAGAAGACTTGGCACGTCGGTAACGATGCTGACCCTGACCGCACGACCTACGTGCTCGAAATGCTTCCTTACCCCAGCGGTGAGCCACACATGGGGCATTTGAAGAACTACGCCCTCGGTGATGCGGTTGCCCACTTCACGCGGCGAACAGGCCGTGTTGTCCTTCACCCGATGGGCTATGACGCTTTCGGTCTACCTGCTGAGAACCACGCGATCAAGACAGGGGTCAAGCCACAGGTTTCAACTGCTGCGTCGATCGAGTCCTTCCGTGAGCAGTTCAAGCGCTGGGGAATCTCCGTTGACTGGGACCGCGAGTTTGGAACCCACGAGCCGAGTTACTACCGCTGGACGCAGTGGCTCTTCCTAAAGATGTTTGAACGTGGGCTCGCCTACCGGCGTGAGGCAGCTGTCAACTGGTGCCCAAGCGATGCGACCGTCCTCGCCAACGAGCAGGTTGTTGATGGCCGCTGTGAACGCTGTGGGGCCGAGGTTGAGGTGCGCCAGCTTGAGCAGTGGTTCCTGCGGATCACTGACTACGCCGACCGCCTGCTTGAGGACCTGGCAAAGATTGAGTGGCCTGAGCATGTAAAGACGATGCAGCGCAACTGGATTGGTCGCTCGGAAGGCGCAGAGGTTGTCTTCAACTGTGCGGAGCTCGACGTTGACTATCCAGTTTTTACAACCCGTCCAGACACGCTGTTTGGCGCAACCTTCTTCGTGATGGCACCGGAGCACCCCGATGTTCTAAAGCTTGCAGCTGGAACTGATCGGGAGGACGAGGTCCGCGCCTACGTCAACCGCGCAATAACTGAGTCCAATGACCTGCGTGGCTCAGCAGACAGGCCCAAGACCGGCGTTTCGCTGGGGAGAACGGTCACCAATCCGGTCAACGGTGAACAGATCCCCATGTATGTCGCCGACTATGTCCTGATGGAATACGGCACCGGCGCAATCATGGCCGTGCCTGGCCACGACGAACGGGACCACGCTTTCGCACTCGCTCACCAGCTCCCAATCAAGCGTGTCATTGCCGATACTGAGGATGGTGAGCTTCCCTACTCAGGCGACGGCGCACTGGTGGATTGCGGCAGCGAGTTTGACGGCACTCCCAACCGGGAGGCGTTTGAGCAGATCGTCGCGTCGCTGGACAGGGAAGGCAAGGGGCATTCGTCAGTCAACTATCGGCTGCGTGACTGGCTGATCTCCCGGCAGCGCTACTGGGGTTGCCCAATCCCAATCATCCACTGTGGTGACTGTGGCGCGGTGCCAGTGCCTGAAGCCGACCTGCCCGTGGTTCTGCCCGAGCTTGATGACTACACGCCCAAGGGCAAATCCCCTCTGGCATCAGCTGAGGAATGGGTTGCCGTCAAGTGCCCATCCTGCGGCAAGGACGCCAAGCGTGAGACCGACACCATGGACACCTTCGTTGACTCTTCTTGGTACTACCTGCGCTACTGCGACGCCGGCAACGACACGGCGCCATGGGACAAGGATGTCGTCGACTCTTGGATGCCGGTCAGCCAGTACATCGGCGGGGTGGAGCACGCAATCCTCCACCTTCTCTACGCCCGATTCTGGACCAAGGCCGTTCACGACATGGGGCTGATCAGCTTTGACGAGCCATTCGCCAAGCTCTTTACACAGGGAATGATCACCCGCGACGGCTCGAAGATGAGCAAGTCGAAGGGCAACGTCATTAGCCCTCGCAAATACGTCGAGGACTACGGCGCTGACACAGCCCGCTGCTACGTCCTGTTCATTGGTCCGCCGGATCAGGACGCGGACTGGTCCGACGAGGGCGTTGAGGGCGTGCACAGGTTCCTGTCACGGCTCTGGCGCCTTGCAGAGGAGCTCGAACCTGGCACGGGCGGTATCCACCATCCTGCTGGGCTTGATGGCGCGTCCTTGACGGTGGTTCGCAAGGCCAACTGGGCAATTGAGAAAGTCACCTCGGACATGGCCGGACGCTTCGCGTTCAACACAGCTATCAGCGCTGTGATGGAGCTGATCAACGAGTGCTACCGCCTTCGCGCTGACTGTGAAGAGGAGGCCCTTCGGTTTGCTGCCATCACCGCAGCTTCGCTTGTCTTCCCGTTCGCGCCCCACCTTGGCAGTGAGGTTGTTGACCGGCTTGCGGGAGTTCGCATCTGGGAAGAGCCATGGCCCGATGCGGACCCAGAAATGCTTGAGAGCGACACGTTCGAACTTGTTTGTCAGGTCAACGGCAAGGTCCGCGACCGGGTTGAGGCACCATCGGATGCCTCGGAGGCTGACCTGATCGCCCTCGCACGTGAGGCTGAAAATATGCGCGCTC
>JAPLCJ010000054.1 GCA_026392255.1 Solirubrobacterales bacterium
ACTCGGTCATTCGCTCGAGGGCAAGGCCACCGTGCGAGATCTGTTTGATGTGGATCCGCGTGATGCGTCTCAGCCGCCCGCGACTGTTGACGCGCCCAGTGATCAGGAGATCGTCCACCGACGGCTTCCCCGGGCGTCGTCGGGCCGCCGTGGACGATAAACTTTGCAACCGATGATCGGCATTTACGCATTCGCCATTTTTTGGATCGCCTTGGCGGTTGGAATCCTTCTCTTCTCACTGTTGAAGGACCGCAGCCCTCGCACTGGTCCGACTCGTCCGGCTACCCGTAAGCGCATGCTGATTGGTTTCGGCGTCGTCTATGTGGCCATTGGCCTTGTAGTACCAGCCTTCTCGATCGCTGACTCCCAAAACGCTGATGTCGTTCGCGGTGAGGGAATCAAGCTGACGGCCAACGAGAAGAAGGGGCAGGCTCTCTTCGGTCAGCTCTGCGGTTCCTGCCACCAACTTGCGTCAGCCAACGCCAACGGCCGAGTTGGCCCCAGCCTCGACATGCAGCTGATGCCGCAACCTGCCGCCGATGCAGCAGCCGCTGCCAAGAATTACAAGGGCCGTTCTGACTACGTCTACACGGTGATCATCAACGGACTTCAGCGTGGTAATGGAAACATGCCCGCGCTCGTGACCCAAGGCCAGCAGGCTAAGGACATCGCCGCATTCGTAGCCGCTACTGCCGGCTACGCAAACCCGTAAGCCGCTGATGGAGCCCGATCACGCTGCCGACCTCCTCGCAAGGGAGAGGGCGCGTGTTGAGTTTGCACTTGAGGACACGACTTCGTCTGATGTTGGCCAGGGGGACCGGCCGGACGGGCTGAACCAGTTTGAGACCGACTCAGGGCTTGTGGCCCGGCTACGTACCGAACTGGCAGCCATTCAGGCCGCGGAGTTCCGACTTCGTGAGGGGACTTACGGGATCTCTGTGATCAGTGGCGACGTGATCCCTGATGAGCACCTTGAACGGATTCCGTGGGCTGACCGGAAGGCTGAAGAACCCCGCTCTTAGCCGGATTCCGTCCGGCTTGGAGGCAAGTATGGCTCCCCGATGGCGCGGAGCAACTCTTCTCGGGTGTCGGCATCGGCCCATGTGGTCAGCTCTCGCGACGATGAGCGCGCGACTGACCTGCGGCCCCTGCGCTCAGTTGAGGATGTCCAAAGGGAGCGCGACTCTGTCGTCTATCTAAATGCTCGTAGAGCCCAGAGCAGCAGACCGTCGGCTGGCAAAGCAAGCGGGGAGCCGGCAGTGCTTGCTCGTTGGGCTGTGTTTCTGGCAGTGGTGATGGTGATAGCGGCTGCTACCAGCGGCCAAGCGTGAGGCCATGCGGGATTTCAACGGTTTGAAGTTCGAGGTTTGCGGACTATGCTCTTGACAGTCCTCCCCCGGACTAGAACGTGATGCAGACAGCAGCCAAGACAACCCTCGCAACAGACCACACCGCTAAAGCGGCGGAGGACGTGGTGTGCTGCACGGTTTATCAGGAGGCTGTTGAGCTTGTGGGGCGGCGCTGGACGGGGGCAATCATCAGCGTTCTGCTCGAACGGCCGATGAGGTTCTGTGAGATCTCTGCTGCTGTTCCCGATCTCTCTGACCGCTTGCTTGCCGCTCGAATCAAGGAACTTGAGGAGCGAGGGCTGATTGTGCGGACGCCATGTCCAAGCAGGCAGTCCAGTCAGCTCTACTCGCTGACAGAGATGGCACGGGAGCTAACACCCGCGCTTGATGCCATTGGTGCTTGGGCACGTCGCTGGCTTGCCCACCCGGCGGACTGAAACCCCGATACCCTCAGGCTCGATGGCTGAGCAGATGCCCCGCACTCCAGAGGAGATCCTTGCGTTCGTTGAAGAACGGCAGGTTCGCTTCATCCGTCTGTGGTTCACAGACATTCTTGGGCGTCTGAAGTCCTTCTCGATTGGCAGGGACGAACTCCGTGACGCCTTCGAGGGCGGGATGGGCTTTGACGGCTCGTCGATTACGGGGTTCAACGCGATTGAGGAATCGGACATGATCGCCATGCCCGACCCGACCACATTTGCCCTGTTGCCCTGGCGTCCTCAGGACGATGGCGTGGCCCGGATGTTCTGTGATGTCCTCACACCGGAGGGAACGCCATACGAGGGCGACCCGCGCTACATCCTGCGGCGTGCTGTTGAGCGCGCCAACTCGATGGGCTTTGAGAACTTCTTCGTTGGTCCCGAGCTGGAGTACTTCTACTTCAAGGACAGCAAGGGCACTGAGGTGCTTGACGAGGGCGGCTACTTTGATCTCACGACACTCGATGCCGGGTCGGACCTGCGGCGCGAGACAGTCCTAGCACTTGAGCAGCTTGGGATTCGCGTCGAGTACTCCCACCATGAGGTTGGGCCCTCCCAGCACGAGATCGACATGCGCTACGCAGACGCCTTGAAGATGGCCGATGACTGCATGACCTATCGGATTACGGTCAAGGAGTACGCAATGAAGTACGGCCACCATGCAACATTCATGCCTAAGCCACTGTTCGGGCAGAACGGTTCCGGCATGCATACGCACCAGTCGCTGTTTAGCGGAGGGAAGAACGCGTTCTTCAACCCAGACGACCAATACTTGCTCTCCGACACCGGAAAGGCGTTCATCGCCGGCCAGCTGCGCCATGCGCGCGAAATGAGCTCGGTTTTCGCCCAATGGGTGAATTCCTACAAGCGACTGGTTCCAGGCTACGAGGCACCCGTCTACGTGGCTTGGTCGCGACGCAATCGTTCAGCCCTCGTTCGTGTCCCAATGGCGCACGCTGGCAAGGAAGAATCCACCCGGATGGAGCTGCGTTGCCCTGACCCAGCCTGCAACCCGTATCTGACCTTCGCTGTTCTGCTCCACGCAGGGCTTGACGGCATTGAGCACGGCTATGAGCTGCCCGAGCCAATGGACCAGAACCTCTACCACCTCAGCACTGAAGAGCGGCGCAGGCTTGGGATTGAACAGCTGCCCGAGACTCTTGGAGAGGCAGTTGAGATAACTGCTGAGTCAGAGCTTGTCTTGCGGGCTCTTGGTGAACATGCCTTCGACCGCTTCATTGACATCAAACGCCGTGAGTGGGACGACTACCGGGTGCAGGTCACCCAGTGGGAGTTGGACCGCTACCTGCCGGTCCTGTAGGTCAAGCGCGCGAGGTTTTACTGCGGGCGACCCGCACTGCGGCGGTGAGAGTGATGGTCGCGAAGATCCCAGCGGCGACCAGTCCCTTGATCAGCGAGGACGCCACCCAGCCTTGGATCATCACTGAGCGCATTGCCTCAAGCATGTAGGTCGTGGGGTTGACCTTCGCAATGGCCTGAATCCAACCGGCGAGCTGCTCCATCGGCAGGAAGACTGGGGCGAGGAACATCAAAGGGAAGAAGATGAAGGTCGCAGCCTGAGCGGCCTGTGCGTTACCGGTCTTCAAGCCTGTGGCAACTGAGTAGCCGGCGAAGCCCATTCCCCACAAGAGTGCGAAACCGAGCAGGGCGAGCGCGCCGCCGACACCTGCGGCTGGGTCGGCACCCATCAGGAGTCCAAGGCAGAGAATCAGTGTTGCCTGAACAAGGACCTGAATTGCGCCGAGCAGAATTGCGGCAAGCACAATCGAGGCCCGGGAGAGCGGCATTGAGAGCTGCCGCCGGAAGTAGCCGGTCTCAAGGTCTGCGACAAGTGTCAGGCCCGCAGCTCCACCGCTGATTGATGAAAACAGGACGGTCACGGGGAGAATGAAGTTGAGGTAATTACCCCCGACACCAGGGAATGAAGTCACCCCTGAGCTCCCGAAGGCGCCGTTGTAGGTGAAGAGGAAGAACACGCTGATCGCAAGGTTGGGAATCGTCACGGCCGGCTCCCGCATGACCTTGCGCAGCATTCTTATCGTGAGCAGGCGGATCTGGGTTGCCTGGCTTGCTGGTTTGGTAGGCGCGACGGTGTGGTCACTCATGGTCCGAGCCTCCATCTGTGAGGTTGAGGAAGACATCGTCAAGTGTGGGCTGCGTGAGGGATACGCCCTTGGGCTCAATTCCAGCCTCCCGCAGTTGGTTCATCACTCGGGCCAGAACCGCAGGACCGTCGGTTGCACTGATCCGGATCTCATTACCAACCACCTTGGCCTCTGAGCCCACCGCTGCAGCTGCGCGGATGGCCTCCGCTTCATCGGCGAGATCCACATCAACAACGTCGGCACCCATTCCGGCCTTCAGGTCATCCGGAGTGCCAGTCGCAGCGATCACTCCGTCGGCCATGATCGCCACATGATCTGCGAGTTGGTCGGCCTCCTCCAGGTACTGGGTGGTGAGTAGCACCGTGACCCCCTCTGATTTCAGCTTTGAGACCTCTTCCCAGATTGCCCTGCGAGAGGCGGGGTCCAAGCCTGTTGTCGGCTCGTCAAGGAAGAGGATGCGCGGGTGGTGGATCAGGGCGGCGGCGAGGTCAAGCCTGCGGCGCATTCCTCCCGAGTAGGTGCCGATGCGCCGGCCGCCGTCGCTGCTGAGCCCGACGGTCTCGAGCAGGTCCGCCGCCCGCGCCTTCGCGGTCGCTTTGTCGTATCCGTAAAGACGGCCGTGGAGCTCAAGCAGCTCAACACCTTTCTGCAGTGGGTCCAAACCTGTTTCCTGAAGGGCAGCGCCGAATGATTGACGGACCTCGTTGGGCTGCTCGAGGACATCAAAGCCGTTGACTCGTGCGCTGCCGCCGGTTGGGGCAAGCAGTGTTGCGAGCATCAGAACACAGGTTGACTTGCCTGCGCCGTTGGCTCCGAGGAGGCCGAAGATCTGACCCTCGTCAACTTGGAAGTCAACTCCGCGCACGGCGTGGACGGCCTCGTCGCCCTTGCCGAACGTCTTCTGAAGGTTGTTGACCTCGATCATGCTCAGGGCTTCAAGCTATCAGCGTCTTGCTTGGAGTCCTTCGCGAGAGCAGACGGCCACCAGACCTTTTTCCCGATGTCAAAGACGAGTGCGGGAACGAGAATTGATCGCACTATGAAGGTGTCGAGCAGGACACCGAATGCGATCACAAAGCCGATCTCTGTCAGGGCGATCAGGGGGAGAACACCGAGAATGGCGAAGGTGCCCGCCAGGACGATGCCGGCAGAGGTGATCACTGAACCTGTGACGGAGAGTCCACGCAGCATCCCTTCTGAGGTGCCGTGGGTCTGAGTTTCCTCCCGGGTTCTTGCCATCAGGAAGATGTTGTAATCCACACCCAGCGCAACCAGGAAGATGAAGGAGAGCAGCACCAGCCCCGGGTCGGCGCCAGGGAAGTGGAAGATCCATTTGAACGCCATCGCTCCAGCGCCCAGAGAG
>JAPLCJ010000036.1 GCA_026392255.1 Solirubrobacterales bacterium
CGCGAGTGCCCTCGGGTAGGTGCGGTTACGGCGCGGCATAAACCAGTTCCCCGTCCGCTGGTAGACATCCAACTGTCCAGCCACCTCGGCCAGCTCGGGGACAAACTGCACTGCACTGGCGCCCGTTCCGATCACTGCGACTCGCTTGCCGGTCAGATCAACCGACTGATCCCACTGGGCGGAGTGGTACAGCTCGCCAGCGTACTCGTCCATTCCGGGGATGTCTGGGAAGGCTGGCTGGTGGAGCTGGCCGGTGGCAACTACAACCGCTTTGGCGCGTATTAGCCGGCCGGTGGACGCCTGGATCTCCCAAACTAGGTCCGTGTCGCTCCAGTGGCAGCTCTCTACCTTTGTGTTTGGGGTGATGGCTGAGTCAAGTCCGTGGCTGTGAACTACGGCCTTGATGTAGCCGAGGATCTCGGGCTGAGTTGGACAGAGCCGCTTCCAGTCCTTGCGCTGGTCGAAGGAGAATGAATAGAGGTGGCTGGGAACATCGCACGCAGCGCCTGGATAGTTGTTGTGTAGCCACGTGCCGCCGGGACCCGGCGCTGAGTCGACGATCTCTATCTGTGAGAAACCGTGTTCACGTAACTGGATAGCAGCCGCGATGCCGCCAAACCCGGCACCAATGATCAGTGCGTCAAGTGGCTGCCGGGAATCCATGATCTCAGTTTAAGACTGGACTCAGTGACAAGTTGGTCAGTCCAGAGAGTCCAGCAGCGCTGTGGCATCGCGATGGGCCAGCACAGCCGATGGATTGACCTGTAACTCACGGAGGTAGCGCTTCCCGAACTCAGTCTTTGGGTCCGGTGGGTTGAGCAGGGCTTGGAGGCGCTCGAGTGCTGGCGGCTGCGTAGGGTCAGTCTTGTCAGGGTTTGCTGCCTCGGCATCAATTGTCGCCATCAGGCCAGATAGGGACCTGAGCCACGCAAACCGGGGGTCACCAAGTGCAGCTGCGAGCTGCTCGTTGGGGTTCATGGTGTGGCCGGTGGCTTTCTCCATCTCCACAACCTGAGCGGATAGGAGCTGCCCGTGCAGACTTAGCAGGGCATGCCGAAGGTTACGCTGGGAATCGTTGGTCATTGTTGAATTCTACGGCCTGGCCTGTAGCGAGAGCTGAGGGTCGCGCGCCCAAGTCGCGGGGGCGCTAAGTTCCTCGTCAATGTTTGATCATCTTCTAGAGCCCAATCGCGTTGGCCAGTTGGATCTTCCAAACAGCGTTGTGATGGCTCCCCTGACTCGTATGCGCGCTTCAGCGGACGGGGTAATGGGACCGATGAACGCCGAGTACTACGCCCAACGGGCGTCGGCCGGCCTGATAGTCGCGGAGGGAACATTCCCTCATCACTCGGGAAAGTCATATCCCGGCCAGCCAGGGCTTGAGACGCCTGAGCAGATTGAGGGCTGGCGACTCGTTACTGACGCAGTGCATGCTGCGGGAGGCTTGATCTTCGTGCAGGTCATGCACGGCGGCAGGATAAGCCACCCACGCATTATCCCGGGGGGCCTGACTCCGGTTGCTCCAAGTGCTATTCAGCCAGAGGGGCTTGCGCGCATCGAGGGCGAAAAGCTTCCCCTGCCGATGCCAAGGGCCATAGAGACCGACGAGATTCTTGAGGTGCAGGAGCACTACGCGACTGCCTCTGCCAATGCCATTGAGGCAGGCTTTGATGGCATCGAGCTCCACTCGGCCAACGGGTATCTGCTCCATGAGTTCCTTTCAGATGTGACAAACGTCAGGGACGATGGCTATGGCGGTGACGTGGATGGCCGCGTCCGGTTTGTAGTCGAGACAGCCAAGCTAGTCGCCGATCGGATTGGCGCTGAGCGGGTTGGAATCCGAATCAGCCCAGGGCAAAATGTCAACAGCATCTCGGAGACCGACGCTCTCAATACTTACCCCGTCCTGCTGGAGCAGCTGGGCGAGTTGGGCCTTGCCTATGTGCACGCGATGGAATCCCCACCAGACACTGGCTGGTCGGCTCTGGAGCTTGTGCGTGAGCATTGGTCCGGGACGCTGATCGCCAACTCAAACTTCTTCACTGACTGGGACCCAGCCGAGGCAGACAAGCTGCTTGCGGATGGCAGCGCCGATCTCTACTGCTACGGCCGCCGCTTTATCTCCAACCCTGATCTTGTCGAGCGCATTCGCGTTGGCGCTGAGTTGACCGAGGCCGACGCCAAGACGTTCTACGGCGGCGGAGCAGAGGGGTACACCGACTACCCCACCCTCGCCGCACCAGCCTGACCCCCAGACAAGGTGGCAGGTCAGGTTGGGCTATTGGCTAGGTGCAGCTGCTCTTGGCTGTGACGGTTCCGGTCCTAGTCGTCGCGGATACCTTCAGCACCTTGGATGTGGCGTTGTAGCTCCAGGCGCTGGTCGGAAGCGTGGCAGCCCCGAGCTTCACGGCACACGGGATGAACGGCTTATTCAGCGTCCCGAGAGCCGCTTCGATTGAGTAGCTGCGCGTGGCTGAGCCACCAATCGCGAGTGCCCAGGTGTTCGTTCCCTCAGTGGAGCTGAGGGTTTCCCCTGGCCCGAGTGCCCCAGTCCAAGTGCCGCGGGGGAAGGCCACAATTCGGCGTTGGTCTTGGCGATCTGAGAGATGAACCACGCCTGTGCCGTAGTTGCTCAGAGTCCATACGTCGGGGCTGATCAGTGGGATCGCAGCCCCGGCCTTGACAAAGAGTGGAATCTGGTCGATTGGAGCGGCCACGGTGTGCTCGGCACCGCCCGTGAGAACAGTTGACCCGGTTGGCTCCAAGGCCCCAGTTGATGGGTTCATTTGAGCGGAGCGCCACAGGTCAACCCATGAGCCTGCTGGAAGGTATGCCTTCCGGGTTGTTGCGCCCGCTGCCAGCACGGGGGCGACCAGAAGGTCTGGACCGAACTGATATTCGTCGTCAGCCGCGACTGCCTTAGCGTCTGTAGGCCAGTTCAGCATCAGTGCCCGCATCATCGGCATGCCGGTCGCGTCGTATTGCTTCTGGGCTGCAGCGAGGTACGGGTACATCTGCGTGCGCAGCTTGGAGTACTTCGTCCAGATCGGAAGCACCTCGGTGCCTGTTACCTGCGGTCGTGGAATGTAGCTGGCGGTTACTCCGTCGGTTTCGTTGCGCATGACCCCGGAGGCGAAGCCCACCTCCACCCAGCGCTTCAATAGCTCCTCTGAGAGAAGTGCGACCGAGCTTGAGAGCGAGAAGTACCCGCCGATGTCCGAACCCCAGAGGCTGACCCCTGAGAGACCCATGCCGATGCCGCTCTTAACGACGGATGAGAGTCCGTCAAAGCCCCAGTCGGTGCTTGGGTCGCCGCCCCAGACAACTTGTGCGTATTGGGCTGTTCCCGACCAGCCCGAACGCTGGAAGCGGGCAAGTGGTCGGTTGACTGTTGCGGCAAAGTCGGAGGCAGCCTTGTGGTAGAGGCGTGGGTAGAGGTTGTGCATCTGGCCCGGTGGGGTACCGTCGGAGGAGACTGAGTCAAGGGGTGTGTACTCGCCAAAGTCCTCCATCCACCCGTCGTAGCCGTGATCGACCGCGCGCTGCAGGAGGCTCTGAAACTGAGTTACGCCGACCGGATTGCTGAAGTCGTACTGCCCAACATGGAAAGTCTGGGATGCCACATAACGATAGACGTAAGGGGCTCCCGAGCTGGTCTTAGCTAGTGCGCCAGCTGCTGAGGCAGGGTTGAATGCTTCGCTGTACGAGTTACAGACCATTGGGTTGAAGTAGGTCGTTACGGCCATTCCTGCGTCGTGCCAGAGGTTGGCCCGGTTGATCATTGCTTGCTCATTGCCTCGATCCGATCCACAGGGGAGGTAATGGCTGTAGGTCATTGAGACTGATGTGGGTGAGCCGGCAGATTTGAGTGTCTCTATCTGTGTCGCGGGGTCGCTGGGGGCTTGGAACCAAGGGCCGAAATACCACGGTGCAGCAGCGGCGGGCTGGCGTCCGGTTGTTTGGGTGTAGAGCGCGAGGGTCTGTGCTGGTGAGCCGCCAGCGAAGACGCGGAGAGCAAGTGTTCCACCGGCAACGTCAACAGACCAAGTCTTCGCCGTCTTACCACCGAATGTGAAGTGGCTGGTGTCATTGCGATCAATCAGGACTCCGTAGCCCCTAGTGGAGAGGGTCCACGGGACTGGGTAGTAGGTGGAGTCCATCCGGCCGCGGGAACCACCCGGGGGAAGGGTTGCGCCGATTCCACGCCACTCGTTTGGCTGCCATGGGCCGTCGGAGACGTAGTTTTCGACGGTGGAAGCGCCGGCCGAACCACCGCGGGAGACCATGTCTGCCCGCTCGCCGAAGCCGAACCAGCGTTCGTTCTTGATGGCCTTGAAGTCAATTCCGATTGAGTCGGGCGCACCGGGTCCGCCTGTGGACACGGCCGACAGGGCGCGTATCCCACCGGATCCTGCTCCTAGGGTGACGCTGATCTTCCTCTTAGCTGGATCTGAGGTGGAGAAGGTGATCGTCTTCGTACCGTCGCCGGCTGTACTTGAGCTCACAGTGGAGCCGGCCTTGTAGGTCTTCGTTCCAACCTTGAGCCAGAGTCCGAGGGATGAAGTCGCGGTGTTGAGACCGCCGCTGAGGAGTGTCGGCGTGGATGCCTGAACGGGCGCTGCCGCCAGAAGTCCGGCTGCTACCAATCCAGCAACTGCTGCTGGTCTGCCTCTTGATCCCATGACGCTGCCTCCCCCAAGTCGCGTGGAACTCTTCTGTGCGAGCATTCTGGCACATAGTCGCTCTCCTCACGCCACGAGTTGACGCTGGGTAGCATTGCTTACGGAAGGTTGGTAAAGCCGCAAGGCGGAGGGGGTGGCAGCCCGCGTATGCTCGGGCAGATCGCGGAATGCCGCGTTGACGACACAGACCGGAGGAGAGAATCGTGGGCGAATTTGAGGGCAGAACAGTCTTTATGTCGGGCGGCAGCAGAGGCATCGGTCTTGCTATCGCAGAGAAGCTTGCTTCAGAAGGCGCCAACATCGCCTTTATAGCCAAGACAGACACTCCTGACCCACGGCTCCCAGGCACGATTCACACCGCAGCAGCGTCGATTGAGGCCGCTGGTGGCAACGCTCTTCCGATTCTTGGCGACATTCGCGACGAGGACTCTGTTGCCTCAGCGGTGGAGAAGACCGTGGCTCAGTTCGGCGGTATTGACATCTGCATCAACAATGCCTCGGCCATCAACCTCTCAGCACCAGGCGAGTTGCCAATCAAGCGTTTCGACCTGATGCTCAACATCAACGCCCGCGGCGCCTTTGCTGTCAGCCAAGCGTGTCTCCCGCACCTGCGCAATTCAGACCGGGCTCATATCCTCTCGTTGAGCCCGCCGCTGGACTCAGATCCGAAGTGGCTTGCCACTCATGCTCCTTACACGCTCTCGAAGTTCGGCATGTCGATGCTGACACTCGGCTTCGGTGCAACAGAGGCAGCTAACGGAGTAGCAGCGAACTGCCTCTGGCCCCGCACGATCATCGCGACGGCAGCAGTCCAGAACCTCCTCGGTGGGGATGAGGCCATGAACCGTGCCCGGACGCCGGGGATCATTGCCGACTCCGCTGCGGTGATTCTTGCCCGTGACCCTGCCTCATGCACTGGCAACACATTCATTGACGACGAGGTTCTCGCCGAGGCCGGGATAACCGACCTCTCGGGCTACCGCGCGGCACCGGGTGGCGAGCTGATCCTTGATGTATTCGTTGACGGATGGGGCGCTTTCGGACCTGACGGTCCGGCCGTCTAGCTGGGCCTGACTGATGGTGTGGTGGCGGCTAGTTGTGCCACTGCGTCATCCCGTCGTGACGTGGTGTAGCATTTCGTTGACTCGCGAGTCAATGTTCGCGACCGAACAGTTTTCAGACTGAAAGGAATCACCGCCCATGGCCACAACAGCACCTGAACCAACAGCCGAAGAGACTCCAGCACCGGCTCCAGTCAAGTTCTCGCTTGAACTCAGCGACGAGCAGAAGGAAGTCAAGGATTGGGTCCACGGCTTTGCCGAGGGCGTTATGCGCCCCGCAGCCCACGAATGGGATGAGCGCGAAGAGTTCCCATGGGAGATCGTCCAGGAAGCAGCCAAGATCGGTCTGTATGGCTTTGACGCCATGGCACAGTTCTTTGGGGACGAGACAGGACTCTCGCTTCCGATTGTCAACGAGGAGCTCTTCTGGGGCGACGCTGGCATCGGCATGTCAATCATGGGCACCGGCCTTGCCGTCGCCGCGATTGTCGGACAGGGCACCGGCGAGCAGATTGGCGAGTGGATCCCCCAGTGCTACGGCACAGCTGATGACGTCAAGATCGCAGCCTTCTGTGCTTCAGAGCCAGAGGCCGGTTCAGACGTTTCGGCTCAGCGGACGACCGCTAAGTACGACGAGGCCACCAACGAGTGGGTCCTCAACGGTCAGAAGTCATGGGCTACCAATGGTGGTATCGCCAATGTCCACGTCGTGACCGCGACTGTTGACAAGGAGCTCGGCTCACGTGGCCATGCAGCGTTCATCATTCCTCCGGGAACCAAGGGCTGCGAGCAGGGTGCCAAGGTCAAGAAGCACGGCATCCGCGCATCACACACCGCCGATGTTCACCTTGACGACTGCCGGATCCCAGGCGATTGCCTGCTCGGTGGAAAGGAGAAGCTCGACGAGCGACTTGCCCGTGTCCGTGAAGGCAAGAAGAGCAAGGGTCAGGCCTCAATGCAGACGTTCGAGGCTACTCGCCCGACCGTTGGTGCTCAGGCCCTCGGTATCGCTCGCGCAGCCTATGAGTACTCACTTGAGTACGCCAAGACCCGCGAGCAGTTCGGTCGTCCAATCATTGACAACCAATCGATCGCATTCGACCTCGCTGATATGGCGATGGAGATTGACGCAGCACGACTCCTCGTTTGGCGTGCAGCATGGATGGGTCGCACCGGTGTCGAGTTCAAGCGCGCCGAAGGCTCAATGAGTAAGGCCAAGGCCGGCGAAGTTGCCGTCAAGGCAACTGAGCGTGCCATCCAGATTCTTGGTGGCAACGGTTACACCCGCGAGTACCCAGTCGAACGTTGGCATCGCGATGCCAAGATCTACATGATCTTTGAGGGAACCTCAGAGATCCAGCGAGTTGTCATTTCGCGTGCCATCAGCGGCATGCGACTCCGCTAGACAGACGGATTTAAGGGACGGGGCGTGTTGCCCCGTCCCAGTTCCGTTTCCGGGGTTGTCCCTCACTAGGGTTGAGAGTGATTATCAATGAGCTACACCTTCAACCGCACGCAAATCACTCTTAGAGGCCTAGGTTCAGCAGCCCTTCTGATTGCCTCTGCGGTTTCGCTGACTGCTCCGGCAGCTGCCTCAACTGACCGGTCCCGCGATGGGAGCAGCGCCAAGGCCGCCGCCGTGGTGCCGGGCCCCCTTGATCTTCAGGCTGCGACGGTGACTCAGAAGGGCCTCGACTTCGTGCTGTCGCTGCGCACCTCCGGCACTATCTCAGCAGCGAGCATCTCCGCTTTGGACGGGCGTTCACTCTGCGTGGAGCTGTTTAGGACTGGCACGGGCGTCGCGGTGCGCAGGCTTTGCCTCAAGGCCGTTGGTGGAAAGCCAAGGATCGTCAAAGAGAGCCTGAGTGGTGCGGGAGATCCTTCGGGAGCGAGGGTGGTGTCAGGGGTCTCGATCAGCCGGCCAGCTTCAAACAGGCTTGTTGCCACAGTTCCTGCCACTGGTGCAGGGCTCGGAATCGGCAAGTTCCGCTGGCAGGCGTCGAGTGTCTGGGTTGATACTGGAGATTGCACCGCACCGGGGTGTCCAGACCGTTTTCCCGGGAGGCCAGCGACTGCTCGCTATGTCAAAGCGATCCCGACTGGGTGCGTTGCCACTGGCGCTTCTGTCAGATCAAATTCAAGTCGTGCGCACCGAGTCGTGGCAATCTCGTTTGATGATGGTCCATCGCCGTACACGCCGCAGATGCTTACCATCCTTAAACGCCACGGTGCCCACGCAACCTTCTTCCAAGTTGGGAACCAGATGTCGGGCCGCTCGGCCCTTCAGAAACAGATCCTTGCTCAAGGGCACATGATTGGCAATCACTCGTGGTCCCATTCGGTGCTGTCGGGTGGAGGCTCATTCGCGTCCTCTGAGCTGAGTCGGACAAAGGCGCGGATTGCCTCGCAGGCTGGGTTCACTCCATGCGTGTTCCGAGCCCCGTATGGCGCTATCTCAAGCTCGCTAGTGGGGATCGCGAGAGCCCAATCGATGCTGACAATCCAGTGGGATGTAGACCCAACAGACTGGGCGCGGCCCGGAGCGGGAGCGATTTCCAGCCGGGTCCTGGCGCAAGTTCGCCCCGGGTCGATCATCCTGATGCATGATGCCGGTGGCGAACGGTCACAGAGCGTCGCAGCCACTGAAACGATTCTTTCTACCCTCTCGCGCAGGGGGTATCGCGTCGTCAGTGTCGAAACGCTATTGGGACTCAAAATCACCTACGGATGAAGATGACTAACAAACGGACAACTGCTGCAGTGGTCACGGCCCTTGCGGCTTGTGCGTTTGCTGCGAGCAACACGGTCGCCTTGGCCGACAGCTCTGGCGGTGCTCAGCCCGGGACAACGACGACCACACCGGTCAAGCCCAAGCCTAAACCGAAGCCGAAGAAGCCGGTCCCGCGCTTTCCCATCAAGACGGAACAGGACCTGACCGGTGTTCTGATCACCCAGTACTGGTCGTCCCCAGAGCGTTGGTTTAAGGGTGTCAAGATCAAGGCGCCAGGATTGACGGGGCGACACAGGATTGATTGGCTCTACTCGTCCAGTGGAGTTGCCATGGAGGGCGATGGGACAGCCGAGAACGGTGACCACGTGCACTGGGTAAGCGGCGGACACTGGATGGGCGGTAGCCAAGGACTGGCAGTCTGGCCACCCTTCTGGCTAAACGAGGGCTTTTGGTGGACCAAAGCCCCTGCGGGTGAGCGGAAGGTGACCTTTAGGCTCTCCGCCGGAGGCTGGTCCAGAGGTAAGGGTGTTATCTGGGTGCCGCCCAAGTACGTCCGTTTCGGGATGGGCCCATCCCGCCCGCTGAAAGCTTGGGGGTCGATCGCCGTTGACCCTAAGGTCATTAGCTTTGGGAGCGCGGTGAAGATTCCTTACCGCCGCAATTGGTTCTGCGCTCAGGACACCGGTGGGGCGATCAAGGGTCGGCACATTGATGTCTATCGGCCAGCACCAGCCACTAGAGGGGGCGGGAGCACGGTTAGTCACGCCAAGCTCCGTGTGCTTCCACCGGCGGTCGCACGCCGGAAGATTCGCGGCTGGAAATGCACTCACTGATCAGCCAGCAGTAACTGAGGCGAACGCTGGCCGCTCGGCGTGGCTGATGTCCAGCTGTGACATTGCGGTGCCTTGGGCGGCGAGAAAGGTGGTGGGCCCGACTTCGTCCAGACGCCCGTCCATCTGAAGGCGACTAGCCACGGCCCGCAGTACGGCGAATGACATCGGCCCAAGGTCGCCGAGCTGTTGATGATCGTTCTGTCTTGTATCAAGGTCAACCTGAGCGATCGACTCAAGGCCCCCGTAGCGGTAAGCGTCAATCAGCAGCGAGATGTCAACTCCGTAACCGGTCAGCATTGGCATCTTCTCAATCACGTCCCGACGTACCGCGATCTCGCCGGCCAGGGGTTGGCGTACCCCAGCCAAGTCCGGATAAAAGAGGTTGAGCAGCGGTCGTGCCATTAGCTCAGTCACCCGGCCACCTCCCTCTGGGAGGGTCACTCCGGCTTGGCGGAAGGGGCGGCGGTAGAACCCCTTCACGAAGGAGATGTGATCGTGCTCGACCAGTGGCCCGATCAACCCACAGGCGAAGTGCTCGGTGAAGTTCTCTGAGTCCGCGTCAAGGAAACAGATGATGTCGCCAGTTACAACGCTCAGTGCCCGCCACATTGCATCACCCTTGCCTAGGACCGGGCCGTACTCGGGCATCAGGCTTGACTGTGTGTGTACCTCAGCGCCAAGGCGCTCGGCGATCTCAGCAGTCCCGTCAGTTGATTCGTCTACGACTACTACCTGGTCGATCGTGCCGCGTTCAACCAGTGGCATCAATGCGGCGACGATGGGGCCGATGGTCCGTTCCTCGTTGCGTGCGGGCAAGCAGACGCTGATTGAACCCTCTCTCCGTAAAGCGATCCGCTGCGCAGGGAACTCAGCGTGGTGAAAACTGTTGTGGCGTAGCCAGTCCCGGGCAGTGGTCATCGCGTAAGCATTGCGCAGATCTCGACTGAGGGGAAGGAACTTGGCACGCAGCCCGTCTTGGTTTTTTCGCCCAAGCTCTCGCAAGATCAGGCCTCGGCCATAGGATCAGTGTATGTCTGAGCCCCTCATGATCCAAGGCCCAAACCTGACTCTCCGTTTCGCGCAGCAAAGCGACGCACCTCAGCTGTTCGCGATTGGGAGTGATCTGGAAACAACGCGCTACCTCTCTTGGGGTCCCTACACCGAGTTAGGTCAGGCGGAACGGTTCATTCAAGGAATGCGACACCAGGTTGATGCTGGAGAGGAACTTGGCTTTCTGGTCACTCGCGGCGACGTGGTACTTGGGGTCACTGCGTTCACTGAACCACGGGCCCGCGATCGGAGCGTGGTGATCGGCACATGGCTAACAAAGCCAGAATGGGGAACTGGGGTCAACACTGAGCTGAAGGCGATGATGGCCGCGTTGGCGTTCAACGCAATGGGGATCGAGCGACTCAGCGTCTATGCCGCTGTCACTAATGAGAGATCCCGTGGCGCCCTAGGGAAGGTTGGATTCACCGAGGAAGGCACTCTGCGTCGATTCCATCGCCACGGCGATGATTGGTACGACTGTGTTGTCGGCTCAGTCTTGCGAGACGAGTATGAGGTTGGGCCGTTGGCAGCAGTGCCGGTTCAGATCACGGGTGATGTGCCCGCGAACTGGATCTTCTGAACTTCTAATTCCCGCGTTCGTCCCAGGAGAAGCCACGGACGGCTAGCACTCCGCCGACGGCGCCCCACGCCAGCAGGACCGCAAGTGAGCCCAACTGGGTACTAACGGCCTTGCCACTGACCATTGCTGCAGATAGGCCATCAATCAGGTGTGTGAGGGGGAGGATCTGCGCGATCTCCTTGAGGAAGGCGGGAGCGGTCTGAGTGTCATAGAAGACCCCGCTGATGAAGATCACCGGCAGGAAGATCGCATTGACATAAGCCGGTGCCGCATCGAAGTTGGGTATTGCGTGCGAGAACGCAACGCCTAGAGCTCCGAAGGTCGTCACACCAACAGCAAGGAATATCCCGAGCTCAATCCAGTTCTTCGGCCAGCCCACGCCGAAGCCGAACCGTGCAACGAGAATCACCACGGTGATCTGAATGACCGCATTGGTGACTGCGTTTGCCAGCAAGCCTGAGAGATAGGAAGCCGGTGGCATAGGTGTTCCGCGCACACGCTTGAGGACACCCTGCTCGCGCAGGAAGGTCAGGTTGAAGGCAAGGGCTGAGAAGGTTGAGGCCATAACTCCCATACCTGCGATGCCCGGAACGATTACATCCACGTACTTCTTGTTCCCGGCGAAAACGGCACCGAAGAGCAGGAGCAGGAGGAGCGGGAGCATCAGGTTGAAAAATGCTGCCGATGGATTGCGCCAAAAAAGCTTGCGCTCCAAGCGGTACTGCCGCCAAGCCAAGGTGGCAGCAGAACGGCGATGAGATGCTTGCTGATGGCTGGAGCTACTCATCACCAGGCTCCTCCATGGTGAGGTCCAAATAGATGTCTTCAAGACTTGGCCGGCTGACCTTCAGGCTAGTGAGCTCACGCCCGGCAGCTAGTGCAGTACCTGTGATCTCGTGCAGGAGCTTGGTCGGCATATCGGTTTCGATCTCCTGCTTAGCCCCGTATTCGTCAGTCCAGCTCACGCGCGCCTGATGGGCTGTTGCCCCGCCGATGTCCTGAGGCGTTCCCTCGGCCACGACACGGCCGTCCTTGATGATGGCGACGCGGTCCGCCAACTCCTGGGCCTCGTCGAGGTAGTGGGTCGTGAGGACAATCGTCGTGCCGAGCGCACGGAGTGAGCGGATTGTCTCCCAGGCAGCGCGGCGGGCTTGAGGGTCAAACCCGGTTGTGGGCTCGTCAAGGAAGACAAGATCCGGGTCGCCAATCAGCGCTAAAGCTAAATCGAGGCGCCGCCGCTGGCCTCCGGACAGGGTGCGGCTACGTCCGTCCTCTTTGCCCTCGAGTCCCACCAGAGCGATGGTCTCATCAACGTTGCGCGGAGCCGGGTAAAGACTGGCGAAGTGGGAGAGAGCCTCCCGGACGGTGAGGTTTGCATAGAGAGCGCTGTTCTGGAGAACAATCCCAACACGCTCCCGGAGGTCGCGCGGTCGACCTTCGGGGTCCAGACCGAGAACTGTCACTGTGCCACTGGTGCGAGAGCGGTAGCCCTCGAGGATCTCGACTGTCGTTGTCTTCCCGGCTCCATTAGGCCCGAGGAGACCGAACACCTCGCCACGGCGTACCTCAAAGGAGAGTCCGCTGACGGCCTCTGTCTCCCCGTAGGACTTGTGGAGGTCAATGACCTCGATTGCTGTGTCGCTGCTGCTCACACTTGGCATCTTCCCATTGCGCCAGCGGCAAAGACGCGCGGTTGCCGCGCGGAACCGTTTCAAGTTGAGCAAATGAGACCGAAAGTGGCAATCGCTAAGCGATGCTCTACTGATGCGCGATGACTCCGGGCAAGGCACCACGGAATATCTAGCCTTGGCTCTGCTGGTGGTCATCGTTCTCGGTGCAGCAACGGCCCTAACGAGCGGGGGCCTAGGCGCGGCCGTGGAGGCATCAATCAAGCGAGGCATCTGCGAGATGTCAGAGCAGCGCTGCCCGGGTATCCATGCCGCATCTTTGCCTGCTGATCTTGAGGTCTGCCCGTTGGCGCGGAAAAGTGGGAATCAGGGGTTCTCCCTTGATGTGGGAGTCGTGCGGCTTGCCGCCCAACTCGGTCTGGTGGTCGAGTCAATGTCAAATGGAAAGGTGAGGGTCTCCTTCTCCGACGGGGCACGCGCTGGTCTTGGAACTGCCGTCGGCGCGCACATGCGCTTCGGGGGATGGGGAGCGAGTGGGGAGGCAGCTATAGACGGGGGAGCTTCCGTGACCGCTGGGCGCGTCTGGGTGCTTCCAAGCGCTAAGGCGGCTGAGAGGTTCATCACTGCCTTTGGGGGCTCACAGAGGCTTGACGGACGCCTTAGAAGCGCCTTGGTAAAGGTCTGCTCGCTCTGCGGTGTCTTAGCGGGAGCACCGAAAGCTCCACCTGAGCCCGATGAGCGTTGGGTATCAGGCGGATTCACCGCCGGTGGATCGCTCGGTCTCGAAAACGGGCCAGTTGGCGGCAAGCTCGAGGCGACCCTCCGCGGAGCCTTGGGACGCCGCACAAGCAGAACGGGGATTACCTGGTTCATGCGCCTAGACGATCGAGTCACGGGGATCGTGGATCTCTTCGGCGGTGGGCTGGACGCGCAACTAGATGCCAACGCTGTCGCGTCGTTGGAGACCGATCTAAAGGGTGTTCCCAAACGGCTCAAGATCTTTAAGGAGAGCAAGCTCTCGACTAGGCACGGCTTTCGTCTCCCGACCAAGCTGAGGCAGGTGATCGGAGATAGTCGGGCCGGTGATGGCGAAGTGATCGACAACGAGGTCACGCTGGAACTGGTTTCTGCATCTGACCGTGCTGCCGCAGTGGACATGCTCGCTGCTTTGCGTGGGCTTGACCCTGCCGGCCTGTTGGAAGCTCGAGGAAGGCTCTCGGCAGCTCTAGCGGAGCGCGGTGCGCGAACAGTCCGGAGATGGAGGCTTAGCCGGCGAGTGACCGGAGTGGGAGCTGGTGGTGCATTAGGAGTTCGGTTGGGAGCGGACGCTACTAGCGCCACCGATGACCAGCGACTTATCTCAGTAGCTACTCAACTCCCCGGCCTTGGGTGGCTACCTAGGGCCGACTGCCTTCCGATGTGACTGTGGCGAGAGCTCTGCGGGCGATCAGCGCTAGGGCTTAGCGCCGACAAGCCCGCCCGGTGGAAGTGGCAGGACCAGTGCCAGCTGGCGACTCTGCGCAAGAACTTTGCCCGAGCTAGACCAGAGGACACCGTCCTCCTCGAAATGCCCGCCGTCAACCAGCCGTGAGCGGAACCGTCCCAAGGTGAATTGGTCCGGTTCGGAATCTGCGAGTGGGAGCTCAGACCTGAAGTGGATGGTCAGGTCGATTGTTGGGGCGCCAACTGGCCCGTCGCTGACAGCAAAGACCGCTGGCCACCACATGTCAGCCAAGAACGCACAGCCCGGCGCATCGAGAGGAGCGCCTTCCAGTGCCCGCATCCAACCGCCGACGGTGGCGTCTGGACTCGAGCTGGGGGAGCCTGGACTGCCGGTCCAGACAGGCCTGAAGTCTGCGTGGGCCATGAACTGCGGCATCACGCCCGGGAGATACTCAAGTTGCTTGATCTTCTCTGGGTCGGGAACGTCTGGCATCGGAAGATCTGTGAAGGACATTGATTCACGCAGGGCGCCTCCCGCAGCAAGGGCCAGTGCGACAGTCTCACCGCCCTGCTTCATTCGCAGTGACAGGGCGCTGATGCGACTGCCCTCACGCTCCCGTGTGGCTTCGATCGTGATCTCGCCAGGTTTGGCGGGGCGGGCGAAATGAATTGTGATCGAGCGGACCGGCCTCTCTGGGCCAGTCACCATTCCTGCCGCGCGCGTCATGAGTGCGGCGATCAGTCCGCCGTGGGTACCGACAACGACGCTCCATCCTGCTGGAATCGTTCCGACGAAGCAGTCCTGGCCTCTGGGCTCAAGACTGCTGGCAATGCTGAATGGCGTTGGGCTCACGCCCCGACCGTATCGCCTACCAGTGGATGCCGCGCATCAGATGGGCCATCGCAATCTGTTCCGTTGAGGCCTTCTCTGACGGATCGCTCTCGCCCTTTGATGCTGCTGAGTCTGGGAAGACCTTGTAAGCCGCGCTCATGACCTGATCAACTGCCTTAGGGGCCAAGGCATATGCGATCTCGCCAAAGGTGCCCAGTCGGGTGTTGATGTTTTTTGGCTTGCTCCGGATCGCCTCACAGATTAGGTCAGCAGCCTCATCAGGAGAGATGGTTGGGAACGAGTCGTAGATCTTTGTCGGGGCGATCATTGGCGTCCGCACAAGCGGCATGTGGATCGTCGTGAAAGTGACCTCCTCGCTGATGGTCTCAGAGGCAACAACCCTGGTGAACGCGTCGAGGGCAGCCTTCGACGCTACATAAGCGCTGAACCGCGGTGGGCCGGTCTGCACGCCGATCGAGCTGACGTTGACGATGTGGCCACTGCGGCGCTCACGCATCCCTGGAAGCAGACCCATGATCAGCTTTATCGTCCCGAGGTAGTTGAGTTGAATTGTCCGCTCAAAATCGTGAAAGCGGTCGTAGGAGAGTGCCACTGAGCGACGAATCGACCGGCCGGCGTTGTTGATCAGAAAGTCAACGCTGGCGTGATCAGCGAGAACACGTGAGACGAGGTCGTCGACGGAATCAATCTCGGCGAGGTCTGCGCTGTAGGCCCACGCGCTGCCACCTGATGCCTCAATCTCAGTTTTGAGTTCCTCGAGCTTGTCAAGTGAGCGGGCGACCAAAAGAGGAACACCACCGGCCGCTGCAATCTTGATTGCTGCTGCGCGTCCGATACCGCTAGAGGCACCCGTGATTAGAACTGTCCGACCGGCGACGGCCCCCTCGAAGGAGCGGTCCTTAAAGAGATCAGGATCGAGGTGACGCTCCCAGTAGTCCCAGAGCTTCCAGGCGTAGTCATCCAAGGCTGGAAGCTCGATCCCAGCGTCAGCAAGTGCCATCTCTGAATCGCGCGTGTCGAACTGTGCGGTGAGACCGACGTAGCTAAGGACCTGGTCTGGAATGCCAATGTCGGCCAATATCGCTTTGCGCACACCCTTGAGGGCCGGCAGCTGCATCGCGAGAGAGAAGGTGCCCTTGGGCAGGGCGTCGAGTAGGCCGGCGTCGACCCGCATGGCCATCTGCGGAGCGTGAGCGGCGCGAGCGATTGTGTTGAGGACATCGCCCGAAGCTTGAGGCTTGGGGTTGGCCAGATGGAAGGCGCGGCCGTCCATTCCTTCGAGGTGAGCAATGTGGTCAATGCTCGCCGCAACCCAATCAACCGGGACAACGTTCGTGTCGCCCAGCTCAGGCCCAATCAGCGGAACCCACGCTGGTATTGCACCGCGGGCCTTCTGGATCGCTTTGAAGAAGTAGTACGGACCGTCAATCTTGTCCATCTCGCCGGTTCGGGAATCGCCAACAACAATCGCCGGCCGATAGACCCGCCACGGTGTTGTTGAGTCAGTGCGAACGATCTTCTCTGCCTCAAACTTTGTCCGGTGGTACGGGTGGGTGAGGGGCTGTCCCTCGTCGAACATGTCCTCGCGGAAGTTGCCCTTGTGGTCACCAGCTACAGCGATGGACGAGATGTGGTGCATTCGTGCCCCAAGAGCATTGGCCAGTTCAACTGCGTGGCGGGTGCCCTCAACATTGGCCATCCGATTTCTTTCTTCATCAGCGGTCATGTCGTAAACG
Organism: Solirubrobacterales bacterium; assembly: GCA_026392255.1. Taxonomy (GTDB): domain Bacteria; phylum Actinomycetota; class Thermoleophilia; order Solirubrobacterales; family Solirubrobacteraceae; genus WLNJ01. The sequence goes on from JAPLCJ010000036.1 coordinate 16,598, forward strand.
GCTGCAAGGTGGAAGAACTCTGTGACCTCTGAGGAGAGCTGTTTGACCTCAGCGTCTGAGACGCCAAGCAGCGGCTGCCCTAGGTCTCCCTCAATTGGGATCAGTCGGTCTCCGTCGGCGAGCGACTCGCGGAGGGCGTCGATCTTGCCGATGGACTCAGGCCGCACTAGGGCGTAGACGGTCCCCTCGCGTTGCAGCAGTTTTTCTACAAGCCTGCGCCCGATAAACCCGGTTGCACCGGTTACGAAATAGTTGGACATGCCTCAGCCTCCCCGCCAAAGAATTCCTTATGTTGGCCGACGGTTAGTCGGCGCTTGGGTGGATGCTACTCCCGTGGCGGCCTTCGCCGGAGGAAAAGCGTTTTGCGCCCTCCATTCCACTAGCCACAGTTGGTGTTGCACGAGCTCCTTCAATCAGGAGGCCCTCGGCCAGGGGAACACCTTGAGCTTCAAGTGTGGACTCGCGATCAGCGATCAGCGTGTCCCATGGGAAGGTGGCGATCGCCTCTCCAAGCTCAAGTGCTCGTGCGAGGGCTTGGCCTGGCGCAACTGTCTCAGTTGTCAGACCTATTGAGCTCGCCTCATCCGCGTCAATGATCCTCCCCGTGAGGATTAGGTCCAGCGCGCGTCCAAGCCCAACTACCCGTGGCAGCCGCTGCGTGCCGCCATCAATCAGGGGGACGCCAAAGCGGCGCTCGGTGAATCCAAACTTCGCTTCTTCAGTCGAGATTCGCAGGTCACACCACAGCGCGAGCTCAAAGCCGCCGGCCAGACACCA
>JAPLCJ010000028.1 GCA_026392255.1 Solirubrobacterales bacterium
AGCCTCAGCGCTGGTTGCGCTGAAGCTTGTTGCCGGCCTTGCGTCCGGCTCACTTGGCCTGCTCGCTGAGGCAGCCCACTCGGCCACTGACCTTGTTGCGGCGCTGCTGACCTTCTTTGCCGTGAGGGTTGGCGAGCAGCCCCCAGACAACACTCACCCATTCGGGCACAACAAGGCAGAGCACCTTGCAGCTTTGGCCGAAGGCACCTTCCTCCTCATCGCCAGCGCAGTTATCGCCATCGAGGCAATCGGCCGCCTGACCGGTGGGCATCAGCCAGAGCTCAACACCCAATGGTGGACCTTCGCCGTGCTCGGCGTGGTGATAGTCGTGGACTTCAGCCGGACATTTGCCTCCCACCGAACTGCCGAGAAGCACCACAGCGCTGCACTGCACGCAAACGCAGTGCACTTTGCCGCAGACATGGGTGGCTCGATTGCAGTGTTGATTGGCCTGATCCTTGCCTCAAAGGGCACTCCTGGCGCTGACTCGGTTGCAGCCCTTGTGGTCGCCGGCATTGTTGTCCTCGCCGCAGCCCGGCTGATGCGGCAGAACATCTCCGTCCTGATGGACAGCACGCCGGAGGGAGCTGAAGACCTTGCCCGCGAGGCGATCGCCGAGCTTGGCCCTGGTGTTGCACTTCGCCGACTGCGGATGAGGAGCGCGGGCGGGCGAACATTTGCGGATGTGGTTGTTGCCGTTGAGCCTGACGCTGGCCTCGCCGCCGGCCACGCGATGGCCGATGCGGTTGAGGAAGCCGTGGAGAAAGCCCTTGGTGATGGTGACGTGGTCGTGCATGTGGAACCAAACGAGGACGGGGCCAGCGCCCGGGCTCGCGCGAGTGCCGCGGCCCTGACCGTTCCTGAAATCCGCGAGGTTCACAACGTTGAACTTGTCCGTGTTGGTGAGCGGTTGGAGTTGTCACTCCACATCAAACTCCCCCGCGACCTCTCCCTAGAGCTCGCCCATGAAGCTGCTGATAGGGCCGAGCAGGCGATCCTCACCGCCGTTCCCGAACTCTCTGCAGTCCACTCACACATTGAGCCGCTGGCCGACGAGTTTGACGGCGAGGCCGTGGACGCCAGCGACGTGCCAGCTGCTGACACTGCCCTACGCCAAGCCACGCTTGAGGTTGCCGGCACCCAGCCGCAGGACATCAAACTCCGCAGGACCAGCCGTGGACTTGTTGCCATGCTGACCATTGGCGTCAGCGCAGACTTGCTGCTTGCCGACGCTCACGCACTGGCAAGCCGCGTTGAAGCCCGCGCACAGGAACTGGACCCGTCACTCGACGGCGTCGTCGTTCACACCGAACCTGTCTAAACGGTCAGGTCAGTCTTCGTCAGCTTCGTCGGCCGCACCAACGCGGTCGGCAATGCTGTCAGCCAAGCGTGCGCGAGACTCGCTGGTGCCGCCAAGCAGCTGTGCGTCCAGCTGAGCACGCTTGTAGAACCAGTGTGGGTCGGCTTCCCATGTGAAGCCAATACCGCCGTGGGCCTGAATGCAAGCTGAGGTGACATCGCGGGCGCCCTCAACTGAAGCGATATGCGCAACAGCGGCGGCCTCGGACAGCTTGGACTCGTCAGCGTCAGCAGCCCAGGCAGCGTGATACGAAGCTGAGCGGGAGCTCTCCGTGCCAAGCAACATTCCGGCACACATGTGGGCAACGGCTTGGTAGGCGCCGACGGGAGTGCCGAACTGCTTGCGGTCCTTCACATACGCGACGGCAAGCTCAGTAGCCCGTGAGGCAACACCGGTCAGCTCGGCTGACATTGCGCTAATCGCGCGGTCAAAGGCTGCGTCAGTATCACCAGGCAGTTCAACGCCAGGACCTTCGATGGAGCTATAGCGGCGAGTTGGGTCAATCGTGTCCACAGGCTCAACAAGTGCGTCGGCTAGGTCAACAAGCCGGGCGCCGCCCTCCTCATCAAAGAGAACTGCGACAGCGGCAGTTGGGGCACAGGCTGCTACCTCGCAGCGGCCATTGACAGCAACGCCGATAGCACCGGAGATCTCCCCCGTGGCAAGGCCTGGAAGCCAGCGTTCCTTCTGCTCATCGCTACCAGCAGTTTGGATTGCGAGCGCAGCAGTGGCAGTCGGTAGCAGTGGAACGGCTGGCAGTGTGCGGCCAGCCTGCTCAAGCAGGATCGCAAGCTCAACAAGGCCAAAGCCTTGGCCGCCGAAGTCTTCGGAGATGGCAATGCCGGGCCAACCAAGTTCACACAGTTCAGTCCAAAGGCCGTTGTCGTCAGTGCCGGCTTCAGCGTTCTCACGGACGCGGTCCAGAGCGGAGCGCGCCTCAAGCAGGGCTGTTGCCGTGCGCTGAATTTCAATCTGGTCGTCGTCGAATCCGAAACGCATTGGGTTACTTTCTTGGCAGGCCGAGCACACGCTCAGCAACGATGTTTTTGAGGATCTCTGAGGTGCCGCCCTCGATCGTGTTGCCACGGGCGCGCATCAGCTCGTATGACCAGTGGGAATCTGAGGTGATGGCCTCAGGCCCGATCAGATCAGCGGCGTACTGAGTTACATCCTGGTTGAGGCTTGACCACATCCACTTGGTAAGCGCGCCTTCAGGGCCAGGCTGTCCGTAACGCTCAATCTGCGTGAGCCCGCGGTAGGCGGTCAGACGCAGGACCTCGGCGCGGGTGTAGAAACCGGCAAGCTTGTCGGCGACACAGGGGTCGTGGATCTTGCCGCTCTCGTTGGCGTAACCGAAGAGGTCTTCCAGAAGCTGACGGGTGCGGACCTGAAGGAAGAATGCGAGGCCGGAGCGTTCGTTCATGAGCGTGGTCAGCGCGACCATCCAGCCGTTGCCTTCGCCACCAACAAGGTTGTCGTTTGAAATGCGCGCGTCCTTGATGAACAGTTCGTTGAACTCAGTGCCACCGGTCATCTGCTTGAGCGGACGAACTTCGACACCTTCTTGCTCCATGTCCATCAGGAAGTAAGAGAGGCCCTTGTGCTTAGGCGCGTCAGAGTCTGTGCGGGCCACGAGCATGCACCACTTGCTCCACTGGGCTGCGCTGGTCCAAACCTTCTGGCCGTTGATGACCCAATCGTCACCATCACGCACTGCCATGGTCTTAAGTGACGCAAGGTCGGAGCCGGCCTCAGGCTCGCTGAAGCCCTGGCACCAAATTTCCTCGGCTGAAAGAATTGGGTTGAGGTAACGGTCCTTCTGCTCGTCAGTACCCCAAGCCATGATTGTTGGACCGGCGAGCAGCAGGCCAAGGCCATTGCCTGGCAGTGGGGAGCGTGACCGTCCAAGCTCCTCAAAGAAGATTGCGGATTGCATCAACGTGGCACCACGGCCGCCGTATTCGACAGGCCAATGAACACCGGCCCAGCCGCCCTCGTTCAGGCGCTGCTGCCACTCAACTCGCCAAGCGAACTCTGCGTTTTCATCGCCAGCCGGTTCCTCACCGGGATGGTTGGCGTCAAGCCACGCGCGAAGCTCGTCGCGGAATTCAGTCTCCTCCTCTGAAAACGTGAGATCCATACCTCGCGGAGCCTACCCAGACAATCGTGGCCGCGCCGCGACGTCAGTCCCTCAACGGGGCTGGGCGGCCCAAGCGGTATTGAGGGCATCAAGGAGGAGGTCTGCGGACTGCGCTCCCTGCACCGCCGATGTGCGGTCAAACACAAAGGTTGGAACTGCCGAAATACCAAGTTCAGTGGCCTGTTCCTGCTCCAAAGCAACAGCTTGTGTGAAGTCTCCGCTGGAGAGCATCTCCGCTACATCAGTTGGGTCAAGTCCCACCTCGGCACCTGTCCTACGCAGTACGCCCGTGTCACTGACATTGCTGCCATCGCGGAAATAGGCCGCAAAAAGCCGTTCCTTGGTTTCGTCGGCCAAACCGCTGCGACGGGCGTGGTGCACCAGCCGGTGAGCGTCAAGCGTGTTGGTTGGCTTGATCGCGTCAAAGTCAGTCTCAAGCCCAACCCCGTCGGCCATCTGCCTGACACGGCCGTTCATCGCAACAGCTTGGTCGCGCGTTCCTCCGTACTTGGAGGCGAGCACGTCGTAAATATCGCCGTCGTAGTCCCGCGGCATTGCTGGACCGAGTTGATAAGACCGCCAGGTGACATCTGTGTCGTCCGCGTGGTCGAAGCGAGCGAAGGCCTCGTCAAATGATCGCTTGCCAATCCAGCAGAACGGGCAAGCAACATCAGACCAAATCTCAACTGTCATGCGGGTGGCGCTCATTGAGACTCGAGAGTAACTGAGCCGAGCTGACAAATCGCCGCTAGGGCTGCGCCGTTAGATGCGACTCAGGGGCGGACAACTACTCGCTGCACCATGCCCACAGGGTGCAGCTCGCAGAAGAAGGTGTAGGTACCGGCCTTGGTTAGCGTTTTAGAGAACGAGGCCCCGCCGGAAAGCCAGTTCGACGAGAACCCTTCGGGCCCATCCGCGACCGTCACGTTATGGCGGACTGCATCGTCGAATGTCCAGGTCACCGTGGATCCAACTGGGACCGAGAGATTCCCCGCTGTGAAAGCAAAATCTTTGACTCTGACTGCAGCATTCCCAGGAGCAATTGACATCGCCCCGGGTGGACCAAACACTTGCTTGGCAGTTGAACTGCCGTTCCAGTCATAGATTTTGATGCGCGCAACAGGAGCAAGCGAACGCCCCTTAGTAGTTGTCTTGAGAACTTTGATGTCCTTGGGAAGACGGCCGCAATTCGCCGCGACCGAGGAATCTGGCGCCAGGTAGGCCAGCAGTAGCCCCATGGACCGAGTGTGTGGGCGCACGTTGTCGTAACGCGAGGTAGCCATCAGTCGCTCACCCGCCTTGATGGGAATGCCTGTGGATGACTTGAACTGGGTCATGTTGATTGGACCCGGCTCGTGCAACACAGGGCGAACCTTGTAGAAGGCATTCGACGAAAGACCCCAGGTAGGGGAAGACCGATAAATGGTGCGACCACCGCAGTCTGGCTCAGCGAGAGCCAGGTCATACGCGCCGCCGTGAACATGCCCTAAGCCGGCTACAAGGCGGCCCGACACCGGTGCCGTTTGCGTGTCGGTACGCACGTCAAGCGAACCTGCCACGCCGCCACCCGGAACGTCAAAAACGCGCGCCTGTCGCCCATGTGATGTGTCCCAGACCATGGGAATCACAGACTTCCGCGTCTCGCCAGTGACGATCTCCATCTTGTAACGGATGTAGACGCTGTCTGCCGTCGGCTTGTGGTTCATCAGCATCCAGACCCAGCCCCACGCGTCATTCTTGGTGATTGGGTATCCGTAGCCTGCCGGAAGGTCCATTTTTGCTCGCTCCTCACCATCGCCATAGAAAGGCTCCGGGGTATTTACATGCGAGAAGTTCGGGCCGAGGTTGGCAAAGACAATGTGGTGGAGCATGATCCGGTCGATCGGAACTGCTTTCCCCGTCCTGACGTCAACCACATCGGTCTCCATGCGAGTGATGTAGCCGTCAACCTTCGGGGAGCCAACCAGGAGATGCTGCCCTTGAAGCGCCACCTCGTACCCGCCGACAGTGAATGGGCCTGCCTTCATCGTGACCGTCTGCACCTTGGCCTGCGCAGGCGATGCAAGGAGCAGAGCGCCAGTCAGCGTCAGCAAGATAAATCTCGTCTTCATCGCGACAAGATTACCGAGGAGCCCAGCGCTCGTCAACCGCAAGAAAAGCGCCAGCCCAGCCTCTCTCGACGGCTATCTCGTGGGCTAGAACTCGGGCGCGGCAGTGGGGGGAGCAGGATTCGAACCTGCGTAGGCAGAGCCAACGGGTTTACAGCCCGTCTCCTTTAACCACTCGGACATCCCCCCGTGGTTGAAGAAGGTCGGAGGATAGCGACGGCACGCGTCCGGCGGCTTGGTCGCCGCCGAACGCGTATCGCTGACGGGCGAAGACGCTCCCCTGACAAGCAATGCGGCGCGCAACCGTTCTGCTAGAACCTCTACCCTTCTCAACAGCAAAGCTTTACTCTCTTTGACATGAGCGCCTCCAAAACACCGCACACGGCCCCTGATGTTCAGGCACAACAGCCCGAGCTACCAGTCTCCCTTTCCCGAGTTGGAGTAACTGGGGTTGAGAAGGTCGTTCGCATCAGCACGCCGGCTGGGGATCAACTCTTCATGGCCAAGCTCGAATGCTTTGTTGACCTCGGGCCAGAGCAGAAGGGCGCACACATGTCGCGCTTTGAGGAAACCGTCAACGACGTCATCAACGAGGTTGTCCTTGGCGCCACACACTTCCGGGCTGAACGGGTTGCTGAACGCATCGCCACGCTCGTCAGGGAACGCCAAGGGGCCAGCCGCGCCGAGGTACTGATTGAGGCCCGTTACCCAGAGCACAAGCCTGCCCCCGTGTCAGGCATTGAGACGCAGGAGATCTACACCCTGCTCGGCTCAGCAGTTGCTTACGAAGGTCACAGCCGTCGGATCATCGGTGTTCAAGCCCAAGGCATGACCGCTTGCCCCTGTGCCCAGCAGATCATTGCCGGCAATGCCCGCGAGGCCCTTCAGGAAGATGGCTTCAACAATGATGAGATCGACCGCGTCTTCGCAGCAGTACCAGTAGCAACCCACAACCAGCGCGGCTTGGGAACTCTCCACGTGGGTCTGCCAATGGACAGCGACGTTGAGCTTGACGCACGCCTGCTGCTCGACATTGTCGAGGACTCAATGTCCTCTGAGATCTACGAGATGATGAAGCGGACTGACGAGGCCTCCGTTGTTGAGAAGGCCCACCGGCGCCCCCGCTTTGTCGAGGACTGCGTCCGAGAGATGATTGGCGGAGTTGTCGAGCGCCTTCCACAACTTGACGACTCTTGCTGGATCAGCTCACGCCAGGAAAACCTTGAGACGATCCACCAGCACAACGTTGCCGCGGAACGTCACGGCCTGCTTGGTGACATGCGGAAAGAGATCCTCGACGAAGAGCCATGTATCTCAACGCTCACGCGCGAGGCTTGGCTGCTCGACGGGCCTCCTCAACAGTCCGCCTGACCCCAAAGACTGCATCCACTCCGCTGAACACGGTCACACTGACCGTCAGGTAGACAAGCAAGTCAACCCACAGCTGACCTGACTGGGCGAGGATCAGAACGAAGACCATCAGTACCTGCAGCGCTGTCTTCCACTTGCCCCAACTCTGCGCTGAGACGATCACGCCCTGCGTGCCGGCCTGTGCCCTCAACGCGGTGACAGTGAACTCGCGGGCCACAATCACCATTGCTACCCAGGCAGCAACCCGGTCCAGCGATACGAGCGTGATCAGCGCCGCGAGGATCAGAAGCTTGTCGGCAACTGGGTCCATCAACTTGCCAAACGTGGTGATCGAATCGCGCGACCTTGCCAAGCGGCCGTCGAGCATGTCCGTGAATGACGCGGCAGCAAAGACAGCCGCAGCGAACCAATCGCCGTGCGCAGTACCCCGCAGAAGCGCCACAACGAGAACCGGAACGAGCAGAATCCGCGCGACAGTCAGGACATTTGGAAGATTAATCTGCTCCATCGAGCCTGAACGCTACCGTCGGATCTGCGAGAGTCGTACCTGCGCACAGCAGACAGGCGCAAAAACAGCCAACCCAGAGCCCACAGGAGCCGCCCCAGATGCCAATTATCCCAAGCGTTATTGACCGCACATCGCGCGGAGAGCGCGAGATGGACATCTTCTCCAGCCTTCTCAACCAGCGGATCATTTTCCTCGGCCAGCAGGTCGACGATCAGATCGCAAACCTTGTCGTCGCTCAGCTGCTCCACCTTGAGAGCGAGGACCCCGACAAGGACATCAGCCTTTACATCAACTCACCTGGTGGGTCGATTTACGCTGGCCTTGCGATCTACGACACGATGAACTTCATCAAGCCTGACGTGGCAACCATGTGTGTTGGCATTGCGATGAGCATGGGGTCCCTTCTCCTGGCCGGTGGCGCCAAGGGCAAGCGCGCGGCCCTTCCCAACTCACGCATCCTGATCCACCAGCCATCGTCTGGGTTCGAAGGTCAGTCAACTGACATTGAGATTCACGCCAAGGAAATCATCGAGACCCGCGGCCGGATTGACCGCATCTACTCCGAGCACACCGGCAAGACCGTTGAGGAAGTCCACAAGGACATGGAGCGCGACCGCTTCTTCACCTCAGCCGAAGCTGCCGAGTACGGTCTGATCGACCGCGTTCTCGATTCTCACTGAGCTGTTACGAGGCTGCGCGTGATTTGTAACGCGCTGTAGTTGATTAGGCATCGAGTCCTGCGTACACTCGTCCAATGGGCGTTGTCACCATCACACCGGAACTGATTCAGCAGATCGCTCGCGATCTAATCGAGCGGTACTCGCTTGATGCCGCCGGTGTTCGCGAAGTTGGCGAAAAGCTGGCTGCTGACCCCAAGAGCGAGAGCGAAACTCGTGAATTTGCAGAGCGCATGCTCAATGAACATGCTGAGACTTTCGACCGCCTAAGTCGCTGATCTCAATGACGCCCGACGCAGTGTGGGTGCCAACCCTGAATCACTATGTCGTCGTGGCCTCCGTCGTTCTCGGAATCAACCCGGAAGCCATCGAGCGGCTCCCGAACCTCAAGCTTGCGGACTCCGCGCTGAACGCACCCTTTGCCGAGTTTGGCGGCGCCGCAGCCTACGAGGGAGTTGTCACTCAGGCATCTGTGCTGATCGCTCTCCTATCCAAGAACCACCCGCTGCCTGATGGGAACAAGCGCGCAGCATTCATGCGCACCCTCAGATTCCTTGACGCAAACGGCTACCACTGGCTTGCAGAAGATGTCGAAGCAGACGCTGGCATGGTTGAACGCATCGCAACATCGGAAGCCACGCACGAAGAGATCGTGTCGTGGATTGAGTCGCGAACTTCAGCCGACTGAGCTACTGAACTGAGTGCTCGATTGAGCCGAGGGGCTCAATCTCAACGCGCACAGTGTCGCCAGTCGCGAGGAACTGCGGTGGATCCATAGCCATGCCAACCCCGCCTGGCGTGCCAGTGAGGAGGAGGTCGCCCGGGTGAAGGGTGATCGACTCTTGAATGAAGTCAATAATCACCGGAATCGCATGGACAAGGTCGCTGACAGCCGCCTCCTGGCGTTGCTGGCCGTTGACCCAGCACTTAACGACGAGCGCCTCAACATCATTGATCTCATCGGCAGTGGTGATCCACGGTCCCCACGGGCAAAAAGTGTCCGAGCCCTTGGCACGGATCCAATGTGGCTCGCTCTTTTGAAGATCGCGTGAGGAGACGTCATCTGCGACTGCGTAACCGAAGACTTTGGCGTTAGGGCCCATCACGACAACAAGTTCACCCTCGTAGTCGAGCCTACGTACCAACGAGGGACACAGCACAGGCCCTGAGGGCCCGGTTGACGACCCAGGTGACTTCGGGAACACGATCGGTGCTGCGGGCGGCTCAGCGCCGATCTCAGCCGCATGGCTCTTGTAGTTGAGGCCAATGCCGTAGATCATCGGCGGCTTGGGAATTGGGGCGAGCAGCGTCACAGAGTCCAAAGCGTGCTGGGGGCCAGTGGCCTCGCCCGTGGCGCCCTGTTCGATGCGCTGCAGAACAGAGAGGCCGTCAGTGAACTCGACGATCTGCCCGTCGACAACCTGTCCTGCTGTGGGTGCTCCGCCGTCCTTAGTGAATGTCGCGAGTTTCATATCCGAAGCGTAACCGCAGGGACCAGCGGCAGTGGGTCAGCGAGTACCAGGCCGCTTGGGGATCCAAGCGCGGACCCGCCTAGCAAAGTCGATCGCCCCATCGCCAGCGATCTGCTGGACCTCGATGGCACGCGTTGGGTAAGCCTCAATCCGCCCAGCGAGGTCAACGAGCTTGGTGCGGTTGATGATCTCGCGTTGAAAGCCGCCAATTGCCTCGCCAGCACCAGGGGCGAGCAGGTGCACACCGGCGACGCGACCGCCAACAGTTATGACCACTGCGCGACCGGGAGGATCACCATCAGTGCGCGAGCGATCTGATCCGGCAAGGTCCCGCTCATACCGCTGGACCCGCTTGCGTGGGAACTTCGCCAGAGCATCGGCAAAAGTGAGGCCGGCATGGCCAAGTTCCGGATCAGTGAATGTCGTCCACGGGACACCAGCCGCCCTCCTGCCGGGACCGGGCAAAGCAATGTCTCTGATCGCCTGAGCAGCGTCATAACCAGCCGTGTGAGTGTGGCCCCGACCAGCAACATCACCAACCGCATAGACCTGCTTCGCACTGGTCCGCGACCGATCGTCGGCAAGGATTCCGTTGTCACCGTGGTCAATTCCAGCGCCTTCAATACCGAGTGACTCAAAGTTGGGTGACCGGCCACAGCAGACCAGCAAGTGGGGCGCCTCAAAGCTGCGTTCCTCCGTCTCCTCCTGATCTGGGTTGGGACCAATCTCAACTGTTAGGCGCCGGGTGCCGCTCTCAACTTGGGCTGCCTCGGTCGGCGTGGCATTGGCGATGATCTCCACCCCATCCGCTGTCAGCCGCTCTTCCAGAACCTCGGCGAGGATCGGGTCCTCCTTGGGGAGGATGCGCTCGTTTCGGTGAATGAGCCTGACGCGCGTGCCAATGCGGGCCATCGCCTGAGCAATCTCCACGCCTGACGGCCCAGCACCCAGAATGATCAGATCCTCCGGTGGAGCGGGCAGATCCCACAGCGTGTCTGCTGTGAGCGGATCAGCTGCTGCTAAGCCCTCAACCAGTGGAATTCGCGGCCGGGACCCTGTGGCGATCACCATCCGGCGAGCCGGAATGAACTCCCCACCAACCGAAATCCCGCGCGTGCCGACAAGCTTGGCCGGACCCTCTCTGATGTCCACCCCGAGCTCTCGGTAGCGGTCAAGGTTGTCATCGGCCAGCGCGATTTCCTCACGCACTTGGCGGATTCTGGACCAGACCTTGCCGCGATCTACCGTGACCTCACCGGTGCTGATCCCAAAGCGCTCTGCGTCCCGGGCCACAGCCGCCACCCGACCCGACGCAATCAGGGTCTTGCTGGGAACACAACCGGACCAGAGGCAATCTCCGCCAGCGCGAGCTCGCTCAACAGCAATAACGCTGAGGCCCAGCTCGGCTGCGGTCCGAGCAGCGGTCAGACCCGCTGACCCAAGGCCGATGATTGCTACGTGGTAGGGCTTGGGCTTAGCCATGCTCGGATGGTCGCATGCGCGCGGGGACTATGCCCCGCGCAATGCAAAGAACCTGACCTCAGGCAGTCTTGAGGAGCACTAGGTCCAACCGCTCCTCGAGCGCGCTCGCAAGCGCGTCACGGGACCGACCAGCCTCAAAACGCTCCACCAGCTCGGCGAGGAAGCCCTCGATCACAAGACGGCGAGCCTGGTTCTCCGGCAGGCCACGGGCCCGCAGGTAGAAGATCTGGTCCTCATCAAGCTGTGCGATGGCAGCTGCGTGCGTGCAGCGAACATCGTCGGCCTCAATCTCAAGGCCCGGAATGGCATCGGCGTGAGCCTTGCGGCTAAGCAGCAGGTTGCGGCTCTCTTGGAACGCATCTGTCTGCTGAGCAACTGGGTCAACGCGAATCATGCCCTTCCAGACTGAAGTTGCCCGGTCGGCGAGAACGCCACGGAACGCCAAGTCACTGACAGTGTTGGGAGCAGCGTGCTCTTGGAAAGTGTCGAAGTCCAAGTGCTGACCATTGCGGCTGGCGTAAGCACCCGTCACCTTGCCGTGGGCGCCGGAACCTGCCAGGCGGGAGGCAATCCGAACGCGACCCTTCGCGGCACCAAAGCCGAGGGCAACCCAGTCAAGGGTTGCATCGCGGCCAATCTGACCCTGCTGAGTGCCAAACACGAATGACTTCTCAGAAAGGCCCTGAATGCCGATGTAACGCAGGTGGGCTGCGTCACCAACATGCAGCTCCACGACGGTTGTCATCAGTGAGTTGAGGTCCTCTGATGAGGAAAGAACCTGGTCCCAGACCTCAGCCTTGGAGCCTTCCTCCATCACGATCAGCGTGCGCTGATTGAGGGTTGTGGAAGCAGTTGCTTGGACGATCGTGGTCTGGATTGGACGGTCAAGCTGAACACCCTTGGCGATGTGGACAAACAGTCCGCCACGGCCGTCGGCCTCGTTGCGGGCGATGAACGCGTCGGTGGACGTGTCAACAAGTCCACCCAAGCGACCCTCGGGAATAAGGCCTTGAGCGATTGCGTTCTCAAGACTTGTGACGGTCACACCTTCGGGCAGACCGTCTGGCAGCTCGATGGTCGTGCCATCAACCTGAACAACGCGGATTGCGTCGTCAAAGTTAGGAACGACCGGCTCGGCGCCTGCTGCGCTTGCGTCGCCAGCACCCGTGTCTGGGTAGGCGTCAAAGTCAAGCTTGCTGATGTCGGTGAACTCCCAGCCGGCACGGCCCTTGAACTGTGGGATCAAAGCTGCGGTCATCCGATTGACCCTTCCATCTGAAGCTCGATCAAACGGTTCATCTCAACGGCGTACTCCATTGGGAGTTCCTTGACGATTGGCTCGATGAACCCGTTGACGATCAGCTTGCCAGCCTCTTCCTCTGACAGGCCACGGCTCATCAGGTAGAAGAGCTGCTCGTCGCCAACCTTGGAGACAGTTGCCTCGTGGCCGACTGTGACGTCGTCCTCAGCAATACGGATGGTCGGATAAGTGTCTGAGCGGCTGTGCTCGTCCAACAGGAGCGCATCGCAGACAACCTTGGACTTGGCGCCATGGGCACCTTCGGCCACTTCCAGCAGACCGCGGTAGCTTGAGCGCCCGCCGTCCTTGCTGATCGACTTGGCGAAGATGTTCGACGTTGTGTTAGGGGCAACGTGGACGATCTTGCCGCCAGCGTCCTGATGCTGACCCTTGCCAGCAAACGCGATTGAGAGAATCTCTCCGTGGGCGCGCTCGCCTGTCAAGTAGACGGATGGGTACTTCATCGTCAGCTTCGACCCTAGGTTGCAGTCAACCCACTCAACGGTTGCGTCGGTCTCTGCAACCGCACGCTTGGTCACAAGGTTGAAGACATTCTGCGACCAGTTCTGAACCGTTGTGTAACGAATCCGTGCGCCCGGCTTGGCGATCAGCTCGACAACAGCGGAGTGCAATGAGTCCGATGAGTAAGTCGGTGCCGTGCAGCCCTCAACGTAGTGAACGTAAGAGCCTTCGTCAGCGATGATCAGCGTCCGCTCGAACTGGCCCATGTTCTCCGTGTTGATCCGGAAGTAAGCCTGGAGTGGCATCTCGACGTGAACGCCCGGCGGTACGTAGACGAACGAGCCGCCTGACCAGACCGCGCTGTTGAGCGCAGCGAGCTTGTTGTCGTTGGCCGGAATAATTGTGGCGAAGTACTCCTTCACAAGGTCCTCGTGCTCACGCAGAGCCGAGTCCATGTCGAGGAAAATCACGCCCTGCTCAACAAGGTCCTCGCGAATCTGGTGGTAAACAACCTCAGATTCGTACTGGGCGCCAACGCCGGCGAGGAACTTGCGTTCTGCCTCTGGAATACCAAGGCGGTCGAAAGTCTTCTTGACTTCCTCAGGCACGTCATCCCATGACCCCTCGGCACGCTCAGAGGCGCGGACGAAGTAATGAATGTTGTCGAAGTCAACGTCGGCAAGCATCGGTGAACCCCAAGTAGGCATTGGGCGTGCTTCGAAGAAGTCGAGTGACTTAAGGCGGAAGTCGCGCATCCACTGTGGCTCGTTCTTGAACTCACTGATCTGCTCGACAAGCTTGCGGGTCAGGCCCTTGGGTGCCTTGAAGAGGTAGTCGTCCTCGGAATCGTGGAAGCCGAACTTCTCGTCGTAGTCAGAGTTGATCTCGCGGAGACCCTCGTTCTCGTCGGGCTCAACTGAAGCGGTGGTTGCTACATCGGGTGGCTGGGTCATGTCAGGAGACCTCCATGGTGATTGTGTCCCCGTCAACCTTCACAGGGAAGGTGTCAACGGGCTTATAAGCGGGCAATGTCAAAGGCTTTCCGGAACGCAGGTCAAAAAGCGCGCCGTGGCGAGGGCATTCGATCGCGCAGCGGTCGTTGTAGATCTCACCGTCGGCGAGGTCACCATCGTCATGTGAGCAACGGTCCTCAATGGCGAGCAGTTCCCCATCAATGTTGACGACGAGGATCTCAATGTCTTCCCAAACAACGGTCTTGCGCTCCCCCGGTGGGAGTTCATCTACTGCGCAGACTGTGATGGTTTCGGTCATAAGTGAGGGTGCTTGGGGATTTCCTACCGTCGTGGTAGGAGATACAAGTAAGAGTCTAGCGAGAGTCCGGATGCGGAGCCCGGCTAGTTCAGCCGGTGAGCCTTTTACGCCTCCCACTCAACAGAACCACCAACGGCAGCGCTCTTGAGGACCTTGAGGGAGAGGAGTGCGCACTTCAGGCGCGTGGCACTGATGTCAATGCCGAGCAGGTCGAGGATTGCGGACTTGTCCAAGCGGGCAACATCGTCAACCTTCATGCCAACAATCTCATCGCTGATCAGCGAGGCTGAGGCCTGGGAAATCGCGCAGCCATCACCGGAGAACGCGACCGCGGTGACAACACCGCTGGCATCAGCATTCATCTGGACCTTGAGCGTGTCGCCACAGAGCGGGTTGTTGTCCTGGGCTTCCATATCGGCAGGGTCAAGCTCACCCCAGTTGTGTGGGCGCTTGTAGTGCTCAATGATCTGTTCGCGGTAAAGCTCTTCTTCCATGTCAGTCTCCAAAGATCCTACGGACGTCAGCGATTGCAGCAATCAGGCGGTCAACGTCAGCGCTGCTGTTGTGGACTCCAAAGGACGCCCTAGTTGTTGAAGAGACACCAAGTTCATCCATCAGCGGCCCGGCGCAGTGATGACCTGCCCTGACGCAAACGCCAGCCCGACCAAGGATCTCCGCCACATCGTGCGGGTGAACACCCTCAAAGCCAAACGTAACCAGTGCGCCGCGCAGATTCGCATCGAGTGGGCCATAGACGGTGATGTCATCCATCTCGGCAAAGGCGGTGAGGGTTTGCTCCACCAACGAATGCTCATGCGCGCGAACGGCATCAAGGCCAATCCCGTCAAGCCAGTCAAATGCTGTTGCCAACGCGGTGGCCTCCGCATACGGCGGTGTGCCAGCCTCAAACTTGAACGGAAGGTCGTTCCACGTCGCGCGTTCGCGTGTAACCGTGCGGATCATGTCGCCACCCCCAAGGAACGGAGGCATCGCAGCGAGTAGGTCCCGGCGGCCAAACAGCACGCCCAAACCGGTTGGGCCATAGACCTTATGGCCGGTGATGACATAAAAGTCAGAGGCTTGGACGGCCTCGCGCATGTCCAGCTGAGGGGCGGCCTGGCAGCCGTCAACAAGCAGCAGTGCGCCGGCATCGTGGACGCGCTTGGCGATCTCAACAATCGGGTTGATCGTTCCCAACACGTTTGACACATGGGTGACTGCCACGAGCTTGGGGCCGCGGGCAAGAAGGGCGTCGAGGCTGTCTAAGTCCAACAGGCCTTGCTCGTCAACCTCAACCCAGCCAAGTTCACACCCGGTTGCATCGCGCAGCATCTGCCACGGAACAATGTTGGCGTGGTGTTCCATCGTCGTTGTGACAATCAGGTCACCAGGCCCCACATTGGCCCGGCCCCATGAATGGGCGACAAGGTTGATTGCTTCGGTCGAGTTTTTCGTGAAGATGGTCTCCTCAGGCAGGCGCCCCACCCGCTCGCCAATCGTGGCCCGCGCTCCCTCAAAGAGTGCATCGGACTCAGCCGCCAGCGGATAAACGCCCCGGTGAACGTTTGCGTTGTGGAGCGCGAGGTGATCGCGCAGCGCATCAAGCACCACATATGGCTTCTGCGCTGTGGCTGCGGAATCCAAGTATGCGAGCGGCGCGTCAGCCTCCGCTAGAAACGGAAACTGGGCTGCTATTGCGGAGTGGTCAAGCATCAAGAACTTCCTGGCTGGGCA
>JAPLCJ010000053.1 GCA_026392255.1 Solirubrobacterales bacterium
CGGCAAGCGCTGTTACTAGAACCGCCGGAATCATCCGGCGCAAAGTCAAAGTCTTCATGGGTCCTCCCCAAGGTTAGGTTTGCTGCCCGGAGGATAGGCGGAAACCCGGTCAGTTGCTACTCCTGTGGGTGGTAATCGGCGACGGTCTGCTCTAGGCTTTGAGAATGAAAAGAACTCACTTGCTCACTGCCCTTGTAGGAACCGCGGTTCTTGCACTCACCCCAGCTTCAGCTTCGGCCACCAAGTACAACTGGCTCAAGTGGAATAGCGCGGATCACAAGCCGCTGATCATGGCTCACCAGGGAGGTGAAGATGAGTTCCCTTCGAACACGATGTACGCGTTCAAGCAGTCCGCAAAGGCAGGTGTTAACTCACTTGAGCTCGACATTGGCGTGACGAGCGACGGCCAGATCGTCGTCGTCCACAACACCACCTTTGACGCGAAGTCCAATGCGACCGGCAGTGTGCCTGTATCCCAGATGACACTGGCCCAGGTCAAGGCGCTAGACGCTGCTTACTGGTTCACCACTCTTCCGAGCAGTGGCGGTGGGCATTACGACCACGACCAAGCCACATCCCGTTATACATACCGGGGCGTGGCCACAGGAGCCAAGAGGGCGCCGAGCGGTTATAAGGCCAGCGACTTCAAGACACCCACCCTGGCCGAGGTACTTGCAGCTTTCCCTAGAACGCCAATCAATATTGAGATCAAGGGTCGGACTCCGACCGAAGCTAACGATGAGTACCTGACTAACGCCACCATTCTGGCCAACTACCTTAAGAACATCCACCGAACAGACTTGGTGGTCGTTTCGTTCAACCAGAGCGCAGTCAACCAATTCAGCACAATTGCACCGGACATGCCGACGGCACCAGCGATCGCAGGCGACTACGCGTACCTGTTCGCGTCCTTTGCTGCACGGCAGATGCCGAGCTCCCAAACCGTCGCGTTCCAGGTCCCCAACTCGTTCTACGTGTCCTCAGCAAACCTGTTCGCAACGGGGATCGCCAATTGCAGCTGGATTGGCCGCGCTCACGGTGACGGATACGCTTGGCACCAGTGGTTTGGCAGCAGCTACTTGACTCACCCCGCTGATATCGACGGTATTGGCACCGGAGTCCGCA
Source organism: Solirubrobacterales bacterium (assembly GCA_026392255.1). Classification (GTDB taxonomy): domain Bacteria; phylum Actinomycetota; class Thermoleophilia; order Solirubrobacterales; family Solirubrobacteraceae; genus WLNJ01. The sequence goes on from JAPLCJ010000053.1 coordinate 1,126, forward strand.
CTGGTGGAGGCGATGGTGGCTGGAAGTACCTGCTTGACAGCCGCGTTGACGGAATTATGACCGCAAGGCCAAAAGCTCTGTTGGCCTACATGAAGACCTACAAGTGGAATAAGGCTTCCAACGCCTGCAAGTTTGTAGGCGGCGGCGGCTACTAGTCACTCTTCCGTCCCGGCCCAGTGGCCGGGACGGTCTGTAGCTCCCCACGTCGCGCGAGCATCAGGCTCGCCGTTAACAGGACCAGTCCGCTCAGCTCCAGAAGGAGCCAGCCCAGGCTGCGGTCAGGCCGGGGTCCAAACGCAAGGCCGAGCAAGCCACTAACTACTGTCCAAGCCGCACAATCCCTGACCAACAGTGAAACGGGCCTGGCTAAGTCGGCGAACTCGGGAATGGTGGCCAAGGCTCGTCGGTCAAGCCAGCGGGTGTATAGATACGCCCAAACCAAAGGCAGGGTCTGCAGAATCCAGCCAGTCCAAAGGTTGTCTGAGTCGTTGATCACCCACTCGCCGTAGCCGCCCGCGATCGTTGCCAGAGAGAAGCCAAGGCCCCAGGCGATCGCCGTCGCCTTGTCAACCTGTTTGCGGACCCGGAGTGAAAGCGGCGCGAGGCGGTAGCGCGAGTACTGCTCCGTGAACGGCGTGTCCAGCGCCACCGAGCCAAATGCCAGGAGTGCGAGTGCGGCGTTGGATACCTCATCGCAGTGGTTGTTCAACCAGCCGTCAACCGCGGGCTGACTCGCCAGCCCGATCAGGACTAATGCTCCAAAGAGCACTGCGTCGGCTGACTCCAGCATTCGTGGACGCTCACCCCTACCCATCGCAATCCCGACAAGGGCGAGCGAGGAAACAAAGCCAACGAGCATCCCGGTCTCAAATCCCCACGGCGGCACCGCCAACGTCATCAGGATCCACGGAAGCAAACCAACTACTGGATCGTCAACCACCCGCAGAAGTAAACCCTCGTCAAGGAACTCATCCTCACCGCTCAGCGGACCTAGCTTCTGAAGGTGCGGGCCGGTCACTAAGGGTCACAACCAAACGGCAGCCCGAGGGGGCTAGGGCTTGATGCGCACAATCCGGTTGCGCAAGTTGCCACCGTAGGAGAAGAACTCTCCACCTATCAGCAGGTGCTTGTTGGCTTGGATGGCAACCGTGTCCACCCGATAGCCATTGACACCGGCACCTGGCAGAAGGGTCGAATCAAGCGATCCATCCAGCTTGAGCCTGACTACCTGGCGGCGATCGCGGCCATCAAAGTTTGAGAAGCTACCGACCGCTACGACCTTGCCGTCAGGCTGGATGAGGAGCGACCTGACCCCACCACCGGCTGCGCCTCGGAGGACAATGTTGACGGGCTCGTCGGGCTCACCGGTCGTTACACCTTCGCTGCTCGAAAGGATGATGTGGGTCGAGACGACGCCGTCTAGATTGGCCAGACCTGTCGTGAAAGTGATGTGTCCGGACTTGGGGATCGTGCCGGACTCGGTATTGATGCCATAGGTAGTGCTCGGGAGGAGGCCGTCGGTAGCTCCGAGCGTTGCGGCTGTCGAACCCTCGGTTGTTGTGATCGTAAGGTCGGCTGTGACTACGCCGCCCGTGTCATAACCAGGGTCAAGTGCGCCCGTTGCAGTCAGGCGCGTCAGGCGATTGCGCGGGCTGCCCGCAAAGCTGGAGAA
>JAPLCJ010000005.1 GCA_026392255.1 Solirubrobacterales bacterium
ACACCAAGCCACTGCGAGGCAATCAGACGGGCAGCCGGCGCAGCGGAGATCGCTCCGAAGCCGCCCTTCTCCACCGTGACGACAATTACCAGTGGCCGAATCTTGTCCGGAATGTAGGCCGCGTACCAAGCCTGATCTGCTTGCCCAGAGCGCTGAGCAGTCCCTGTCTTGCCGTACACGGTGCGGCCGAAACTCCCGAACACATCAGCTGACGTGCCACCGGGTTCCATCGCAGCTTGGCGAAGCCCCTCAAGGACTGATTTCACGTTCCCTTCGTCGAGCCGTGCTCGCTTCCCTGGGGCAGAACGAATGGCCTGAAGCACCAATCCTCGGTCGTTACGGACATCCTGGGCGACCCGGGGTTGAAGGACAGTCCCGCCATTCACGATTGCCGAATACGCAACTGCTAGCTGGAGCGGCGTCGCTAGAAAGTCACCCTGACCAACGGAGAGATTGACACTGTCTCCAACCGTCCAACCGCGTCCGTCTGAGAGTCCGCATGCGTGCCCTCTCTTCTTTGCGCACTCCTGCTCCAAGAGCTTGCGTTCATCGCGCCAACGCGGTGATGGAATTGTCCCCTTCACCTCACCAGGCAGGTCAATACCCGTCGCCTGCCCGAAGCCAAGCTGCCGGGCAAGGTCCTGAATGGGGCCGCCTTGCGGAGCCGTGCTATTGAGCTTGGCGCCGAGCCTGTAGAAGTACACATCCGACGACAGCTTCAATGCTGAGGAGAGGTTGACGGGACCGTTGGCAATGTTCCCAGCGTTGTGGAAGATGAGGTTGCCGATCTTGATGGAACCCGGATCGTCGATTGTCGTCCCCGGCGTAACGACAGCTTGTGCAAGCGCTGCCAGCGCGGTAACTGGCTTGAAGGTTGACGCAGTGGGATAGGCGGACTGAATTGCCCGATTAAGCTGCGGATAGGTCGCCCCCGGTCCAAACAACTCTTGATAACGGGCATTGCTGATCGGCTTCGCAAAGACGCTGGGGTCAAAGGACGGTGCTGAGCCGAGCCCAACGATGCTGCCGTCTCTCGGGTCCATTGCCACATAGGCAGACGCACCAGTACTCCCGCCTTCACCCAGGCTGATAGCGGTCTGAAGTGCCGACTGCCCTTCTCTCATCACTCCAAGGTCTAGGGAAAGCCTCAGGGTCTTGCCTGGCAGGGGATTCTTTCGACGGAGCGTGCGGCGTGCATGCCCAGAGGAATCAACCTGGATCCGTTCAGCCCCATCACGTCCCCGCAGATAGCGGTCGTACTCAAACTCAAGTCCGCTCTGACCAATCACAGTCCCCTGTGAGATACCGGCGAATCGTGGCCGGTCAACCTGCTCGGCCGTGATCTCTCCCACAGTCCCAAACAGCTGAGCGCCAACTGCTCCTTGGGGGTAGGAGCGCAGCCAGATCCTCGCAACGTCAGCGCCAGGAAGGTTCCTTCGATTCTCAAGCAGCCATGCGGCCTCTCCGCGCGAGGCATCCCCCTTGATGATGATGTTGGCGTACGGCAGGGCCGCCGCCTCTTTCTCAATCCGGCAACCGAGCGGCGTCAGCGACTGAAAAGACGCCTCCCCGATTTTGCAGGGGCTAGTCCGAATGTCGAGTCCGAGGGCCTTGGATATGCGCCCTGAGACAGCAGCACGCTCGACAGTGCCCTGCTCTGGCAGTCGACCTGGAAGGACGACAATCGCATTGGCAGGCCTGCTGTCAACGAGTACTCGGCCAGATCGGTCGATGATGCGACCCCGAGGTGCCGCGATTGCCACATCGCGAATCTGGTTGTCGTTGGCCTTGGCCAAATAGCTATCACCGTCTAGCACCTCTAGGTACCAAAGCCGCATTAGCAGCAAGCCGAACAGCACGAACGCAACTGCCCCAAGGAAGGCAACCCGGCGTCCAAGCCGAGCTGCCGAAGGCGCACGCCCGGTCATCTCGACCGGCTCAATCATCTTTTCCGCCCGGGCCCGAGGGGACTAAGGCCACCGGTGGCATAGGCATGACTCCGACCGGACCTGGTGTTGTCAGGACGGGCCTTGCGCCGCACCACAACGATCTTTCGCACCATGGCGTCAACCGGAATAGCGAGCAGCGCTCCCCACAGAACCGCAAGTGCTGTCTGACGAAGAACCACAACGTTCAGGTTGGCACCACCACCAAGAAGAACCTGCAGTAGGCCAAAGCCAAGCGTCACGGTGCCAGCTGCAGCGGCCCCGAGCGGAAGCAGGACCAACCGGCCTGAAGGTGTACGAAGCTCCATCAGCCGTCCAGCCCCGTAGCCCACCGCCAAATAGATCAGCGCGTACTGCCCGAGCGTTTGGATCAGCAAGAGATCGAGAATCAGTCCCACGCCGAAGCCAAAGATCGCACCCGGAAGGGAGCCGAACAGCAGGCCGACACTCATCACAACAAGCGCGACTACATCCGCGCTTCCTGAAAAGGGCGAGACCTGTGAAACGAGCGACACCTGCAGGATTAGCCCGATTGAACCGGCCAATACAAGTCGGCCTCGGGGAACTTCGATTCGGTCTCCTGAACTCACTGTCGCCATGTGCTTCTCGTCAGCACAACCACTTCATCTAGATGGTTTAGATCGGCTTGGGGCCGAACTTCCACCACGCCGTCTGTCTGGAGTCTGTCCGGGTCGATCCGAGAAACAAACCCGACGGGAAGGTTGGGGGGAAAAAGGGTTGCGAGTGGGCCAGATCTTGTTCCTGCGGTAACGATCGGATCTCCCACTCGGATCCCAGAGTGGCGGGAAAGGAGTTCCATCGACAGCATGCCGGGAGTGCCATCCGCAGCTACGACCGTCCCTTCGTCGCCTGGCCCAATCGCTCGAACCGAGACACCAGACTCACGGTCAGTGATGAGAGTCACCACCGCCGTTCCAGGGGTCACTGCGGAGATGATCCCCACCACTCCGTCCCCATCTATTACTGGCTGATTGACGCGGACGCCGTCATCGCTGCCGTGGTCGATCTGAACCGTCGCAAACCAGACCGTGGGGGATCTCCCGATCACAGTTGCCGAGACCGGCCGGTAATCCGAGAGCCCCAAGCGTCGCGAGAGCCCTACTAGCCTGCGGAGGCGGTCGTTCTCGGCCAATGCGGCCTTGCCGTCAACTATCTGACGTCGGAGTTCGTCCCGTTCCTTCTTGAATCTCTTTGCATCGCCCTTCGCATCAAGGGTGGACCCAAACCAGCCAAACAAATCCCGCACTGGCTTGAGGACCGCACTGGCACCTTCCTCGATAGGGCCGAGGACAGTCATCACGACATTGCGTACTGGGCGAAGAGGCCCGCTGTCAGAGGATCCGAAGGTTGCTGTCAGCAGGACGAGCGAGACGCCCACGAGGAGCGCCAGCACGACCCGCCGCCTACGAAATGGATCGTTAAGCATGGGGTTTGTGTCCTTGGAAGTGTTGACATCACGCTAACCATTACCGCCTGCGGCGGCGTCGCTTACCGGGGCGACTGGTGCGATGGATTACTTCAAATTCCTCGAGTGAACGGCCTGAACCAATGGCAACGCAGGTCAATGGGGACTCGGCGAGATGGACAGGCATCTGTGTCTCATCCCGAATTCTGTCAACCAGTCCGTTCAGGAGTGAACCACCCCCGGCCATCATGATCCCGCGGTCCATAATGTCGGAGGCAAGCTCCGGCGGCGTCTGGTCCAGTGTCTCGCGGACAGCCCCAAGGATCTGTTGGATCGGACCCTCAAGTGCTGTGCGGATCTCTTCACTTGTCAAGACGACGGTCTTGGGAAGACCAGAAACAAGGTCACGGCCGCGGATCTCGGCCTGAAGCTCCTCGACCATTGGCGATGCGGATCCAATCTGCACCTTGACTTCCTCGGCGGTCTGCGTACCGATCAAAACCTTGTAATCACGCTTTACGTAGTCGACGATCGCCTCATCAAACTCATCTCCGGCAACGCGGATTGACTTGGCAACGACAATGCCCCCAAGCGAAATGACCGCCATCTCGCTAGTTCCGCCACCGATATCCACGACCATAGAACCGGTTGGCTCGCCGACGGGAAGACCGGACCCAATAGCAGCAGCCATTGGCTCCTCGATCAAATACGCCTGACGTGCACCAGCAGAAAGACAGGCCTCTTCAACAGCCCGCTGCTCTACCCCTGTAACACCGGATGGCACGCAGACCACGACCCGAGGATGAGCGAACCGGCCTTGGTGAACCTTCTGGATGAAGTGGCGAAGCATCTCCTCCGTCACATCAAAGTCAGCGATAACGCCGTCCTTCAATGGCCTGATGGCTGAAATTGTTCCTGGAGTCCGGCCGAGCATCCGCTTGGCCTCTGACCCAACCGCGTGGACCTCTCCGCTGCGCGAATCCACAGCAACAACACTCGGCTCCGAGAGAACAATTCCCCTGCCACGGACGTAAACCAGCGTGTTGGCCGTGCCGAGGTCAACTGCAATATCGCGTCCGTTGAGGCCTAGTAGGTCTGAGAAAAAGCCCATATTCAAGAGGTTCCGTTGGTGTTTTGGCGCCTTGGCGTCCAATGATTTGGAGGCCAATCAACCAGTCCGGCGAGTGTAGCGGAGCGAATAGGCCGTTCAGGCCGGCTGCACGGACACCGGCAGAAGCAACTTCACGAGTTCCATCGGTAATCCGATGACGTTGTCAAAGTCACCTTCGACGCTTGTCACGAACTGATCTCCGGTCTCTTGGATCGCATATCCACCAGCGCGTCCCTCCCACTCCCCGGATCTGACGTAGGCGTCCATCTCCGCATCGGTCAAATCGCGGAAGGAAACCCGGGTGCTTGAAACACCAGAGCGCGTGGACTCCCCCTCTACCACGCAGACTCCTGTGTGAACCTCGTGCGTCGATCCACTTAACAGTCGCAGGAAGTCCAACGCCTCGGCCGCATCAACTGGCTGCCCGAGCGCGACTCCTTCTACGTCAACAACCGTGTCGCCTCCTAGGACGACAGCCGAACTGTCGATGACGGCACCAGCTCTCGCCTTGGCCTCAGCATTGATCACCGCGATATGGGCTGGCTCAAATCCTGCTGCCACCTCAGCGACATCAACCGTCACAACTTCAAACTCGTACCCGGCTGCCGCCAGCAGCATGCTGCGCTGTGGCGACGCCGAGGCGAGTAGAAACTTCAACTGCTTCTGTTTAGCCGAGATTCGGGAAGAAGATCCCGATCTCGCGAGCAGCCGACTCAGGTGCGTCGGACCCATGGACCATGTTCTGACCAACCTCAAGTGCAAAATCTCCACGAATCGTGCCTGGAGTTGCCTCAAGTGGGTTGGTTGCACCGATGACTTGGCGGGCTGCGGCGATTGCCTCATGTCCCTCAAGAACTAGTGAGACCAGCGGGGCTGAGGTGATGAAGTCGACAAGCTCGCCGAAGAACGGACGTTCCTTGTGCTCCTCATAGTGCTGGCCAGCCGTCTCAGCATCGAGCGTGCGCTGCTCAAGAGCGAGGATCTTCAGGCCCTTGCGCTCGAACCGGGCGAGGATCTCACCTGTGAGTCCGCGGGCGTACGCGTCGGGCTTGACAAGAATCAATGTGCGCTGCATGTGGTGTTGCCTTCCTGGGAGGGGTTAGTTATCTGAAACTTCAGCTTCAACGGCGGAACCGTCAAGAACTGGAGTTTCCACCACAGGAGCTTCTGGTGCTTTGACGGCTGGTGCCTCAGGGGTCTCAGAGCGCACGCGCTCTGGAGAGCTGGGCTTTGCGACAGCCGCGGTTTCACCAGTCTTTTGACGCTTGGTCTGCTTGGCGGGCGCCCGCTGGCGACGGGCGGGGCGTGCTGGTGCGGTGGCCTGTCCTGGCTCCGATTCGCAGTATGGACAGATCCGCCACTCTGCATCCAATGGTCGCTTGCAGGCACCGCATGGCTCCCGCAAACGCCTCAGGCAAGCAGGACAACGGACGAAGTCTTTCTCAACCACAGCGTCGCAGTGTGGGCAGCAAAGCCCACCGGTGATCCCAAGCTTTGCTTCTGCCGCAGCGATCTCAAGTTCGCGCTCCCGCACGTCCTCCAGATACTCAGGCGGCCTGATGATCATGTAAACGAGCGAGCCAACAAATGGGAACAGGACTGCTCCAACCGTCGCGCAATTGACCATGAAGTGGTCTTCGATACGTCGCTTGGCGTCGTCTCGGGTCCAGTAGACAACGGCCATCCAGACAACGATGACGGCGACTACGAAGAGGTTGGTGATGATGTCCATGTGGTTTGTGTGTGCGGTCGGGATTAGTTCCACCGGACCAGCGGGGCGATTCTACCTTCGGAATGCAGCTTGGGTCAATTCAGACCGAGGCCGTGCAGACGGTTAGAGAAGGAGCTTTGCGAGGCCGTAACCAACACCGAAGAAGAGGAGAATTGTTGCGGCCACCACGACCGCGACAATGGCGATCATCCGACTGAACTTCGGTTCCTCGTTCACAGTGAAGTCACCACCCTCTCGCCTGGGGCTGAGAGCAGGTCACCAGCCAAGTGCACCGAGCCCGCTGCCACTACGAGGCCACTGGGGCCTGCGAGAGTTCGTCCGCGGTTGAGCGCCTCAGTCGGAAAAGGCACAACAGTGATTTGCTCGGGCGACAACCCAGCAGCAACCGCAACCTCAGCGAGGCGCTCGGCATCGAGTGCACGGGGGTTGAGGGGCTGCGTTACGACAAGGCTGTTCACCTGAGGAAGGATGGCAGCAACGAAGGCCGCTGCATCCTTGTCCTCCAGCAGCCCGACCACAAAGGTCGCGCCCGACCCATCCGCAATCAGCGCAACAGCAGCAGCTAGCGCTGCGGCGCCTTGAGGGTTATGAGCCGAATCGACAAAGGTTGTCGGGCTCCTATCGATCTGCTGAAGTCGACCCGCAATCAGGCATTCGCACGAGGCCTCAATCGCTCCCTCATCAACCTCCCCCACCAGCTGGGTGACCGCAGCAACGGCAAGAGCAAAGTTTCCTTGCTGAAATCCGCCGCGAGCCGATAGCGGCCAAGCCACCTTTGGTGGGTCTGTCCAGAGGACCGTGGCGCCAGCATCTGCGGCAATCGCCTCGGCGGCCTCGATAAGGGCCATAGATAGCCCTCTGGGGGCAACCAAGCAGTCTCCTGAGCCAAGTACCGCAAGCTTCTCTTTCAGGATGGAGAGCTCGTCTGTGCCCAACCACTTGACGTGATCGAGGCCAATAGAGGACAGGACCGCCACCTTTTGGGAGTCAAAGATATTTGTGGCATCCCAACGACCTCCTAGGCCAGCCTCAATTGCAGCGTGTGTAACACCAAAGTCCCGTAACAGCAGGAGAGCCGCTGCCGTGACCAGCTCAAACTGCGTCACAACCTCACCGGCTGGCATTTCCGCCTCTACGGCCTTGGCTGCCGAAGCTACACGCTGCACTGCGCCGGCGAACTCCTCTGGCGTGGAGGTCCGTAGACGGGACCCGTCTGGAAGCAGCACCCGCTCGTGAAAGCCGGTCAGGTGCGGCGAGATGTAGCCACCGGCCTTGTGGCCCAGATTTGCCATCAGACTCGTGGCAAAGGTCGTCACGGAGGTCTTCCCATTTGTTCCGACTACATGAATCACATTGAGGGCTTTATGAGGTTCCCCCAACTCCGACAGCAGCGCCTTGATCCGCCCCAGCTCAAACCGCATTCCAAACAGTTCCCGCTCGATCAGGAAGCTGGTCGCCTCAGCGGGCGACCATGCGGCATCTGTCACAGCGCTTCAAGCTCCTTCTGGATCCGCTCGACCTTCTCGCGTTCCCCCGCAACAACATCTGCGGGCGCCTTGGAAACAAATCCATCGTTACTGAGCTTTTTCTGCAAGGCGGCAAGCTCATCCTCAAGGGCCTTGCGTTGGCGATCCACACGTTCCTGGGCTGCAGCGGGATCAATCGCACCGCCCTCTAGAACCTCCAAAACTCCGCCCGCCACTGGGAGCGTTGCAACAACGGTAGCGTCGGCGGCAGCCAAGTCAAGTCGGGCAAGGCGGGCAACCTGTTCAAGCACGGGATCAAGGGCTGGTGCATTGATTCTCGCCGCCAGCTTTCCACCAGCTGGTACGGATGCAGCATCCCGCCAACCACGCACATCTTGGACAGTCTCGATCAGGCTCCCTATCAGTGCCTCAGCTTCCGCATCAGCTCGATCCGGCGCAGCATCTGGGGAACCGTGGGCAGCGAGCATGCCTTCAGAGCCAGGCAGGTGGGGCCAGAGTGTCTCAGTCACAAAAGGAATGACTGGGTGAGCCAGAACAAGGGTCTCGCTCAGGACGAAGAGTAGGTTCGATGCCAGAGCGGCCTGATCGCCCTCTGCGTCCTCTCCAAATCGGGGCTTGACCAGTTCGAGGTACCAGTCACAAAGCTCGCCGTAGACAAAGTCATAGAGCGCGAGTGCAGCGTGCGACATGTCGAACGCCTCTGTCCGAGAGCGGATGTCCACTCGGGCAGATTCCAACCGGGACAGAATCCAACGATCCTCAATTGTCTCTGGGCGTGGCTGGGCAACAGTTCCTTCTGGGATCAGGCTCAGGCCAAATCTGACTGCGTTCCAGAGCTTGTTGGCAAGCTGCTGGCCTTGCAGAACCTTCTCGGCCGAGTAGCGGACATCCTGCGTGCTGCTCATCGCCAACAGTCCGAACCGCACAGCGTCAGCGCCGTGCTTATCGATCTCAACCAGAGGGTCGATGCCAGTTCCGAGCGACTTGCTCATCCGGCGGCCGTCTGGCGCCTGAATCACCGAGTGGACATACACATCAGAGAACGGGATCTTCCCAGTGAACTCAATCCCCATCATCACCATCCGTGCGACCCAGAGGAAGAGAATGTCTCTTGCGGTCGACAGAACATTGGTGGGATAGAAGGCCTTCAGTTCAGGCGTGTCGTCTGGCCAGCCAAGAGTCGCGAACGGCCACAGAGCGGACGAGAACCAGGTGTCCAGAACATCCTCATCCTGAACCCAGCCATCCCCTTCCGGATCTTCCATCCCAACATGGATGTCATCGCCCCGATACCAAACGGGAAGCCGATGCCCCCACCACAGTTGACGCGAGACACACCAAGGGCGGATGTTTTCCATCCAGTCGATGTAGACCCGTCCCCAACGGTCCGGATGAAACTTCACTTCACCATTGCGAACCACCTCGGTTGCAGGCTTGGCCAGCTCCTCCATATTCATGAACCACTGGAGCGAGATCAGCGGCTCAATCCGCTCACCCGACCTGTGTGAGAAAGGCACAACGTGGGTGTAGTCCTCAACCCCACGAATTAGACCGAGCGCCTCAAGGTCCTTAATGACCTCCGCCTGTGCCTCGCTGGCTTTCATGCCCGCGTAACGCCCAGCGTCGTCACTCATGCGTCCGTCCTCGCCGATCACACCGAGCTCAGGGAGCTTGTGGCGGCGTCCTATCTCAAAGTCGTTCGGGTCATGGCCCGGAGTGATCTTCAAGGCGCCCGTTCCGAAGTCAAGCTTGACGTAGTCGTCAGCGATGATCGGGATCAGGCGGTCAGAGAGCGGAAGGGCAACCTCTTTGCCGATCAGGTGCTTGTAGCGCTCATCCTCGGGATGGACGGCAACAGCAACGTCAGCCAGCATCGTCTCCGGGCGGACTGTGGCGACAACAACCTCACCGCTTCCATCAGCAAGCGGATAGGCGATCTCAACCATGCGGTCCGTCACTTCGCGGTCCTCAACCTCAAGATCACTGATGGCTGAGAGCGAGCCCGGATCCCAGTTGACCATGTAGTGGTCGCGGTAGATCAAGCCCTTCTCGTAGAGGCGAACGAACACTTCTAGGACCGACCGGGCGTAACCCTCGTCCAGCGTGAACCGTTCCTCCGAGTAGTCACAGGAGGCACCAATGCGTTGGAACTGGCCAACAATCCGCGAGCCGTATTCCTCGCGCCACTGCCAAACCCGCTCAACAAAAGCTTCACGGCCTACTTCCTCACGACTGGTCCCTTCCTCAACAAGCGCCTTCTCAACCTGCTTCTGCGTCGCTATACCGGCGTGGTCTGTTCCGAGAATCCACTTCGTGTTGTGGCCCAACATCCGGTGATGACGAACCAGAACATCCTGAATGGTCCCGTTGAGCGCGTGCCCCATGTGCAGAGACCCGGTGACATTGGGTGGTGGGACAGCGATCGAGTAGTTCTCGTCAGCGGTTCCCGTGGGATCAGGATGGAACAACCCTGAAGAAAGCCAGGCCTCGAGAATGCCGCCTTCGTGGTCGGCAGGTTCGTAACGTGTGGGGAGCGACGATTCAGTCATCGACGCCGGAGTCTACGAGTGCTTCCCGCTCGGCGGGATCAGGCGCTCGCGTCAGCTGCTGCGTCACCCATGTGTTCCTCGGGAACAGCCTCGGTCACGAGAGTCGGAGGCAGACCCTTCTCAACCGACTCCCGGGTGACTACACAACGGCGGACATCCTGCCGTGATGGCAGCTCAAACTGGGTGTCCAACAGGGTCTCTTCGATGATTGACCTCAGGCCACGAGCACCCGTTGCACGCTCCAGGGCCTTGTCAGCAATCGCATCAAGTGCTTCATCAGCAAAGACCAGATCAACCTCATCGAACTCAAAGAAGCGCTGGAACTGCTTGACCAGACTGTTCTTGGGCTCGGTCAGAATCTGAATCAGGTCGGCACGCTCAAGCTGATGGACCGCGCTCACAACTGGAAGGCGTCCAACGAACTCCGGGATCAGTCCGTACTGGATCAGATCCTCTGGAAGACACTGTTCAAAAGCGTTACCTGGATCGTGATCGGCTTTGGCAACCACGTCTCGACCAAAGCCCATGCCCTGATTGCCGATACGACGGTTGATGACGTCCTCAAGGTGGGCAAACGCGCCACCACAGATGAACAGGATGTTGCTGGTGTCGATGTTGAGGAACTCCTGATGCGGATGCTTACGCCCACCCTGTGGTGGCACGGAAGCCACAGTGCCTTCAAGAATCTTCAGGAGGGCCTGCTGAACACCCTCGCCTGAGACGTCACGGGTGATCGAAGGGTTATCTGCTCGACGGCCGATCTTGTCTACCTCGTCGATGTAAATGATTCCCGTCTCGGCCTTCTTGACATCAAAGTCAGCGGCCTGGATCAGCTTCAGAAGAATGTTTTCTACGTCCTCACCGACATAGCCGGCTTCAGTCAGTGCGGTGGCATCGGCGATCGCAAACGGAACGTCGAGGATCCGAGCGAGGGTCTGCGCGAGCAAGGTCTTGCCACAACCAGTTGGGCCGAGCATCAAGATGTTGGACTTCTGAAGTTCGATCTCCTCGTCACCGGACTGGAGCATGCGAACGCGCTTGTAATGGTTGTAGACAGCTACCGAGAGCGTCCGCTTGGCAGCTTCCTGGCCGATTACATACTCGTCAAGAATCCCGTGAATCTCAGCTGGCTTTGGAAGATGCTCAACATCAAAGACGGGTGTGGGCGCAAGCTCCTCATCGATGATCTCGTTGCACAGGTCAATGCACTCATCACAGATGTAGACGCCGGGTCCAGCAATTAGCTTCTTGACCTGGCGCTGGGTCTTCCCGCAGAAGGAACAGAGCAGCTGCTCATTTGTTTCCGTTGGCTTGGCCATGTTCTCCTGCGGGACCCAGAGATCGCCCTAGTGGTGGGCGATCACCCGGTCAATGATCCCGTAGTCCTTTGCCTCTTCGGATGTCATGAAGTAGTCGCGGTCCGTGTCGCCCTTGACCTCGTCAACAGGCTTGCCACAGTGGTCAGCGATGATCTCGTCAAGGCGACGGCGGATGTCGATGATCTCCTTGGCGTGGATCTCAATGTCAGTCGCCTGACCTTGGAAGCTCGACGAAACCTGATGGATCAGGATCTTTGCGTTGGGAAGAGCCATTCGCTTGCCCTTTGCGCCACCGGCGAGCAACAGTGCGCCCATGGACATTGCGATGCCGACGCAGATGGTTTGAACATCTGGCTTGATGAACTGCATCGTGTCGTAGATCGCAAGACCCGCATAGACGGAGCCGCCGGGCGAGTTGATGTAGAGCGAGATGTCCTTGTCGGGATCCTCACTCTCAAGGTGAAGGAGCTGTGCGACGACGAGATTCGCGATCTGGTCATCAACTGGAGTGCCGAGGAAGACGATGCGCTCACTAAGAAGGCGCGAGTAGATATCCATGCCGCGCTCTCCGCGAGATGTCTGCTCGATGACCATGGGGACCAAAGGACTCATTGGCTGGCTCTCTTTCCCGTCCGGGGCCGTTCTCCTGCCGACGGGCGTGATTGCCCTTCGCTAACCCGAACGAGATTCGACTCTAACAGCGGATCTGGTGACTGCCAGCAGGACCCCGACAAGAGACCACGCCAGACGCGCCAACACCTTTAGAACATTGCCCTTGCGGGCTATTTGAGGGTCAGTCCTTTTTGGGCTTGACGAGGTTCGGCTTGGCCGATTCCTCAACAAGATCAACTGCAAGTCTTGCGGCAAGTTCTTTTTCAAGTTGGTCTGCGCGACCGTCCTCGCGGAGCGTGACGAGCAGCTCCCGCGGAGTGACTCCCTCATGCCCGGCGCTGTGTTCAAGCGCGTCCTCGAGCTGGAGATCGGTTGGGACAATCCCCTCCTTCTCGACGATGGCAGCAATGGTGGCCTCGCGGCGAAGGCTGCGCTCGGCGTCGGGTGCAGCCTCAGCAATGACCTCTTCCTCGGTCTTGCCGGTGATCTGCATGTAAATCTCACGGTTGATTCCCTGTGCAGCAAGCGACCGGACCGTCTGCTCCCAGATCTCGCTTGCGCGACCTTGGATCAAGGAATCAGGCACTTCAATCTTGGCCTTCTCGGACGCTGCGTCAATGCACGCCTCACGGAACGTGGCTCGGATACGGCGGTCCTCTGACTCGGTCATCCGCTCACGGATGTCGTCACGAAGGGCAGTGAGGGTCTCATAGCCCATCTCCTCAGCGAAAGAGTCATCAAGGTCTGGAAGCTTGCTTGTGCGCACGTCGGTGACCTCAACTGCGAAGACAGCATCCTTGCCGGCAAGCTGCTCGGCTTGGTAGTCCTCAGGGAAGGTGACCTCGATGGTCCTGTCCTCTCCCTTGCCTGCGCCGACAAGCTGTTCCTCAAAGCCTGGAATGAATTGACCTGAGCCAAGCTCGATGACCTGGTCGGTTCCGGTTCCGCCGTCAAAGTCAACTCCGTCAATTGAGCCGCGGTAGTTCATAACGATCGTGTCGCCGTCTGCTGCTGGCGCCTCGCTTGGCTCGAGTCGGCCAGCCTGCTCGCGGAGCCGCTCAACTTCCTCGTTGATTCGCTCATCGCCAACATCGAGTTCCTCACGATCAACCTTCAGGCCCGTGTAGTTGCCCAGCTTGGCTTCTGGGCGAACGCCGATCTCAACTGTGAAGCCAAGTGGCTTGCCCTCTTCCTGAGGAAGCTCGCCGATGTCAATCCGGGGGTCGCCAACTGGCTCAATGCCCGCTTCGGCTACTGCCTCTGCGTACCAAACTGGAAGATCAGCGCGGATTGCCTCGTCGATGACTGCTTCGCGACCCACGCGAGAGATGACAACGGCGGCAGGAACTTTGCCCTTGCGGAAGCCTGGGATCCGAAGTGTCTGGCCGATTGAATCCGCTGCACGGTTGATTGACCGCTCAAGCGCAGGGGCAAGAACCTCAACATTGAGGGTCACCCGGCTCTCGGGAAGATCGACGCTGGTTACCGAAACGATTTGTCTCACAGTCGCGGCACGATAGCGTGAGGCCGTGCCCAAGCGGATGCCCCCTCACCGACGAGCCGCCGCGCGCCTTGTCACCGGACCCCTCGGAAGGGCGGTCGCGCTGACGATTGACCTGACTTCACTTGCATGGCGACTGGGTCGCCAGAAGCTCAGTTCAAGCTCCAAGCCGTAGTACCGCCGGAGCGTCAGTTCAGGGAAGTTGCTTGTTGTACCAAGCTTGGTACCACTGCTTCATCTGCTTGATCTGCTCGGTCTGCGAAGCGATGATCCGCTTGCCCAACGCACGAATATCCGCGTTAGACCCGCGAGCTAACTCGTGCTTCGCCATCAGGATTGCCCCTTCGTGATGGGGAACCATCATTTCGATGAACGCCTTGTCAAACGGCTTGGCTGACTTGAGCTTCGAGATGTCCATGTCCATCCCCATCTCATGCTGTGACATTCCATCGGACCCTGAGTGCTGCATCTTTGCGTTTGGATCCCAGCCGTTCGCCTTGCCAACGCTCTTCATCAGGGTTATCTCTGAAGCTTGCGCGGTTGCGATTGCGGCGGCCAACTGCTTGATCTCAGCGTGTTCAGACCGGGTGGGCGCGAGCGCTGCCATGCCAATCGCCGCTTGATGGTGAGGAATCATCTCGGCCGTGAACATCGGGTCCGACATCTGGCCAGCGGGCATCGCTCTAGCCGTGTGGTTGTGATCCTTGGGCATGCCTAAGCTGGTGGACGACATGTGGGAGCCGTGATCCATGGTCGAGCCACAGCCCGACAGGAGGACTGCAACGAACAGGGTTGTGGCAAGTCCAAATCTGTTCATGCGGCGACTATAGAACGAAGGGTGAGCGACGGGACTCGAACCCGCGACCGCCGAGACCACAACCCGGAGCTCTACCAACTGAGCTACGCCCACCGTGCCGGGCTGAGTGTACGGAGACTTGAACGGAAGTGCCAGCCCGTACGAAGTACCCCCGTCTCCAACTAAGTACCCCAGGCAGCAGGCCGCGCCGCAGGCGTGGCCATGAACTCGGATAAATCCTGTCGGGTTACGAAGTACCCCCGGCAGCAGGCCGCGCCGCAGGCGTGGCCATGAACTCGGATAAATCCTGTCGGGTTACGAAGTACCCCCGGCAGGATTCGAACCTGCGACATCCGGCTTAGAAGGCCGGCGCTCTATCCAGCTGAGCTACGGGGGCTCTGTGACAAGTGTGGCAGGACATTGGCTCGCGCCCATCCCGCGAGTATCTCCGCGCACTCGCCGATTGTGTCGGCCCAGGTCTTGAGCGACGAACCGTCTGAGGAGTCACTCACATGCTTGACGAGGACCACTGGCACATCAAACGCGCCCGCAGCGTGAGCGACGCCGTAGCCCTCCATGTCAACTAGGTCGGCCTGCTTAGCAAGTTCATCGCGAACGACTGGGTCGGACACAAAGACGTCGCCCGTAGCGAGGACCAACCCATCGCCAAGCACGAGGGTTGGGCTGAACGACCTGCCCGTCAGGGCGATCAGCGACTGGTCATCGAGGTCGTGTTGGATGACCTTGCCAACAACATGCGTTCCAACCAACCCGACCTTTAAGGCCCCAGCAGTTCCAAGATTAAAGACGCCCGACGGCCTGCGGCTCCCAATGGTCGCAGCCACTGCGACCCCGGCATTGACCTTCCCCGCGCCTGTCACAAGGAGCGGAAGCCCAAGGGCACGGAGGTGCTCGGCCTCCTCCTCAACGGCCACCACAAAGAGTGGGAGTGCGGGGTCGATCTCTCCGGTCAGTTGCATTAGTGAAGCCTATTGGCGTTCCCGGCAACGCGTGCCGCTGCCCCGTCCGCGATGATGTGCGAATGAAAGAACATTGGGTACACGTAGAACACAACTTCACCGCTAGTCCTGACAAGGTGTTTGCTCACCTTTCCGAGCATGAAAATCTTGAGCCGATCTTCGGCGCAAAGGTCACTCGGATCAAGGACGGCGACACCTCGCGTAACGGCGTGGGCTCCAAGCGCCTCGTCAAGGTTGGGCCTACCCCAGCTGTCGAGGAGACCGTCACCGAATCTAAGCCAAACGAGTTGATCGAATACCGAATCACTCACGGTGGCCCACTTCGCAACCATGTTGGGATCCAGAAGTTCACGGAGCTCCCAGGTGGCGGAACGCACCTTGACTACCGAATCAGGATTGCCTCGCCATACCCCGGCCTTGCAGCCATCCTTAGCAAGGTGCTCACAAAGGGTGTTACCAAGGGCCTTAAGGGCCTCGACGGCAAGCTCTGATCACCGGGGCCTGTTGGCCCCACGAATGTGACCGAGGAGTAGAACGTGATGGAGCGCCTGAGGCAACGCTTAGCAACTGCTGACTGGCCTTGGCTCGAGCTCCTAGCTGGGCTCTTTGTCGTGGCACTTGCCTTGCGAGTTTGGTCTGTGGGCCACGGTATGCCATACGCCTACAACGTCGATGAGGACGGGCATTTCGCTCCTGTCGCAGTCGGGCTTATGAATCACGGGTGGAACCCTCATTACTTTGAGAACCCTCCCGCCTTCACCTATCTCCTCAAGCTGATTTTCACGGCGCGTTGGGGGCAGGCCGGGACCGTTAACACGTGGATTGTTGACCCCACCCCAATCTGGTTGACAGCACGCTGGACTACCGCCGTACTTGGCTCGCTCTCCTGCGTTTTGACCGCAGTGGCAGGCCGCCGTCTGTTCAACAAGCAGGTGGGTGTGATCGCAGGCCTTGTCTTGGCGACGGCCACATTGCCAGTCCTCTACGCCCACTTTGCGCTCAACGATGTGCCGGCAACTGTTCCAGTTCTGTTGGTTCTAATCGCCGCAATCAACCTGCGGGGTGACGACAATCGGTTGCGCGACTACCTGCTCGCCGGCCTGGGCATTGGCCTCGCCGCGTCAACCAAGTACACGGCCGCGATAGTCGTAGTGGCTCTCCTCGTGGCGGTGCTCCCGAAGGGCCGGGGTGCAATCAAGGGTCTCTGCCTCACGGGTGGCGCGGCAGCTCTGACCTTCTTCGTTACGAACCCCTTCGCAATCCTTGACTTGCATTCATTCAGGGAGGGTTTGACCCTGCAGAGTGACTTCGCTGCTCGCAAGCTGGTTGGCCTAGGTGACACCACGGGCATCCTGTACTACGGCCGGACGCTGACGTGGGGACTGAGTTGGATTCCGTTCGCGGCAGCCGTAGGCGGAGCCGTCTGGATGCTGACCCGCAAGCCCGAGCGGAGCAAGGCCCTCCTGCTCTCAGCCTGAATCTTCTCCTCACCGGTGAAGGACAGGCCTACTCCCGCTGGCTCTTGCCGGCCTACCCATTCCTATGCCTGCTCGCCGCTTGGCTTGTCGTGGCGTTGGCACGGACTGGATTCCCTAATCGCAGAGGCCTCGCCACCGGGGTGATTGTTGGCGCCACAGCGCTTCTCTGTCTCCAAGGGGTTTGGCAATCCGTGCGCGTTGACCGGATCTTGAGCAAGACCGACACCCGTCAATCGGCCCGCAACTGGATGGTTACCAACGTCCCCAGAGACACGCTAGTCGCGCTTGACCCATACGTCGTTCCCCCCGCTTGGGGACAGAACACCTTCTGGGCCAAGCCTCCCCTCACAGGGCAGCCGGGTGACATCTGGAAAGTCGCCATGCCGTTCGTCACGACCCTCAACCCAAGCCTTGTGACTCGGTTCCAGAACGAAGGTCGCTGCTGGGTTGTCCAGTCCTCAACCATCACAGACCGCGCGCTCAGCGAGCCTGCCTACGCCCCTGGCGCGGTCGGCTACCGCAAGGCTCTCGACGCCTCAAGTGTGTCCGGTCCAAGTTGGTCCCCATGGAAGGCCTCAGCGGGCCATCCCAAGTTTGACTTCGACCGCTCCTACCTCTACTTCGATGGCGCCTACAGCCGACCAGGGCCGCTAATCACTGTCCGCCGGCTCTTTGGTGGTCGTTGCGGGTCCCGGTCTCAAGCGATCAAGTCAGTGGCTCTAGCCAATAGGCCGAACTGATCCAACAGAGGTGGCTAACCGTGAATGCTGCCGTCGGGCATTTGTGCGCCAGTCAGGTTCGCGCCAGTCAAGTCTGCGCCAGTCAAGTCCGCGTTA
>JAPLCJ010000012.1 GCA_026392255.1 Solirubrobacterales bacterium
CCCCTTGCTTTCGGTGGAGTTAGCAACCAGTGCAAGAACCGTCTGACCGTGATTATTCCGGCGCTGAACGGAACTGGTGCTGGTCTTGGTGAGTTGACGGGTGGCATCGTGCTGACTGACTTCGCACTGAAGATCACACGCCCGAACTACCTCAAGGCTGGCGCATGCCCAAGCAATAAGAATTGGACTGTGAGCACTCAGGTTGTGTTCTCCAGGCTCAAGGGTGAGTCGACTGACCCAAGTCCAGCTCAGGCGACTGTGAGCAGTTCCCAGAAGTGTCGCGTCTGATCTGACGCATCCAGACATATCGCTGTGCCGCGGCCCCGTTGAGAAGACGGGGCCGTTTTACGTCGGGGCTTTAGTCTCAGGACCGACAGTTTCCGTCTCTGGACAGCAGGAGCTTGATGTCGTGGGCCAGCCCCTCTGGGGTTAGCTGCGAAACCGGCCAGGAGACGCAGCGCTTGCCGTCGCGATCAAGAACGAAGACGTAAGCGCTGTGGTCCATCTGGGCGGTCTGACCCGCTACGCCATACGACTTCCAGACTTTGGCCAACTGGTTCTGCGTTCCAAGCGCCCAGTGCATTCTGCCGGTCATCTGCTGACCGGCCAGCCAGGGCCTCACGGTCGTGGGAGTGTCTCCCTTGGCATCAACGGAGATGGCTATCACGGGGACATCTTGGCCCGCTTGGTCAAGTGCGCCTCTGATCTGCTGCGCAGTCAGAGGGCAGATGTCTTTGCACGAGGTGAAGAGGAAGGTGAGTATTGCCGGCGCGCCAATAACGGTCTTGAGGCTGGTTGGCTTGCCACTTTCATCACTCAGAGCAAAGTCCGCCACGGGGACTTCCTCGGGTAGAAGGGAGCCGGAGTAGCCAGCGTCGGTCGAAAGGGTTGCTGCTGGGCGCGTCACTACTGCGAGCGTGATCCCCAATAGCGCTATGCCGACCACGGCAATCAGGACAAGTTTTGTGCGTGCTCCAACCACGGATGGAGCCTAACGGGATTCTGCGGCTATCCTTTCCTCACTATGGAAGGCTCAGTACAGAATCCAAACCAATCGACGACAGCCGCCGAGCTGATCGCAGACATCAAGCTGCGCGTGGCGGAGGTTGCCCCCGCTGAGATCAAGGATGGCCTGCCTGAAGGCGCTGTGCTGATTGACGTCCGCGAAGATGGCGAGTACGCAACAGGTCACATCCCTTCGGCGCACCACATTCCTCGTTCATACCTTGAGATGAGGATTGAGAACATCGCGCCCGACAGGGACACCCCACTCGTTCTCTATTGCGCTGGTGGAGTGCGGTCCCTCTACGCGGCCAAAACCCTTGTTGATGACCTTGGCTACACCGACGTGAAATCCCTTAATGGGGGAATCACACTCTGGAAGGATGGGGGACACCCCGTCGAGATCCCCAAGACTCTCACTCCGGTGCAGGCAGACCGTTACAGCCGCCATTTGTTGCTGTCTGAGGTTGGTCTTGAGGGTCAGCAGAAGCTGCTTGACGCGAAGGTCCTCCTCTTGGGCGCTGGCGGCTTGGGGTCACCAACCGCGCTGTACCTTGCGGCTGCTGGTGTCGGAACTCTCGGAATCATCGACGGCGACGTGGTTGACCGCAGCAACCTTCAACGGCAAGTGATTCACACGGAGGATCGCATCGGGACGCTTAAGGTCGAGTCGGCAGCAGCGTCGATCAACGCTTTGAACCCAGATGTGGAAGTCGTCCAGTACCCGTATCGGATTGGACCGGACAACATCATGGACATTCTGCCCAACTACGACATCGTGGTTGACGGGCTCGACAACTTCCCTACCAGGTATTTGCTCAACGACGCCTCGGTAAGGCTCAAGATCCCTGTTGTGTCAGCCTCGATTCTCGGCTTCGAGGGGCAGATCTCGGTCTTTTCGCCTTATGAAGGACCTTGCTATCGCTGCCTCTTCCCAGTTCCACCGCCGCCAGAACTGGCTCCTTCCTGCGGTGCCAACGGCGTACTAGGAGTTCTCCCAGGAACCATGGGGCTCCTGCAGGCAACCGAGGTAATGAAGCTGATCCTCGGACAAGGAGACACCCTTGTTGGAAGGCTCTTGCTTTATGACGCACTCGCGACTTCGTTCACCGAGCTCAAGATCGGTCGCGACCCTGAATGCCCAATCTGCTCCCGCTCACCGGACGCGATCAGCGATTCTGAGATGGGTGTCTTCCCCGACTACGACGCCTTCTGCGACGGCTCGCACTAATCTCCCGCCCATGGCTCTTGTACGCATACCCCCAGTTCTGAGACCGAGCGTCGGCGGCGAGCGCGAAGTTGAGGCCGCCGGTAACAACATCGGGGAGGTACTCGCGTCGCTTGTTGCTAACCACCCTGCCACGAAGGATCAGATTTTCGGGCCTGATGGCACGCTGAACCGTTACGTCAACGTGTACCTCAACGACGAAGATGTTCGAGTCCTTGATGGTCTCGAAACGGTCGTCGGCGCTGGTGATCACTTGGTGATCCTGCCTGCGATGGCCGGCGGTAGCTGAGCCGCGCCCAGTCGCTTGGTTTGTGCGCCTAGCGGCGCTAGACTTCCTCTCGGTTAGCTAATGACTGAACCGCTCCTAAACCGTCCCTGCGGAGGCCGCTTCGGCGATATCGTCCAATCCATTGGTGCGACGCCCCTTGTCGAGCTAAAGCGGCTTTCTCCGAAGCCTGGTGTTCGGATCTGGGCCAAGCTTGAATCGCATAATCCGACAGGCTCCATCAAGGATCGAGTTGCTAGGGCGCTGATCGAAGATGCTGAAGAAAAGGGCGCCATTGGCCCGGGTATGACGATCCTTGAGCCCACCAGCGGCAACACAGGCATCGCACTCGCAATGATTTGCCGTCGCAAGGGCTACCCACTGAGGGTTGTAATGCCTGAGAGCGTCACAGCGGAGAGAACGCAATTGCTGAAGATGTATGGCGCTGAGATCGTCTACTCGGAGGGAGCAAAGGGTTCCAACGGGGCAGTCGAGATGGCCCTTGATCTTGCTGAGAAGGATTCATCGGTTTACATGCCTTACCAGTACGGCAACCCTGCCAACCCGGCAGCGCACTACAACGGAACCGGCCCAGAGATCCTCGACGAGCTTGATGACGTAGCTGCCTTTGTTGCGGGCTTGGGTACTGGTGGCACCTTGATGGGTGTCGGTAGGCGGCTTAAGGAAACACTTCCCGATGTCAAGATCGTGGCCGCAGAGCCGATGCAAGGGGAGCCAGTTCAGGGACTGCGCTCATTGGATGACGGGTTCATTCCACCGATCATCGACTTGAGCGTGCTTGACAGGAAAATCATGGTCACCAATCGGGACGCAGTGCTGTGGACTCGCAAGCTGCTTGATGAGGAGGGTATCTTCGCCGGTGTCTCCTCCGGTGCCATCGCTCGTGTTGCTGTGCGGATTGCTGATGAGATTGACGAGGGCAACGTTGTGTTCATCATCTGCGACGACGGCTGGCGTTATTTGTCGTCCGGTATCTACACAAGACCCGTCGACGAGATTGAGACTCTTGAGTCAACCCTCTGGTGGTGACCTCAACGCGCCGGTCATTGCGGCGCTAGGATCTACACAGAGCAAACGCGGCAAGGGAGAGCAACATGTTTAGTCAAGTGGGCCCACTGGAGATAGTCCTCGTCGCGGCCATCGCATTGCTTGTACTCGGCCCAAAGCGGTTGCCGGGAGCTGCTCGCTCGCTCGGCAAAGGGATCCGCGAGTTTAAGCAGTCAGTCAGCGACGCCGTCCCCTCTCAAGATGAACTCAACGCTCTCGTAGAGGCGACCCCTGCTGAAGACCCAGCGGTCAAGAAGGTCTGACCGCGCGAAGTGAAGGTCCCACTTGCTCTGATGGACGAAATCCTCGTCCACGCCCGAGAAGAGTTTCCCAACGAGTGCTGCGGCATGGTCGCATCCAAGGATGGAGTCGCAGTGAAGGTTTTCACTGCTGTGAATGCTGCAGCTAGCCCTCTGCGTTATGAAATTGATCCGATGGAACAGCTCAAGATCGAGGAGGAGATCTGGGACGCAGGATTGGATCTAGGGGTGATTTACCACTCTCATACTCGGAGCGACCCAGTTCCGTCTGAGACCGACCGCAACCTAGCCTTCCACCCCGATTCGATCTACATGATCATCGGCATCGCTGGGTACGAGCGCGAGGTAGCTCTTGAGGAACAAAAGCCTGCTGATGTTCGCGGTTGGTACATCCGCAAGGGCGTATCCGAACCAGCTGAGCTTGAGATCGTCTGACGATGGCTGACCCCGAAGGCTGGGTCAGGGTTGCGGTCGCCAGTAACGGCCCAGAGGGAGAGATGCTCGTGACGCGACTCAACGGAGAGGGGATCCCCTCGATGATTGTCCGGTCAGGGGGGTTTGACGTACCAGGGTTTCTGGCCGGTGGACCTAGGGACGTGCTCGTACCGCCCGAGGCCGAAGCCCGGGCGCGCGCACTACTCGGTACTACCTCCGAGGACTGAGAGTTTTTAGACGAGTGCCGGCGTGCGGTCTCGTGACCGCTCGACGATCTTTGCGATCTGCTCGGCTGCGTGGTCAAACTCGCCCTCTGACAGGACGGGAGTTCCCTCGAAAGGAAGATCGCGTGTGATCTGAGCCCAGTTTGAGTCAGTTGCGTACTCGTCGTTGACCCTGACCGTGACAGGCCTCGGGATGCGATGAGTGCGAAGGAGAACCAGGTGGAGCGGGTCGCGCCTGCGCCAGCCCAGACGGCGCTCAGCGTAATCAGGTGCCCACACATGGAATGGGGAGAGCTCGTTGAGGATACGGCGGTCCGTGATCGTCCACTGCTGGACAGCTTCGGCCCATGCGCGGATCCGGATACGGTCGGGCTGAGGGAGGTGACCTTCAGGGGCGATCTCGACTGGAGCAGGTTCACCGTCGGTCCATACGCCTTCCTCCATTGCACGCTCCAACTCGGGACGATGGCTCTCGCGGACAAGGTCGACGCGATGGAAGTCAAAGGTGGGGTAGAGGAAGAAGCGGTTGTGCTCCAGTTCTTGAGCGCCTCCGCGGCGGAGGGTAAGAAGCTGCTCACCTTCGGCGAGTGCTCGAACTGTGACGGACCATTCCTTGTAAGAGAGAGGCATTGAATTCCTGGCGTTAGATGTTTGAAGGGGTTCCGTCCGGCGATCCTGCTAACCGTTGATTGACGGGTGTGTCGTGAAACAAGTGTGAAGCATCAATGTTTGAAAATCAAGCAATCACGGCACAAAAACAGTCATCCGTGAGCAAAATCACAGATAGCTTCAACCGCCGGTCGCTCGATCAACTAGAGCTCAGCCGCGGCCCTGGAGCAGACTTACGGGCTGGCAGAACGCCAGTCCGCTGTCGGCTCCCGGTTAGGCCGCGTTAGAGAGCTGGTGCTCTGTTGCGGCGAGGTGCTGGTGAGACGGGCAGTAACCGTTGTGAGCGAGAGGTACCCGCTGGCAGGCGGTTCCACGCCTTGTTGTTGCTCGGCATTGGATCGGGTTGCCCTGTAGGTCATACCCAGTTTTCGGAAGACGGGAGATGTAATCGGCGGCCACAGTCATGTGGCTGTCGACTGACTCCCAAACCCGTCGCTGAGATCCAAGTGGAAAGAACGATCGGATCTCGCAGAACAGGGTCTTCGCCGGCTTCGCAAAGTACTCACGGTCGTGCATCATCCGCTCGAGGTTCTCCTCACATGCCTTCAGGACACGCAAGTGGTTGGTTCCGTCGAGATCGCCGTAGCGGTCGGGCAGAATGTCGGATGCGATTGACCTGTATATGGATCTGCTGACTTCGTAGAGCATTCCTGATTCCCCTCCTGCAATTCGTTGCCCGGTATGTGACTGCTAACAGGGGGGCGCTACGAAAGTTGCGGCGCAGAAATGCTTATTGGCTCTGAATCTGCAGGATCCCAGCGAACTATCGCTGGCGTCTGTTGGCCTACGAGTGAGGAATGGAATCCGGCGAGGTCTTCTCTGGTATCGGGGAAGTCACTTCTGCGGTGGGCTCCGCGGGTCTCTTCCCGTGTGAGGGCGCTCCGAGCCACAAGCCTTGCGAGAGGGTGTTCGTCGTCTAGCAGCGACTCCAGGCCCTCTCTATTGCGCAGTAGGCCAGCGTTTGCCCAGAGGGCGTCTCTGGTCGCCTCTGACGGAAGAACCGGCCCTGGACAGTCAACAACAGAGACCTCGCCAGAACGCCCTGGCATCGCCTCGAGGCTGGCCAGTGCTGCTCTACGACCGAAGACGAAGCACTCGGTGAGGGAGTTGGAGGCAAGTCGGTTGGCTCCATGCAGTCCGGTGCAGGCAGTCTCGCCAACTGCGAACAGTCCTGGAAGCGTTGATTGGCCATTCAGATCTGTCTGGATTCCACCCATCACATAGTGGGCGGCTGGGGCAACTGGGACTAGCTCTGTAGCGGGGTCAATTCCACAGTCCAACAGGGATTTAAAGACGTTGGGGAACAGTCGGGGATCAACGTTGCGCATATCGAGTGCAACCGATTCCGCGCCGGTCTCTTGAAGGCGCTCGTGAATGGCAAGGGCAACTACATCGCGTGGTGCGAGTTCATCAACGAAGCGCTGG
The DNA here is from genome assembly GCA_026392255.1 of Solirubrobacterales bacterium. Taxonomy (GTDB): domain Bacteria; phylum Actinomycetota; class Thermoleophilia; order Solirubrobacterales; family Solirubrobacteraceae; genus WLNJ01. The sequence goes on from JAPLCJ010000012.1 coordinate 6,577, forward strand.
CCGTCGGCGTCAACCAAGACAGCCCCCTCGCCGCGGATTGCCTCGGTGACGAGCATCCCGTCACGGTCGCCTCCCATAGCTAGCGCGGTCGGATGGAACTGGACCATCTCTAGGTCAGCGAGTGCTGCGCCGGCTGCGTGAGCGACAACCAATCCTCGGCCGATGGTGCCCCGTGGGTTACTAGTGCGTTTCCACATTGCGGCAGCGCCGCCTGTAGCGAAGATCACGGCCCGAGCGTGGACGCTCTCACCGGTGGAAATATGAATTCCACGGCAGTGCTCTCCATCAGACAGGAGTGAGTCGACCCGAGTGTCCTCGCGAACGGTGATCAGCGGCGACTCTGCAGCCTTAGCCGAGAGAGCGCGGGTGATTCGGCGACCGGTGGCCGCCCCTCCGGCATGAACGATCCGACGCTTGCTATGCCCACCCTCAAGGCCTAGGGCTGGCCGCCCGTGGCGGTCACGGTCCCAAGCGACTCCCAGTTCTGTCAAGTCACGAAGGACCATGTTTGCTTCCGCGCAGAGCACGCGTGCGGCTGAGGCGCGGCCTGCTCCGCGGCCGGCAGTGATTGTGTCCTCGAGGTGGAGAGAGGGACTGTCATCTGCAGCAAGCGAAACAGCCAGACCCCCTTGCGCCCAATAGCTGGCGGATTCAGCTAGTGCGGTTGCGGAGATCAGAGTGACGCTTGCTCCAGCGTTCGCGGCCGTCAGCGCGGCGTAGAGGCCTGCTGCACCAGCACCAACGACAACAAGATCGCTCCGTCCGGTTTCAGCCATGGTTCTACGCTACCCGGAGTCGTTAGCGGGTGAGCGCCCGGTTCCATGCGGTGATCACAGTTTTCGCGCAGGCATCGCTCGACCAGCGTTGTGCAGATATTCGACCGCCTGTGGTCTCTTTCAGCTCCACCAGTTCGATCGCGGCCTCAGTCCAAGTAGCGAGATCCCATGGCAGGGACCTTGCTCCGACCACGTCCTTGGTTGCCTCCGCGGCGATTCCGACTGGGGTCGAGAGCACGGGGGTCTCGCAGGCGAGTGCCTCAAGTAGCGCGAGCCCGAAGCCCTCCCTTTCAGAGGGGATCAGAACTAGGTCAGCTGCCTGGATCCTGAGGGCAACGTCGCTTGGTGAGACATTGATGAGGTTAATTAGGCGGGCA
>JAPLCJ010000055.1 GCA_026392255.1 Solirubrobacterales bacterium
TGAGGATGCAACTGGTATCAACCTCTCAACTGAACCGGGTGGAATCCACGAGGTTCAGATCGGTGACGAAGTAATCCGGGCGCAGACAGTCGTTCTTTCCATGGGCGCAGAGCACAAGAAGCTCGGCGTTGTTGGCGAGGAGGAGCTGGGCGGCAAGGGTGTCTCCTACTGCGCTACCTGCGATGCAGCGTTCTTCCGGGACCTGCCAACCGTTGTGGTTGGTGGTGGTGACTCGGCAATGGAGGAGGCGATCTTCCTGACTAAGTTTGCATCCAAGGTCGTTGTCGTCCATAGGCGTGATGAGTTCCGCGCATCCAAGATCATGGTTGACCGTGCGCGCGCGATCGAGAACCTTGAGTTCATGACTCCATACGCACCAACAGAGTTCAAGGCTGCTGACGGTGGTGCTTTGACGACCATCGCGCTCAAGAACACTGAAACTGGCGAGGAAACTGAGATCGAGGCCAAGGGAGCATTCATCGCTTCATCGCCATCGGCCACGTTCCGACCACTGAGCTTGTGGCAGAGCAGATTGACCGTGACCACGAGGGGTACATCTCCGTGGACGGACGCTCAACCAGAACCAACGTTCCCGGCGTGTTTGCTGCTGGTGACCTGGCGGACTCCACTTACCGCCAAGCCATTACGGCTGCAGCCTCAGGTTGCCAAGCAGCGCTTGATGCAGAGTGGTATCTGCGGGACCTTCCCGCAGCCGACGCTAGCTGAGCTGCCTAGCTCCCTTGTGGGGGAACTGTCTCGAGTTTGGGATTTGAGAAATTGAATTGTCTCCGCTAGAGTCAGTCAAGTGAGGACACTCAAGCGCCCAATTACCAAGATCCTGCTCCTTGCAGTGATGGTGGTTGCGTTTGCCCCAACGGGGGCTTTGGCAACGACCGCAATTCTCTTCAAAACTTCATCGGGCAACATTCAGTGCTCGATGGTTGGCAGTAAGTTAGTTGCTGCTGCAAAGTGTCACGCCAAGGTCCATGATTGGGCACAGCCAAAGTCGTGTCCGGCCGGTTGGCAATTCGCGTTCATGAAGATTTCACTCAGCACAAGCCATGGATCTCCGACCTGCGTCCATGGTGGCTTCCCGGCAACCAACCGGATTATATTGCTTGGCAAGAAGTTCACGCTCGGTCCAATCACATGTACGGGAAGTGGAAGCGGTGTGACCTGCCTGAGCCACCATCACGGGTTTTTCATCTCCCGTCACAGCTACAAGCACATCTGATTCTGACTTGGTGGCTCGCTTGATCGCGGGTCAGTCGGACTGCGGAGTTAGCGCGTTAATACCTGTCAGAGAGCGTCCGATGATCAGCTGCTGGATTTGCGACGTGCCTTCGTACAGGGTGGTAACACGGACATCACGCAGATACCGCTCAACCGGATAGTCGTCGACATAACCGGAGCCCCCGTGGACCTGGATTGCTGTGTCGGCACAGCGGACGGCCGCCTCGGTTGCGTACCACTTAGCGATTGAGGTCTCGGTGGTAGATGGGCGCCCCTTGTCTTTCAGGTCGCCGGCTTTGAGGACGAGTAGGCGGGCGGCCTCAGTCGAGACCTTGATCTCGGCAAGCATCTGCTGAACGAGTTGGAAGGAGGCAATCGGCTTGCCGAACTGCTCGCGCTTAGTTGAGTAATCCACCGAAGCTTCCAACGAGCCCTGGCAAACGCCAACGCAGCCAGCGGCGACGCTGTAGCGCCCATTGTCCAGTGCGCTCATCGCGATCTTGAATCCGTCGCCAACCTCTCCCATTAGGGCGTCATCGCCAACCAAAACATTGTCAAGCATCAGCTCAGCCGTGTCACAGCCCCGCAGGCCCATCTTGTGGTGAATAGGCGCAGTGGAGAAACCTGACGTGTCGGTCTCCACAAGGAAGCACGCGATTCCACGATGGCCAAGGGCTGGGTCTGTCTGGGCGAAGATCATGGCTACCTTGGCGTTACTTCCGAGCGAGATCCACATCTTCCCGCCGGTGATGGACCAGCCACCATCCGTCTTGGTAGCAATTGTCTTCTGATTGGCGGCATCAGAGCCAGTGTCCGGTTCGGTCAATCCGAAGCAGCCGAGCCATTCACCGGAGCAGAGCAGCGGCAGGTAGGCGAGCTTCTGATCCTCGGTTCCCCAGCGGAGGATGGAGGAACAGACAAGCGAAGTTTGGACGGAGATGACGGTCCTCATAGAGGAGCAGCCGCGACCAATCTCCTCAACCAGCAGTGCGTAGGTGATGTAGCCCAATCCCGCGCCTCCGTATTGGCGGGGAACCACTGCGCCCAGATAGCCCTGCTTGGCCATCATCGCCACTAGCTCAAGGTCAAAGTGTTCGTTGCGGTCGTTGTCGCGTGCACGCTCAACGAGGTTGGCGTCGGTGAACTCCTTAGCTGTTCGCCGGACCGATTCCTGTTCTTGGGTTAGATCAAAATCCACTTTTGCTCCAGTCGTTGAGTGGCTAATTCCGAGCCTACCCTGCTTAGGGGTTACGATCGCGTCTGTGGACGGGTTCGCGATAGTCATGTTCGGTGGGGTCGGCGCGGTTGTTCTGGCGCTCTGGCTGATTGGTAAGTCCAGCCCCGGGAACGGGACTGAGAATGTTGGCCTGCGGTCAGCTCGGGAAATCGAGGAGCGCCGTACCGAGTTAGAGATAGAGGACGATGTCCAAGTACGCGAGGCGCTTCAAGCCCTCCGCGCACGCAGAGCCGCCCGTGAATCAGGCGCTCAAACTGAAATGGAAGGCTAGGACCGAGATGGCAAGAGTCGTGATTGTTGGTTGCGGCAAGCGCGGCATTGAGCTGGCTGGCCTTCTACGAGCTGACGGGCACGCTGTCCGCGGCACCACAAGAACCCGTACCCGAGTGGCCGAGCTTGAGGCTGCGGGGATCGAGCCTTGGGTGGGGGATCCCGATCGCATCGCGACGATCAACTACTCACTTGAGAACGCGACAATCCTGATCTGGGCGCTTGCGTCGGCTGAAGGCGACGCCGAGGCGGTTGAGCCGCTGCATGGCACTCGACTCCAAATGCTTCTAGAGCGGACAATTGACACCACTGTCAGAGGCGTCCTTTACGAATCTGTCGGCACGCTCCCGGATGACGTGTTGGCAGCTGGGGCTGCTGAGGTCAAGAAGGCCTGCGACAAGAATGAGATCCCCTGGGCGTTGATTGACGCAGATCCGTCTGACTCAGCCAGCTGGGCAGTCACTGCCAAGGCTGCTGTTGACGAGCTACTGACCCGCGACCGCGGCTGAGGCCACCGACGCAAGCTTGACTGCGGTCAGGCTGAGGCTGGGCCGATCCGGGCCAACAGGTCGAAGAGGATCCGCGCAGTAGCGCCCCAGATCACTCGGTCGTCAAGGGGAAAGACTGCTGTCCGGAAAGCGAGATCGCGCCGCTTCATCACGGCCCTGTCCGCCCCGGCGATCAAATCAGCGAGTGGGACCAGAAGGATCTCCGCCACCTCATCCGGGGCCGCTATGAGAGCAGTCCCTGTGGGGACGACACCTACAAACGGATGCACCGAGAACCCTGTCGCGATGGTTGCCGTTGGCTGGAGAGCGCCTATGAGCTGAACTTGAGTGGGTGGGATCCCGATCTCCTCGTGGGTCTCCCTCAGTGCGGTGACCAGCAGGTTTTCCTCACCTGGGTCGCGCCTTCCACCGGGAAAGCTGTACTCGCCCGCATGGTGGCGAAGGTCATCACGGCGTCTGGTGAGGATCACTGACAGGACGCCGTTGTCATCAGTCAGCGGCACAAGGACGGCTGACTCAACCGCCGCCGGCGGCTCTAGATCAAGAGCGGTCTCAACGCTGAGCAGCAGGGGTTGTAGCCGGGCAATCGTCCCGGCCGGGTCCATCGGTCAGGCTGGGAGCGGTTCGACCCGCTCCTCGAACATCACTTCGCCTTCGAGCGCCCGGTGAACAGGGCACTTCGCGGCGATTACTTCAAGGCGTTGGCGCTGTTCAGGGTCAAGGCCTTCGGGAAGGCGGAGAACCATCGTGAACTTGGTCGGGCTTCCTCGCTCTGCGGGCTCGTACTCAGCCTCTACTTCGATCTCGCCAATGTCCCAGCCTTTGCGCTCTGCGTACATCTGCATCGTGATCGCAGTACATGAGGCAAGGCTTGCTGCCAAGAGCTCCTGGGGTGTTGGGCCATCGTCAGTTCCGCCCATGTCCTGTGGCTCGTCCGCAACTAGGGAGTGCTTGCCGATCTTGACCGTGTGACGAAGTCGGTGGTCTTGGGTTCTGGCGGTTGCTTTAGGCATTGGTCTTGATGCTATCCCTCTTAAGTGTCCGGTACCGACTACTGGTCGAGTGGGTTGAGGACAATTCCGGTTGGGATCTTGGGGAAGAAGTATGTGGACTTCGGTGGCATGTACTCGCCAGCCTCCGCGATTGCGCGGATCCGGTCAACGGGAGTCGGGCCCATCAGGAAGGCAACGTCTGAGGCTCCCGACCCGACTGCGTCAATCGCTGTCTGGAGGTCACGGGCGTAGGCGAAGCCGTCCAAGTGGTCAATCCGATCCTCGGTAAGGCCAAGCGGGCCTCGCAGTAGAAGCGCTTCCAGGACGCCGGTATCCAGCTGGCGATATGCAGGGGAGCGGCCTTCCATTGGTCCGTCCAGACTGCTTGGGTCCCGAAGGGTCAGCATCTTGGTGCTGCCATCGCGCGAGTCGAGCAGTCCGATTTGCACGCGATCGCCTCCCTTGCCGTCTGGCTCGGTAGCCTCGGCAACCGTTTCCACATCGAAGTGTTCGGCGATGGCGGCATCGAGCGCAGCCCATTCGACATCCCCAAGGCCACTCGCAAGCCGATGGGTAGGGAACACAACAAGGCCGGGATCCTCCGATGCAACAAGGTAGGCCAGCAGTGAGTCTGCACCGGCTGGTGACCCTTCCTCCTCGGCAAAGACGCGAGCAGTTTCGTAGCGGTGGTGTCCGTCGGCGATCAGTAGCTCTGACTGTGACGCTGCTTCGCAGACCGCAGCAACAACCTCAGGCTCGTCTACTCGCCAGACCCGGGTCAGCGTTCCTTCATGTCCCAAAGCCTCACCGAACGGCTCCTGTGTCCAGACGCCTTCAAGTGCTCCGCTGGCAACGCCATCAGGGTCACCAAAGAGGGCGAAAATTGGGGAGAGGTTTGTGGCTGTTGCGCGGGTCAGGCGCAAACGGTCCTCTTTCGGGCCAGCATGTGTCCGCTCGTGAGGGAGGACCCGGCCGCGACCGTACTCCTCAACTGCCATGCGGGAAAGAAACCCACGGCGGGTTAGTTTGCCAGCGCCGCCTGGGGCGTCATAGACCTGCTCAACCGCCCACAGTGCCGGTGTCTCATCACGGATCAGTACCCCGTTGGCAATCCACTCATGCAGGATTGCCGCGGCAGACGCGTATGGGTCTTCGCCTTCAGGAAGGTCAAGGACCACGATGTTGTTTGGGGACTGGGCCACAAGTGCCGCGCGTCCCTCGGCGTCAATTACGTCGTAAGGAGGTGCGACAACGGGTTGCAGGCCTCCGGTAACGACCGTGTCGTAGTGCAGCGCTCTGAGTGGTTCAACTTTTCCCATCGAGTCGGCGAGGCTACTTGACCCTCTGGTCGCCAGCGGTCTGGGCTGGCGGATCTGTTGTTGGGAATGGGGGCGCCGTGGGCCCGTTTTCGCAGAACAAAACTGTTGGCGAAAGGGCAAGTAGATAGCCCTGATTTGCTCTCTCGAGGTGGCGGTTCACAGAGGCTCAGTGTCGCAGTAGATTCACGAAACGGCTCAGACCTCTAGCATCCACCACATCGGGGCGTGGCGCAGCTTGGTAGCGCGCTCGCTTTGGGAGCGAGAGGTCCTCGGTTCGAATCCGAGCGCCCCGACTGAAGTTCTTCCCAATACAGAAGTTTGTTAGCCACTCTTGGTCGATGTAGGCCGCTAGTTCCAGAGGTGGCCCGTTTGATAGTTGAGACCGTAATGGGTCAGCGTGCAGGTTTTTGCGCATGATCAAAACCCGTCTGACCTACGCCAATGTCATGTCCACCTTTGCAGTGTTTCTAGGCTTGGGTGGTGTGAGCTACGCGGCAATCACGATTCCCAACAACAGTGTTGGAAGCGCGCAGATCAAAGACGGGCAAGTGATGAGCGCTGACCTGAGCGCGGGAACACGCAATGCGCTCAAAGGACATGCGGGCGCGAAGGGTGACAAGGGGGACTCGGGGACCAACGGAACCAACGGGGCAGATGGAACCACTCTTCCGGGCATGAAAGTCGTGAATGGATATCTGCTCGGGAAGAACGCTGATCTGTACTACGCAAACCTGACCGGCGCGAACCTGCCTGGTATGAACCTGTTTAGAGCGGACCTACGCTACGCGAACCTGAATAACGCGGACCTGACTAACGCGACCCTGACTAACGCGACCCTGAATAGCGCGACCCTGACTAACGTGAACCTGAGTGGCGCCAACCTGACTAACGTGAACCTGACTTACGCGGTCCTGACTAACGCGGACCTGACTAACGCGACCGTGACGTACTCGACCCTGGCTAACGCGACCATGACTGGCGCGAACCTGACTGGCGCGAACCTGAATAGTGCGTACATGTACAACGCGCACCTTGAGGGCGCGAACCTGAGTGGCGCGAACCTGACTAACGTGAACCTGAATCGCGCGACCCTGACTAACGCGACCCTGACTGGCGTGAATCTGAGTGGCGCGGACCTGACTAACGCGGACTTGACTGGCGCAGACTTGACTGGCGCGAACCTGACTGGCGCACAAATGCCCGACGGCAGCATTCACGGTTAGCCACCTCTGTTGGATCAGTTCGGCCTATTGGCTAGAGCCACTGACTTGATCGCTTGAGA
>JAPLCJ010000034.1 GCA_026392255.1 Solirubrobacterales bacterium
AAGCCGCTGCGCGAACTGGGCCCCAGACGATTGCGAGCACGATCAGGAAGAACAGGCAGCTGATGACGAACCAGGTGTACTTGTTGGTCTCATCGAATGAAAGTGCTCCGAACAGTCCGGTGACGATCATCAGAATGTCTGCACCAATCGCGGTGGTGACAAGCGCACGGCCCTTGCCCTGCTTGATAGCAACGCCAATCAGGCCGATCAGCAGCAACGGTGTGGTTACGACCCAGTCGACATAGCGCGCAACAAACACAACCTTGCCCGTGGTCGCCGCCATGGTGCCGACGTGTGTCACCAGAACCTCAGTCTGGGTGACGAGAATGTCGCCCTGACCGCGGGCCATCAGCAAGTAGGCAACGGCTGCGATTGCGCAGACAAAGAAGCTCGCTACGGCATGGTGCGCATGCTCACCCAGAGTGCGGCCGATCAGTCCGATCGCCAAGGCACCAAGTGCCATTCCGATAGTGCCGACCCAAAGCCACATTTCTTGGGTTGAAGTCAAAAGGCTTGATGTCACTGGTTTCTCCTCGGTTCAGTTGTAAGTCGGCCCTGGACGTAATGCACCCGCCAAAAGACCTGATGTGTAGACAGGGATCGTACCTAAGTCGCCTGACATCGCAAAGTGGATCCGGCAGTCTGGCAATTGCGGCGCATTGACGCTCCCCGGCTGCGTATTGCCCCTTCGAAGCTGGTCCCAGCGTTTCCTAACGGCTTGGGCTAGGCCCGCGATCAGCGCGGCGTGAGCGTTGGTTCCTGCTCAGCTCCCCAGACTTCAACGTTGTCAGCCCGCTCAACACGGCGGCGAGGCTTGAGGTCTAGGAATAACTCAAGGCCAGCGTCAGCAAAAATCCCACGAACTTGGCACTGCTTGTCGGAATCAAGCCGCCCGAACTCAGCCTGAATGTTCTGCAGGTGGAGAACCCGGTACGGAATTGAGTGTGTTGTGACCTCGTGGCCACGCCAAGTCCATGTGACCTTTCCAAGCGCACGGCGGGTGGCCTTGCCGGCAATGATGTCGCCCTCACTCACATCAGGAGAGTCAGCGAGGTAGGTGTCAATGAATGCAACGGTGGCGGCAATGTCCTCGACCATCTCACGGCCGATGTATGCAAGTAGGTCCAGCAGTGTCTGAGGAAGGGCATCCTCAGCGAACAGAGCTGATGGAACCTCGCCGTACTGCCCGGTGCCAGCGATTGGCACAAGCATGCGCTCAACCCAGCTCCAGACCGGCCAGGCGTCGCGCTTCATGATCATCGACGGATACGGGTCACGTGAGAGGTGCGCGTAGAGCGGGGCCATCAGGGCGTAGTCAGCAAGAGTCGGCCTGCCGCCCAGCAGATAAGGGGAGCGCTCCAAGTGGGCTGACAGCAGGCTGAGGAACTCTGAATACGAGCGTTCAATCTCAGGAATGGTCTCCTCGTTGACACCAAAGTCCACGGTTAGCTCGCGCATTCTGTTGCCCGCAAATTCGGCTACCTGCGCTCTGGCCTCTTTGTCACCACTGGCGCCGAAGTCCTCGCCAAAGTCCCAGCTGGTTGCCTCAAACGCATTCGACGCACCCGGCAGAACCAAACCCCGTCCGAAGTCCTCCAACACAAATGGCATGTTGTGCTCGTCGAAGTTCCAACGGAAGTGCAGGGCCGGACGCATCAGCCCCTCACTGCCCAGCATGTCCAGCATTCGCGCGATCACAGCGATAACACCGCTAGGCGGGAATGCCGAGCGTTCCTGTGGAACCGAGGCGTCAAGGTGGGCGATGATGTCCTCTGTGTCTTGGATCAGCTCACCGTCAGCTGTCTGCAGCACGGGGATGATCCAACGACCGATCGCCGGCGTTACCTCCGCCGCATAGCGAGGGTCGCCCGGCGGTCGTTCAGTGAAGTCAATGCCCTGCTTGAGAAGGTAGGAACGCGCTTTGCTGGAGTACAGCGAGGAACGCATCGCGTAGAGGACAGGTTTGCCCATCTACGCGGATGCCCCAACTCTTCCCCTGATCACGGGAGGAGCGAGTAAACGTTCTTCAAGTTGTCCTGCACGAGTTGCATCGTGCCTGGGGCAACAACGGTGACCTTTTTAGTCGCCTTGTAAGCCTTGAACTTCCAGCCCGTGGGCAGGACGAGCAGTGGATGGGCACCGGTTGCGAGCGTGTTGACCTTGCTCGCTGTGACCTGCGTGCTGACCTGAGTCGTCCAGGACTGCATGATGAACTTCCTGCCTGCTGGGGAGGTAAGGACCCTCAGATACGTGCCCTTATTCCATACCCAAGTGCTTGTGCGCATCACCTGGAACTCGGTGTATGCCGGTGGCTGAGCGCGCCCAGCGAAGTGGAGAACTGCCGCGTGTTGCAGGCCAAGATTTCCGAACATGACGACCTCGGGGGCCAGAATGCCGCCGATCTCGTCAAAGCTCCACCAGCGTGGTCCGTTGATTGCGACTGCCACAGCGCCAAGCGCGGTCTTAGCCGAATCGATAGCCGAGGTGGTAATAGCGCTGTTCCACAGGTCGGTTGGGCAGGTGCTCTGCTTGAAACTGTTGTAGATGTCGACCTTGAGTCCGTTTCCTTCAAGGAACACAGGGGCCAGCTCGCAGTAGCGCTTGCCATACACATTCTTCTGCATCGTGTAGGAAGGCGTTGTAGCTCCGGCTGGCGCCACGGCGCACATGGCCACAGCCACGGTTGTTGCTGCTACGACGATGCTGATCGATCTACGGGTCATGTCTCTCCTCCATTGGTGCTGCTTATCTCTCTTGAAAACCATAATAGCTGGCACGGCCGCAAGTTGTGTCAGAAGGTCGCGATTGCTCGTGTTTCGCGCGGACGCAGCAGGACGGCAAGCTCAAACGCAGCCCCCTCACCCCTAAGTAAGGCCAAGCCACCGGTGCGCAACGACACAGCCGCTCCGGAGAGGTCGCGCACAACAATGGCCAAGTCAGGCATGTGTCCAATCAGCACAACAGTCTGGCCCGCTCGGCCGGCTAGAACTGCCAGCGCATCGCTGGCAGTGAAGCCCCCGGAAAGTGGCTGGTGGGTCTCAAAGGAGAGCCCAAGCTCACCGGCAGCGGCTGTAGCTGTCTGCTGCGCCCTTACGCGTGGGCTGGCAAGGATTAAATCGGGGACTGTCCCTAAAGCCTTCAAGGCCGCCCCTGCAGCACGGGCCTCATCACGACCGGTCTCCGTCAGCTCACGCTCCGCATCCGGCTTAGTGCCGGGTTCCTCGGCATCACCGTGACGCAATACCCAAAGCTTCGTTGTGCTCATAGCGCCCCCCTCATCAAAGTCAGGCTGAGCCCACCCAACGGCAGCTCAACGGTTCTGGCGATCCAGGTCAGCGTTCGCCCGGCAGCTTCGCCGGGTACATCGTGACCGGTACTGACTGGTCCAGGGCCGTGCGGATAATCCGATTCTGTTCATCCGCGTGCGCGGCCGGATAGCCCTCGCCTGGGCTTGCTCGCTCCGGACGACCGATGTAACCGAAGGAGATCTCGTTGGGGAGAACGTGCAGCAGGCGCGTTGACATGTGCGCACGGGCGCCCATGTTGCGCGGCTCCTCCTGAACCCAGACAACTTCACGCAGGTTCGGATAGCGCGCCACAAGTGCTAGCAGTGACTGCTGCGGGAATGGATAGAGCAGCTCGACACGTCCAATCGCAGTCTCCGTGGCCGCCTCACGCAGCGCTGACGATTCAAGGTCGTAATAGACCTTGCCCGAGCAGAGGATCAGCCTGGTGACCTTGCTGTCGTCCTTGACGAACGGATCAGCCAGAACAGGTTGGAATGCGCCCTCGCTCAACTCGGCAGGGTCACTGGTGGCCTGGGCAAGCCGGAGCAAGCTCTTTGGCGTCATCACGATCAGCGGGCGCAGCTTGGCGATCTTGGCCTGACGGCGCAGAAGGTGGAACCACTGGGCTGGCGTCGTCGGATTAGTAATCCGCATGTTGCCCTCGGCAGCCAGCTGGAGGAAGCGTTCAAGCCGCGCAGAGGAGTGTTCCGGACCAGAGCCCTCGTAGCCGTGAGGCAGCATCAGCGTAAGGCGAGTGGTCTGCCCCCACTTGGACATCGCGCTGGCGATGAACTGGTCAACAATCACCTGGGCGCCGTTGACGAAGTCGCCGAACTGCGCCTCCCAGAGCACAAGAGCCTGCGGGGCCTCCTGCGAGTAGCCGTACTCAAAGGCCAAGGCGGCCGCCTCGGAGAGTGGTGAGTTATGGACTTCGATCGGAGCCTTGGCGTTGGGCAGGTTTGCAATCGGGGTGTACGGATGGCCGTCGTTGGCATCGTGCAGAACCATGTGCCGCTGGCTGAAGGTGCCACGCTCGGTGTCCTGGCCGGTGAAACGGATCGGACTACCTTCCATCAACAGCGTGGCGAAGGCCAAGGCCTCAGCGTTGGCCCATGTGACGGCCCCGCCCGGCTGGACCTCTTCAACGCGCTTGGCAAGCTGCTTCTCAAGCTTGGAGTTGATCGTAAATCCGTCGGGCACAGTGAAGAGCTGCTTGGCAACCTTCTGAAGGGTCTTGGCGGGAACCGCGGTCTCAATATTCGGGCTCTGGGTGCGATCCAGCTGGTACTCGCCAGTCTGCTGCTCTGGAGTGGTGTGGTTCTCAATGGCGGTCTTGAGGGCTTGATGGTCATCTGTCAGACGCTGCCAGACCTTCTCTGTCTGTAGGTCAGCCTCGCTCTTAGTCAGCACGCCGCGCTCAACCAGCTCAGCAGCGTAAATCTCGCGGACAGGAAGATGGTCCTTGATTAGCGCGTACATGTCGGGCTGCGTGTAAAGCGGCTCATCGGCCTCGTTGTGACCAAAGCGGCGGTAGCCGATCAGGTCAATCACAACGTCGTGGCGGAACTTCTGACGGAATGCGAAGGCAAGCCGGACGGCGTGGACGCAGGCCTCAACATCGTCAGCATTGACATGGATGACAGGAACGTCAAAGCCCTTGGCGATGTCTGAAGCCCAGCGGGTCGAGCGGCTGTCATTGGGGTTAGTGGTGAAGCCAATCTGGTTGTTCTGGATCAGGTGCACAGTGCCCCCGACGGTGTAGCCCTCAAGCAGCTGCAGGTTGAGGGTCTCTGCAACGACACCCTGCCCCGGGAACGCGGCGTCACCGTGGATTGCCACAGGCATCGCGCGGTTGAGGTCCCTGTCTGGAAGTGGACCGTCGTGATGGGTCTGCGCTGCGCGTGCCGCGCCCTCAATTACTGGCGTTACAAACTCAAGGTGACTTGGGTTTGACTCAAGCCTGACGATGACCGAGCCGCCGTCTGGCAGTGGGCGGCGTCCACGGGAGCCATGGTGGTACTTGACATCACCCGTGCCACCTTGGGGAATCGTGGTGATCGCTTCAAGCGTTGAAACGCCTTCGAACTCAGCGAAGATCGACTCGTACGAGCGGCCAAGGTTGTGGGCAAGGACATTGAGTCGGCCACGGTGCGCCATGCCGATAACAACCTCGTGGGCGCCCTCAGCAGCACCAAGCTGCACGAGCTCATCAAGCATTGGGACAGTCATGTCCAGGCCTTCGATCGAGAACTGCTTCTGGCCAAGGTAGGCCTTGTGCATGAAGCGCTCTAGCGCGTCGACCTCAGTTAGACGGTTCAGCAGTGCAACAGATTCGTCCTGAGTGAGCGGCTTGCGGAATGTTCCGGCCTCAACCTGCTCGCGCCACCACATCCGCTGCTCGTGGCTGGCGAGATGTTCGCTCTCGTAACCGGTTGTGCCGCAGTAGACGGCTCGCAAATGCGGAAGTGCCTCGGCAAGTGTCTCGCCGGGCACAAACATCCTCAGAATCTTGGCCGGAATCCGACCCATCAGGTCGTCGGTCAGCGAGAGCGGTCCTGGGTCAAGCGCTGGATCCCCGGGAGGTGCGGCGCCGAGCGGATCAAGATAAGCGGCAAGGTGGCCATGTGTGCGATGAGCCTTGACGAGTGAGGTTGCTGCTTGGACTGCCTGGAGGAGTTCAACAGTTGGGTCCTCACCGGCTATTGCCCCAACTGAAGGACCGGCTGACGGAAGTGTCGGCGCCTGCTTTGGAGGTAGGGCTGGGAGCTGTACCCCAAGGTCGCCGAAGAGGCGCTCGTAGAAACCCTTCTCGCCCTGAAGGAGTGCGTCAACCGTGCCCAGGAACCTGCCCGACTCAGCGCCTTGGATGATCCTGTGGTCGTAAGTCGAGGTGAGCGTCATTGACTTCTCAGCGCCAAGCGCTGCAGCAGCGTCAGCGAGCCCAGCTGGGTAGCCGATCGCGCCGGCGGCGATGATCGTGCCCTGGCCTTCCATCAACCGTGGAACTGAAGCCACGGTGCCAAGGCCACCCGGATTCGTAAGGGAAACATTGCCGCCAACCAAATCGTCGGCGGTCAGCTTGTTCTCACGAGCCTTATCAACCAGTGCGTCGTAGGCAGCGAGGAAAGCTGCGAAGTCCAGTCGCCCTGCGTCGCGGATCACAGGGACCATCAGCGTGCGAGTGCCGTCCTTCTTCTCCACATCAACGGCGAGACCAAGGTTGACCTGACCGTCATCAATGTTGAACGGCTTTCCGTCGCGGTCCTCAAAGTGGTTGGCCATGACTGGCATGTCGTCGGTCGCTGCGACGGCTATTGCCCAAGCGATGATGTGCGTGAAGGAGACGCGCCAAGCGATGATGTGCGTGAAGGAGACGCGCAGGCCCGCTTCTTTGAGCTGCTTGCGGCGGGCATCGAGCGCACCAACGGCGAGGTTGCGGAAGGAAGTCGCGGTTGGGACAGACCGACTCTTGTCCATGTACTTGGCAAGAGTTGCCGCACCACCCTTGAGCTGGGTTGCGCTGACAGCACCACCGCTGGCCTTGGCGGATCCCCCACCGTTTGCCGCTGCGAGGACGTCGTCCTTAAAGATTCTTCCCTCACGGCCAGTGCCTGCGACTGTGCCGAGGTCGACGCCAAGGTCAGCGGCCGCGCGCTTTGCAACTGGGGAGACGATTGTGCCCTCGGGGGCTGAAGTTCCGTTGGTAGCCGCCGCAGCAGCAGTGCCGTTCCCGTTTGTGTCAGCGGCTGGTGCGTCTGGCGCCTTTGCGGGAGCTTCACCGCCCTCACCAAGGGTGATCTCAGCGATGACCTGACCGACGTTGACCGTCTCACCCTCGGCTACGAGGATCTTGGAGACGACGCCGCTGGCCGGTGATGGAACCTCCGCGTCAA
>JAPLCJ010000058.1 GCA_026392255.1 Solirubrobacterales bacterium
ATCTGAACGACAGCCAGACTGGAAGCAGGGCAAGTCCGAGGCAGAGTCCTGGTGCGATGAACCGCGTGTCCCAGACGAGACCGAGAATCGGTCCGCCAGGAGGGCCCGCTGCCGTCCCTGGAGTGAAGAAATACCCAGTAAGGGCAACCAATGCCACAAGGGAAGCTGCTCTCCAATAGGGCTCCCGTGGTCTGATGGCTAGAGCTAGCGGGGCGAGGAATCCGAGCAGGATCATGGGCACGGCAAGTAGGCCCAAACTTGTCGTCCAAGCAGAGGGAAGTTGATGGAGCATCACGTTGGGGTCCGTGAAGTACTTCGCGATTGGGACCATGTTCACGGATTCAAGGGCCTTCCCCGGGTTTGAGAGGAAGGGGATGTCGATCATCGGAAGTGGACTGCCTGTCTCGCTGATGTTGTGTGCAAACCAGAACCAGCTGGTTGCCAGTGCGCCAGCGGACCAGGTCATCGCGGTGTGGAAACGGGTCCCACGCCGTGCCAGCAGAACCACGGCGGCTAGTACACCGGCGCCCGGGAGGGCAATCGTCAGTTTGATCGACACACCAAGGCCGATCGCCAGGCCACAGAGAACCACTGCGGCACGGCACTCGCGGCTGCGCAGCAGTAGGACTGTTGCGGCGAGAAAGAAGAAGGTTGCGGGTGCGTCAACCATCGCCGCCCCGGCGGATCCACCGAGGACCTTGTCCCCTGCAAAGACAGCTCCTACCCCTAATGCTGATGCTGCTGCGACACCTCGCCGTGCTCCGATCGCTCCACCTGCGGTGACAGCTAGGGCAAGCCAACCGACGTTGACTAGAGGTGAGAGGAAGTCTCTATGGAAGAACACCATTCCTAAGGCGTGGAACATTGAGCCCCAGGACGGGTAGAAATAGGTTTGGAACAGGGGCTCGTTCCAAGCAACGGAAGTCAGGCTCTGATCCTGGAAGAACCTCAGCGCGAACGGCATGTGGTACCAGAGGGTGTCTGTTCCCCTCATGCCGTTCCTCAGGGCGTCGTCGACGGGCAGTAACCAGATTGTCAACAGCAGGAGGAGTCCGGCGGCAAGGGGTAATCCAGCTGCAGCCGAGAGCCTGCCTTCGCTCCTGCGGCCCCAATCGCTCGGCGACAGGGCAAAGTGGGCGCCAAGGCCAATCGCTATGAACCCAACCGCTAGTGGTCCTCTCGAAAACAGGCCGACTGCTCCCAAGACGTAGGCGATGGTTGTGAGTAGGGCGAACCCAGCTGCGGCGCGAACAACAATTAGTTCGGGCCCGACTACTTCCTTGAGGAATCTGAGCTGCACTGCCCGCCCACCGGCCACCAGAGCTGCAATGCAGGCCAGCGCGATAATCGCGTCAAAAAGGTATGTCGTTAGCGGCAACATGGTTATCCGTCAGGGAGCTAGGTGGTAGATCACCACGGGGTGAACAAGTTCGCGGGTGACACGACTGCCGGCGGGAATTTTGGCAGCGGTGGCTTGAGCCCAAGTGGGGCTTCGGAACTGAGGCTCTGTATGGAACTTGCCCTTGAATCTCTCGCCGCTGCGTTGCTCTGTGAACTCGGTGTGGACGATCACGGTCTTTACCCCGTGGCGCCGAAGCCAACCGATTGACTCTGCCGATGGGAATGTCGCCATCTGAGTCTCCGCCTCGTAATAGCTTGAGGGAATAAAGGTTGAGCGTCCGTTGATCATTGGCTGGAAGGACTCGGTTGACCACAGCAGGTAGAGCCGGTTGTCGGATGGCGCGAGGGGTGTGTGGATTAGCGGGGTAGCTAGTGACGTCACATCAGCGGGTGCCTTGCGGATTGCTGGGTTGGGGAATGGGATGCCCGAACCATCAGCCAGAACGAGAAGCCCCAGGACAACCACGCCAGCAGTGGCAAAAGATGAGCGCTTGCGTTGACGGATTAGCTCGCCAACGCGAGCTGCTCCAGCGGCCGCCAGTAGAGCCAGGGCAAGGGTGGTCAGTGTGTGAAGTCGTCCCGGTGTACGTATTCCATCCCAGCCGGGGAGGTATTCAAAGACAAAGCGGTACGGGAGGTAATGGCCAACGCCGGTTTGGTGCACACCAAGTGACAGAACGGCAAATAGCACGGTGGTCAGCCCTAGGCCTACGCGTAGAGCCTTCGGGATCCCCTTCCACCAGAGGCCAATGATTGCAAGCAGTGCCGTGATCAACCCGGGGTATAGAACCTTCTCCGCGTAGCCCTTACCAACGGCTGCGGTGAGTTGCTGCGGAGTTTTCGAGAAGAGCATCCCGTACTCCGGTGGGCTCAGGAACGACCGCAGGCTTGGCGAAAAGGAGTAGAGCGATTGGAGCGAATAACTGGTTCGGCCTTCGGCGTTCAGGACGCGCAGGTAAGGGCGGGTCAGTAGCCATGTGCTCAGGAGGAAGAATCCGACGCCAACGGCCGTTGCTTTGATGCTGGTGGCCGGTGGATGCGGTCGTCCGGCTCTCAACCAAGTGATCAGGCCGATCAGCCCGAGGAGGAGAAGTAGGTAGTCCAGCTGCAGTCCAAGCGTGAAGCCGATCGACTGCTGCCAAGCAGCCGCAACCCAGCCACCTGTGATCAGACGCCAGTCATTGCGCCGGTAGCCGCGCAGGAGGAGAAAGATCGCGAGGGCAATCCCTCCGCTTGAGATCACATGCAGGTGACCCGCTTGCTCTAGACGCCATGGTGAGTAGGCGAAGGCGGCGCCACCGACCATCGCAGCCCAGTTCGGTGCCCCCAGCTCGCGCGCAAGCAGCCAGACCGCGAAGAAGGCAAGTGCAAAGGCAAATAGGAAGAGCAGGTTGTAGCGGGTAAGTGCGGCATCAACGCCACTCCCGAGCAGGCCAAAGGGTGCGTAGCCGACTAGCGCGTCGCTGAACGCAAGACTGTCTTTGGCCGGCCAGAACTGGTTGGCCTGCCAGAACGCTAGGGGGTGGTGGAGTAGAGCGTGACCGCCCCAGGCCACCTGCCAGCTTTGGGAGACGGGGTCACCATCGTCAGCAGCGATGCGCGAACCCAGCCCCGAGAGGAGGGTGTAGAACTGAATCAGAGAGAGAACAGAGCCAATTAGCCCTGCCTTGATGACCTGAGCGCGCTCAATAGAGGGAGAGTTGGACCACCAAGCGCGCATCGAGCGGGAGTTTATCGGCGCCCTAACGGGCACTGAGAGGCAACCGGTTCTGCCTACATCGGGTTACCGTTATGGCCTGCCTTCCCGTCCAGTCGGTAGCATCGCCAGAGCATCCCGGCGAGATAGCTCAGCTGGTAGAGCACACGACTGAAAATCGTGGTGTCCCCGGTTCGAGCCCGGGTCTCGCCATCAAACGGAAGCCCCGCCAGCGCGGGGCTTCTTTTCGTCTGCGGCGTCTTTCCCAAAGGGAGGATTTCGACCCGATTTGGGGGAAGAATGCAGATGATGGATTTGCGTCTTCTCACCCGTGGGGTCTTGGTGGCTTTTGCAACCGCTATGACGCTGTCCCCAGTCGCTAGTGGTGCCACTCGCCTTCCGTTGGAAAGGTCGGCTTGGCTAGACGGCTTCACCCTGACGGAGTATTGGCCAGCCCCTGAGCGCTGGTTTCGCGGGGCCAAGGTAGTCGCCCCTGGGCTGACAAAGGCTTATCCGGTTGACTTTCTTTACTCGGCGATGGGTGTTGCCATGGAGGGGGACGGAGTCGCCGTTGATGGCAGCCGCGTCCATCTGGCCGCTGGGCTGACAGGCTATGTCAACGCTAAAGGCGCAAAGGGTGGGACTCCCTATTGGGCCAATGAGATGTTCTGGCTCAACAGCAGTGGCCTGCTCACCTTTCCGCTCCAGGCTGGCGGCTGGTCTAACGGGGCTTGGGCCAGCAGCAAACCAGCCAACAAAGTGAATGCCAAGCTTGCGCGGTTTGAATCCGGCCCGTCGTTGGGGGCATCCGGTGTTCCGCTACGGCCGCTCGCGTCGGTGGCCGTTGACCCAAAGGTGATCGCTTACCGCAGCGCCGTCTACCTCACAGCCTATGACCGGTGGTTCTGCGCTGCTGACACCGGCGGAGCCATCAAGGGCAGCCACCTCGACGTCTTCCGTGACGCGCCCGCAGTGAGGAGCGGGGGCACCACAAGGGTGTCTCAGAGAATTCGCGTCCTAATCCCTGCGGACGCGCGGAAGTTACTTCCGCTTCTCTGCCGCTAACTAGTTATGGCTCTCTCCCGTTCGGCTCAGGTTACATTGGCATTAATGCCCTGCCATAACGGTTGTGCAAAACGAAAGGAATCAAAGTAAATGACGCTCGCAACATTCGGCCTCACTGAGGCACTAGAAGTAGTTCTCGCAGTCTTCTTCTTCGCGATTTGGCTCTCAATCATGATTTCCATCATCGGCGACCTCTTCCGGGACCACAAGCTGTCCGGTTGGGCCAAGGCCATTTGGATCTTCTTCCTTGCGACCATTACTCCGCTTGCGGCACTGGTCTACCTAATTGCCCGCGGTGGTGGAATGCGCGAGCGCGCTATTGCCCAGCAGGCAGAGATGCAGGACCAGATGAGCTCATACATTCGCGAGCAGGCAGCAACTGGTTCACCTGCGAGCGAGCTTGAGAAGCTCAGCAGCCTCCGCGCGAACGGCACGATTACGGACGACGAGTTCGCCAAGCTGAAGGCCAAAATCACCGGCTGAATTGCGCCACACCGTCTGACTTGAATCCCGGAGCGGAGTTTGGCTCCGCTCCGGGGGTCATACTTCGCTTCCGTGGAAGCCGCCTCAACCAGCCCGGTCTCGCCATCGCCTGTGGACGGTGACGTCGCAGGTCACCGCTCAAAGCGCGACTTCCAGATTGGTCTCGCAGCGATCCTCTGTATCGCGCTTGGCGCATCGATGTTGATGCAGAACGTCGGCTGGGCGCAGATGTCGTTCTTTGGGCTGACCCGCGCGATGTCAACTGGCACAGCGCAGATTGACCCTTACCACTGGGAGTCCAAGGACAAGTCCTACATTGACGGGCATTTTTACTCGGTTAAGGCGCCTGGGCTGTCTGCATTTGTGCTGCCCGCCTATGTCGGTCTGCGTGCAGTTCACTTTCAGTCCCGGCATGGGGGTCGGCCTGTCACTGGAATGGTTGGCCCACAAGCCGGCTCGCGCGGTAAGCCGGTCGCCGTCAAGGGTGACTGGCATCGCAACTGGACGATTATCTGGGCGCTGACGCTGTTTGGCTGCATGTTGCCCTTTGCGCTGTTGCTGCTGTTGGTCAGATCGATGGCCGAGCGCTACGGGCCTGGGACAGGCACAGCAACAGCCGTTGCCGTCGGGCTCGGGAGCATGCTGTTGCCGTTCTCAACCCAGCTAATGAGCCACTCGCTGTCCACGTTTGCTCTGTTCGCATCGTTCTGGATTCTGCACCGGGAACGGCAAGGAGTTGGGAATCTGAAGCTAGTTGCGCTCGGCGGGCTTGTTTCTGGGCTGGCTGTAACGGTTGAGTACCCGCTGGCATTCGGCGGGTTTGTCCTTGGTCTCTACACGGCCTTCCGTTCGGCTGATGGACGCTGGGATCTTCTCGCTGTTCTTAAGCGGGGGCTGACTTTCGCGGGTGGCGTGTTGGTTGGGGTTCTCCCAATTGCTCTCTACAACCTCTGGGCTTTTGGCTCGCCAACGAAGATGTCCTATTCGGCTGCCGTCGCAGTTCAGGGCCTGACAGGGCATCAGGAAATTGGCCTCAACAGCCACGGGTTTTTTGGGATTGGCGTACCCAAGTTTGAGAACTTGGTTCACCTGCTCTTGTCCCCCCGGGGCCTTCTGATTACAACCCCAGTTCTGGCGATGGGCTTGTTTGGCGCGGTCATTATGTATCGCAAGGGGCACCGTGCTGAAGGGGCGACCATCATCGGCATGGTTGCGCTGCACTTGCTCTACAACGCGGGCTATTGGCTGCCGTTTGGTGGGGGAACACCAGGGCCCCGTTTCCTGATCCCAACAATTCCGTTTATCGGAATCGGCCTTGTCTTTGCGTGGAAAAAGCTCCCGTCCACGACGCTCGTATTGGCGGTCGCGAGCGGCGTGATGATGAGTCTCATCACCGTGACATATCCATTGGTTGGGTTTGATTGGGTCTACCGGTGGTGGAGCAGGGTGGAGAACGCGTACTTCGTGCCTACCGTGTGGAGTGAGATTGGGCTGGGACGAGCATGGCCTTCGATACTCCCAACCCTCGGGCTGTTTGCGCTGGCGGCGCTGCTCGCAGCAGCTGTAACGAGAGGCCTGCGCTTTGCCAAGGATTGGCAGCCAGCTCTAGCCGTGCTTGCGGGCTGGGGCCTGCTCGCTGGGGTTGCCTCACGGCATATTCGAGAGGACGCACGGCCGGCCGACTCTTTCCACGTGAATATCCCCCACAGGTTGGTAGGGGTTGCCGGGGTTGCGGCACTACTAGCGCTAGGAGCAGCACTCGCCTTCCAAAGGAGTCGTTCTGTTGATTCAGAAGGTACGCTTTCCGAGTGAGCGCCACTAACAAAAATCCAGAGGTTGGCTCCCGCGGTAACCGCGTGGCTGCCTCAGTGCTAGTCGTCCTAGCGACGATCCTGAGCATCATCTCTGTTTATGCCGTCTGGGTTGACCAGCAAGTGTTGAACCCAGACAACTGGGCGGACACCTCAACGAAACTCCTTCAGAACAAGGAAGTGCGCACGCAGACCGCGGTGTTCATCACGGACAAGATTTACGAGAATGTTGACGTGCAGGCTGAGATCGAAAAGGCACTGCCCACCGACGCGTCAATCCTCGCCGGCCCAGCAGCAGATGCCCTCCGCGGCCTCGCACAGACTGGGATCGAGAAGTCACTGGGTACAAGTGAAGCCCAGTCAGTTTGGAAGTCGGCTCATCGGGCTCTCGACCAGCAGGTCGTTGATGTGATTAACCAGACCAACACTGGCTTCCTTCAGTACCAAGGCGACAACGTGCAGCTCGACCTCCGTGAGGCCGCCATCAAGATCGGCGATCGTCTTGGGCTTAAGTCACAGGCCGAGAAGATCAAGCCTGGCCAAGCAACGCTGACGATCTTCTCCTCAAGTGACATTGGACAGTTCCGCACCGTGGCGCGCTTCCTCCAGGGCCTTGCTGTCATCGGCCCACTGCTCGCTTTCCTCTTCTTCTCCCTTGCCGTCGCAGTCAATCGCGGCCGCCGCCGCAGGACCGTTGTGATCAGTGCTGCTGCTCTGATTCTCGCCGCGCTAATTGCCCTTGCAGCTAAGGGTGTGGCTGAAACACCTGTGGTGGATGCACTTGCCACGACTGACGCTGCCAAGCCTGCCGCTAAGGCAACATGGGAGATCGCTACTGGCATGCTCAACTCAATTGCCACGAGCACGATTTGGCTTGCTGTCCTCGTACTCATCTTCTCCACCCTTGGCGGTCCTTGGAAGTTCGCCGTCACCTTCCGCAGGTGGGTTGCTCCATGGGTGAATCAGCGTCCAGCAATCGCTTTTGGTGTTGCCTATTCCCTCTTCCTCCTGTTCCTGATCTGGGGCCCAGTTCCAGCCTTCAGGCAGTGGGTTACTGTCGCGATCTTCCTAGTACTTGTTGGCCTCGCTGTCTGGGCTTTGAGGCGCGAGACGCTGGTGGAGTTCCCCGAAGCATCATCTGACGATGCGGTTGAGAAGCTCAAGGAAGCATGGACGGAACTGAAGGAAACCCTTGGCAGCGGTATCAGCAAGGGGGCTGAGGGAGCCAGCTCTGCGGCCAAGCAGGTTCGCGACAAGGCAACCACGTCCACTGGGTCAGATCACCCGACCAAGGTTGACAACAGCGATGCGCCGACTGCTTCCCAGACACCTGAGCCCGGCGTTGATGGCCTTGAACGGCTGGCAGCCTTGCACGCCAGTGGCGCTTTGACGGCCGAAGAGTTCGCTGCCGCCAAAGCCAAGCTCCTCTAGCTTCGTCTAATCAACGCACGGCCCTTGCAAGGCTGGGGCCCCCACCTTCCGAAACCTTTACCTCAGGGGTCTACTCTTCTATGAGTGCCCCCATTCATCCCCCGTTCCAGAGTTGTCATTGCAGCAGCTGTCACCGCTGGCGTCCTTGTTGGTGGCGGCGCGCTGATTGGACAGTCGGGGAACTCCTCGGGCGACCACGGCAAGGCCGCCCAACCTGGGCCCGCGTCTGCCGCTAGAAGTCACTTCCAGCCGTCGCGGCCCTCCGGTGTGACCGCGGCCTCGTCTGCGCCGACAGTTGCCAGGCTTTGGCTTAAGCAGAACCCCGGGGCGTTGCATGGCACACGCGTCGCAGACCTGCGCCTAACGAGAGTGCTCAAGAGTGACCGTGGTGGAATCTCGATTGTCCGCCTTCAGGAAGTTCATTCGGGTGCGCCCGTTCTTGGTGGTCAGGCCGTCATTGCGGTGGACAGCACTAACAAGGTGGTTGCTGGCAGCGCCGAAACGCTTAGAGGCAAGGTCCCCTCGGTGGTTCCCACAGTCACATCAGCTCAGGCTCGTGCGGCGGCTGTTGCTGCAGCGTCCAAGGGCGGGGCGAAGGGTATGACGGCAGTCGGGACTCCGACGCTCTCGATCTTCGACCCTCGCATTCTCGGACGGCAGTCGGGACTCCGACGCTCTCGATCTTCGACCCTCGCATTCTCGTGGGCCCAGGCCTGAGCCGCGCGACGCTTGTCTGGAATGTCCTAGTTGATCGGGGTGGAGCAAACCCTGTCAGCAGGATTGTTTACATCGATGCCCAGCGAGGCTTTCCAGTGGCGTCGATGGACAAGCTGGAAGCCGCGCTTAACCGGACTGTTTGTGACGCCAGGAGCACGGCTGCAAAGGTTCCTTGCACCTCAACTCCATCGGCCCCTGCGGCACGAGTGGAAGGTGGGGCGGCGAGCCTAGTGGCGGACGTCAACACCGCATACGACTACGCGGGGGCCACCTACAGTTTCTACCAAGGCCTTGGCCGCAACAGCATTGATGACAATGGGATGGGAATCACGTCAACGGTCAGACACTGCCCTTCCTCAACCCAGTGTCCTTATGGCAATGCGTTCTGGAACGGATCCCAGATGGTCTACGGGGCGGGTTACTCGTCCGCCGACGATGTTGTCGCGCATGAGCTGACCCACGGGGTAACCCAGTACACGTCTCAGCTCTTCTACTACTACCAGTCGGGGGCGATCAACGAAGCCCTTTCAGACATCTTTGGTGAGTTTGTTGACCAGACGGATGGGGTCGGAACGGACACCGTTGCAGTCAAGTGGAAAATCGGCGAGGACCTTTCGATTGGCGCCATCCGCGACATGAAGGACCCGACAACCTTGGGCGACCCGGATAAGACGTCGAGCGCCAACTACACAGCTGATCCAACGGGCGGGGATTCCGGAGGCGTCCACGTCAATTCCGGAGTGGCAAACAAGACGGCCTACCTGACAACAGATGGCGGGACGTTTAACGGGCAGACCATCACCGGGCTTGGAGTAACCAAGGCTGCTCAGGTCTGGTACCAAACCCAGCTGCTGCTCAGGTCCGGGTCTGACTACCAGGATCTTGGGACCGCGCTCGGTCAGGCATGCCAGTCTCTAGTTCCAAGCTCCGCGGTTTCATCAGGCGATTGCGCTGAGGTCACTAAGGCGACTGCAGCGACTGAGCTACAGCAGACACCAGTAAACGCAGCTGCCACTAAGCCAGCTCTCTGTGAGACCGGGGTACCGTCAAGCGTCTACTCAGACAACTTTGACGGCGCACACTCCTGGGCTAGAGCAAGCACTACAGGCGGCTCTCAGTGGTACTACTCATCAGAGGACACTGCCAACGGCCTGTACGCAAAGAGTGGAACCGGGAACCTCTGGGGCGACGACCCGACCACGATCTCTGACTCAACAATGACAATGGACCGCGCGGTAACGGTTCCCGCCAATGGTCGCCTCTACTTTGACCACGCTTACAGCTTTGAGCGCAACACCTTCGGGACTACCGGCAACTACGACGGTGGGGTCATTGAGTACACAACCGACGCGGGAACTACCTGGCACGATGCTGGCTCGCTGGTCACAACTAACGGCTATCCGGGCGCAATCTTTAACGGCAGCGCAGCGGATAATCCACTTGCAGGCAGAGATGCCTTCGTCGGCCCGAGCAAGGGTTACATCGGCTCGCGGTTGGACCTCAGCTCGCTCGCTGGCCGCAGCGTCAAGTTCAGGTTCAGGATCGCCACCGACTCGGGAACCTCCGGCTACGGCTGGTTCATTGACAACTTCAAGCTCTACAGATGTGGCTCCACAGATACAACGCCTCCGGAGACGAGTTTTGATGCCGGTGGGTCGCCCGCCGAGGGCTCGTCAATTGCCAGCTCGACAGTCACTGTCGCGTTCAGCTCCTCGGAGGAGAACTCCACCTTTGAGTGCCGGGTGGATTCATCCTCGGAGGGGGGTTGGTCTGGCTGCACCACGCCCAAGACGCTGTCAGGCCTAAGCGACGGAAGCCACACCTTTGAGGTTCGTGCAGTTGATGCGGTGGGGAATGCGGATGCCAGCCCTGCCACGAGGAGTTTCACGGTCGACACGACAGCCCCCCAGACCAGCATCACGTCCGCGCCCGACACATATCTGCGGTCGAACATAGTGGCCCTCACGTTTAGCTCCAATGATCCTGATGCGATCTTTGGCTGCCAGTTCGACTCTCTTGTGACGTGGCTTTCACCATGCACGAGTCCGAAGTTCTACACGGCACTTGCCGAGGGTAACCACACCTTCAGGGTGAGAGCCTCGGACGCCCTTTTCAACACGGACGCTAGCCCAAGCGCGGTCATGTTCACAGTTGACACAATTGCTCCTGACACCAAGATCACGCTGTCGCCAACGCTCACCAAGGTCACCCGTCCGGTCTTCAAGTTCACGACTGTGAAGGCCGGGGACCTCTACCACTTCCAGTGCGCCATAGACACCGGCGCTTGGGTGACATGTGCATCCCCGTGGACTGTCCCAGTGGCTCTGAAGAAGGGCACCCATAAGTTCAAGGTCGCCGCAATTGACCGTGCTGGGAACATCGATTGGAGTCCTTCAACTAAGACCTTCCGGATCTACTAGACAGCCCCTTCGCGTCAGGGTTTGTTCCCTGAAAGCCAGACTGGTCGAGCGGGTGATTTCCACCAGTAGGCGTGATGTTGTCCGCAAAGCCGCTAGTGTCCCCTGTGGTGACAGTCAGTTTGGCTGTCGCGAGGTGAAGCTTTCTTGGGTCCCGCCACCACACGGCGGTTCGGGAAAACAGTACCTCCCGAATCGTTTCGCACCAGACCGGTGCGGGGCACATCAAGAAAGAAATACACATGTCAGAGCAGTCCTTCGCCGACCTCGGCGTTTCCAACGCGGTTGCCAACGCCCTTACCCAAAAGGGCTTTGTTGCACCGTTCGCAATTCAGAAGAAGGTCATCGGTGATGTTCTCGCCGGTCGTGACGTTCTTGCCAAGTCCCCAACGGGTTCAGGCAAGACACTCGCATTCATGGTTCCCACCATTGACCTGATTGACGCTGAGGCCCCGCGGCCAGCAGCACTCATCCTCGCTCCAACGCGTGAGCTTGCCTCACAGATTGTTGACGAGAGCTACGCCATCGCCCACGCCAAGGCCCTCAAGGTCACGGCTGTCTACGGCGGTGTCGGCATTGAGAAGCAGATCCGCGATGCCAAGAAGTCACACATCCTGGTTGCAACACCAGGACGTCTTGAGGATTTGATCCAGCGCCGTGCGTTCAACCTGTCCAATGTCAGAATGCTGATTCTGGACGAGGCTGACCGCATGCTCGACATGGGATTCATTCCCGCAGTCGAGCGCATTGTCAAGCAGTGCCCCAATGATCGCCAGACGCTGTTCTTCTCGGCGACCCTTGATGGCATGGCTGGCAAGATCGCCAAGCAGTTCACAGACAACCCAGTCCGTCACGAGCACATTGCCCCAGCCCAGAAGGCTGCTGACATTGAGCACCGTTTCGTCAGGGTTGACCGCGACTACAAGATCAAGCGTCTTGTGGCCGAAGTTGGCGACCAATGGGACCTAAGCCTTGTGTTCGTAAGGACCAAGCGCGGTGCAGACCGTCTTGTTAAGCGTCTTGGAGAAGAGGGCGTCAAGGCTGGAGCAATGCACGGCGACAAGACCCAGCGTCAACGCGAGCGCGCACTGGCTGACTTTGAGGCCGGGCGTATCACGACACTTGTGGCAACTGACGTTGCTGCGCGTGGCATCCACGTGGACAACATCGCCAAGGTAATCAACTTCGACCCCCCAGGCCAGACGGAGGACTATGTCCACCGCGTAGGCCGTACGGGTCGAGCAGGCGAGCGTGGCGTTGCAGTCACGTTTGTCTCATCGGAGAATGTCGGTGACATTCGGAAGATGACGCGCGAACTGCGCCTCGAACGCGAGTACGAGGCCGCAGGCGCGAACGGAAAGTCGGCTCCTCCGACGCGAGAGCGCACCGAGGCTGAGAAGACCGCACGCGAACAGCGACCTCGTCATGACGACAGGCAACAGCGTTCAGGAGACCGCCCGCGGAACAACAATCCCGCAGGCGAGTCCAGAAAGAGCAATGGCCAGTCACGTCACGGCAAGCCGCATAAGCAGCGCAATTCGAAGTCCGGCGTTGGCAACTCAGGCAGCGCCAGCTCTCAGTCGCAGAGCCGCGGTAAGGGCCGGCGCAAGCCAGCCCCAGCCGGTCAGCGCTAGCCGCTGACCACAGGAAGGGTTGGACCGCTCAAGGCTGTGCTTGAGCGGTCAATTCCCTCTGCCTAAACGGCCCTGCGTTAATTAAGCTCTAGCGACAGTGCGACGTTAGAGCGGTTAACTCCGCCGGTCAGATAGGACCCCGCGGCACTCAGAACCAGTGAGACCGTCGATCCGCTCGTGGTCGGCAGGTGGTAAACATCGGCCAAGCATGCAGCGACGTTGGTAGCGAGGCTGATCGTGTTGGTTGGAGATGCCAGACGATCAAACGTGGTTGTGTCCTTAGCTGGCCAAATCCTCCCGATAGCGTCAGAACCGCTAACGCTGTTGGGAGTCAGGTTTGAGAGGCCGGTGAGAGGACAGGATGATTCCTCTGTTACCTGATGCATGACGTTGTCCGGGGTGCGAACAAACCGCACCTGGAGGCCGTAGTTGAGGGCCCCAACATCAAAGAAGCTGCCGTCCTCCCCTGGGAGGGCAAATCGCTGTGGGCGCCAACCGGTTACTGCAAAGCCATTGTCGGCGCCCAACTGAATCCGGTTGCCTTCGCTTGTCCCTGGGGCGCTGCTGCTGCGATCAGAGATTGTTGTCGTTACCCCGCCAGTCGTGTAGGACTTCAATCCAGGTGTTGTTACGAAATAGGGTTGGATCGCCACCGGAGCTTGATTGATTTCGCCCGTTGGTGTGGCGCGGTAATTCAGGCTGAAGAGGCTTCCTGGTATTACAGTTCCAAGCGTGTCAAGCGCATTTGGCTTGATAGAGGCAACCCAAGTTGTGTTACCGCTGGGACCGCCATTGGGTGGAACATTGATCAGGCCGAAGCCGGGATATGACGATGGCTTGTTGGTGCATGTGTAACCGCCGCCACTGCTGGCACTGACACACCGGGCACCGTGGAACGAGGCCCAAGAGCCGTGTGTTCCTTCGTACCACCCGATGCCGTTCATGTTGGCCGTATCGGTACCGGGACTGCACCAAGCGACACCGGTTGAGCATGTCGCCCAGACATAGTCGAAGGGAGTTGCTGATGCGGTGCTGGTGATGGCTTTTTCATCCACAAACAGCACGATGTTGAGGCCGTCTGAACCGGTCATTCCTACCTGAGGTCCGAGCAGGGAGTTGATCGATTCCGCCGTCGCGCCAGTATTAGCGTTTTGGGCCTGCCCAAGGCCCATGATGATCTCGCTCCACGGGGCGATTCCTGCAGACGTTTGTGAGGTTTGTTTGTCCGTCATGTCGAGTGACAGGTTGCCGTTGTCGTCTACATCAACAACATTTGGTACGCCGTCGGCATCGCAGTCTCCGCCCGGACCCGTTTCAGGACTACCGCTGCTTGCACAGGTGCCGCCAATGGCGCCCCCGCTACCGGCAGCTCCTCTAGCAGTGGCCCTGCGCGATGTTGTGGAGACCAGACCCAGCCTGCCGGCACCAATTGGTGCGCCAGCCGTGTTCAGGCTGACTGCGCCAGCGCCTACCGTCGAATAAACGGCTGAGGATGCGAGGAACTTCGAAAGCTTGGCGTAGCCGGTGGCAAGAGTTACCGTCCCCAGCTTGATCGTTGCCGCCGTCGTTGTCTTAAAGCGTTCGGCTCCAACGCGGCTCTTGACGTAGAGCAAGACCGGGCCGGCGTAGCGACCCCTTGAGGTAAGCAACTGAAGGGACAGGCCATTGACAGATGAGCGGGGTACCGTCAGAGAGAAAGCGCCAGTGGAGGACGCTGTGGCAGTGACCGAGGGTCCCTTGCTTTGGAGGGCGACAACCCTCATGGTTTTGCCGCTGGCTCCTGGAGCTAGGGTGCCGCTGATCACCGTTGTTGGCACTGCCGCCGAGGCGTTGCCTGCAACTGCAATCAGGAGGACTGAGGAGGTGAGTGATATGAGTCTGAGTGTGCGCATAACAAAAAAGTTACCCATTTGTGTGGAAAAGCGCAAGCGATGAGTTAACTCGCTGTTTTTTAGAAGCTGGTTAGTGTGCGCCGGCGGCAGCAGCGTCGCCGTGCCCAGGCATGGCCTGCTTGCCCGGCAATACCGTGATGGCTGCGACAACGGCGCCAACGGCGAAGATCCCCGCACTCACCCAGAACGAAACGGTGTAGCCGTGGACCGCGCCTGCGGCACAGACGTCGTTCATCTGCCCAACAAGCGGCTGAAGGCATTGCTTAGCCATCGTCGGTGATGCGTTGGTTGTGAGGTAATCCTTGTTGGCGTTCAGTGCGATTGTGCTCAGTAAGGCCGTACCCGCCGCGCCGCCGACCTGCTGGCAGGTGTTGACCAGCGCTGAAGCCACGCCGGCATCCTTAGGTTCAACGCCGAGTGTTGCTGTGTTGATGGCTGTGGCAAAGATGTTGCCGAAACCAATACCGAACAGGATCAGGGCGGGCATCACGTTTGCGAAGTAAGTGGAGTCTGGGGTCAGCTGCGCGAGGTAGATCATCCCCAGGCCGCTCATCGTCATCCCAAACAGGAGCAATGGTCGCGGCCCGTACTTAGGTAGCAACTTTGTCTGGGCGATCATCGAGGAGGAGACGATTGAGATCGGCATCACAATGAATGCAAACCCTGTCTTCACCTGGCTGAAGCCGAGGTTTTGCTGCATGTAATAGGTGAGGAAGAGGAACACGCCAAAGATCCCAAGCCCAGCCAACAGAATCGTTAGGTATGACCCGCCGCGGTTGCGGTCCATCACCACGCGTGGTGGAAGGAGTGGCTGCTTGGCGTTGTTGATCCACACCCCAAAGGCGACAAGGAGTGCAACGCCAGCGCCGAGGAATAGAAGCGTTGTCTGATCGCCCCAGCCGTTTGACTCTGCTTTGGCGAAGCCATAAACAAGCGACAGGAGGCCAAGGGACCCAAACAGGGTGCCTGGAATGTCCAGGTGCGGGTGGGTTGCTGAGCGCACGTTGTGAACGAGCGTAAGCGCGGCAATTGCTGCCGGAATGGCGAAGAACAGGTTCACGTACATGCACCAGCGCCATGAGAGGTACTGGGAGAGCACTCCGCCGAGCAGAAGGCCCACAGCAGCACCACCGCCGGAGATAGCACCGAAGATCGCAAACGCCTTACCGCGCTCCTTACCGTCCGTGAAGGTGGTTGTCAGCAGTGAGAGTGCCGCGGGGGCAAGGATGGCGCCAAATGCGCCCTGAAGTGCCCGTGCTGCGACCAGCAGGTGGAAGTCCTGGGCTGATCCGCCTAATGCTGATGCGGCCGAGAAGCCAATCAACCCTGCGATGAACGTCCACTTACGGCCAAAGAGGTCAGAGATTCGTCCACCAAGCAGAAGCAAGCCACCAAACGCAAGTGCATAGGAGGTGACGACCCACGACCGCGACGCGTCAGAGAAGTGGAGCGCCTGCTGTGCTGATGGCAGCGCGATGTTGATGATCGTTGCGTCGAGCACAACCATCAGCTGTGCGATGCCGATCACGCCAAGAATGGTCCATCTGCGCTTGTGGTGCGGGTTGTCGTGGGGGACCTGAAGGTTGGCGAGGACCTGCGGGCTAACTGTGTCTGAGCTCAATTGTTCTCTTCCGTGGGCGTGAACTGTGGAGCTTATGCTGGACCGTGGTCACTTACTGTGCGTTAGCCCACGCAGGGTGAGGAATGTCACAGCCGGCCCAACCCTTGCTATCTGCCGTGGGGGTCGCCATCCTCACCCGTATGGGCAGAGGCAAAGCAAGACGCGGTGGAAAACGCCAAGAGGGCAGAGCGGTAGAACGCCAGCAGGCTTACGAGGATCGCGCGCAGATGATCTGCGAAGGCAAGAGTGGCCGCTACCGAACCGAGGCTGAGGCAAGGCAGTCAGCCGGATGGGTCAAGTCCCAGAACCCCGGCTCCCACCAGATGAAGGTCTACCACTGTGATCAGTGCGGCATGTGGCACTTGACCACGCGAGGCATGTAGCCGCGGGCCACGTGCTGAGCGAAGTACTCCTCGTAAAGCGCGAATGCGGTTCCTTCGAGCCCGAATTTGGGGTTGTAGGAGAATTCAGCTAGGAACTCCTGCATCCGGTTCAGGCGCTGCGACCGGCCTCCGCTGCCTTGATTGCGCTGCCTATGATGCTGGCGGCAACTCGCGGCGCACGGGCTCCATTGTAGAGCTCGTCAACCATCTCCTCGAACTGTTCTGGACTGGTCTGAGTGACCCGGTTAGCCAGGCCTATTAGGTCTGTAAATGAGTGTCCACCGAAGAGTGACTTGCCGTCGGGAGCGTCGTCTCCGACAGTCCATACCTCAGTCGTTTCGTCTCGCTTCACGAACCCACGCCCGATAGCAGACCATGCGAACTTGTTGACAAGCCTCTTTCCCCTCGTAGAGAGGCTTAAGCCGGTCTCCTCCTCAAAGACTTGGGCAAGCTTACTGTTGGGCACTGGCGCGCGCGATAATGGAATTCACAACCTCCCAGTAGACGCGGTCCAATGGGATGTCTTCGGCATTATCTCCGCCGCGGTCCTTCGCGGGCGGACCTGTCGCCGCCGGAGGTGTTTAGGCTGGGCCGTTTTTAGTATGGGTGGGCGTGTCGGCTGCCGGGGGACTCGCCGTTGCGACCGTCCCTGTTTGTCCCTCAGACTTTCCAGCTGAGCTAGGCGACGGGCGCGGAGGGGAAAATGAGAGGGAGTAGGAGGAGCGCTTAGACGAGACTCCGGTGAGTGGGAGAGGGTCAGTGACTTCGGCTCCACCAGAAAGCTGCCGGACGGATTCGGTGAACAGGTCGCGCAGTTGCTCATCGAGCTCAGCGGGGGAAAGGGTCTCCAAGCGAACAAAGGGGGTCAGTCGGTAAGTTCGCTTGAGGGCATCACGCATCAGGTCCATCCGCTTGGCCGTGGGGTTGACTGCGACAGTCCGCTTGAATGCGGATGCGACAGCGCGAGCAAAGTATGGGACTCCCGCAAGCTCAGTGCGCTCCATTATCTGGACGGTCTCGTCCTCAAAGAGGGGATCTTCGTCATCCCAACTTTGCGCTCCAAGAATTTCAGCCCGCCACCAGAGCCTTCTGAACGTGGATCTAGGCGCCCGGCCGAGCATGCGAGCCTCCGGAAGGTCAGGAAACCGCCATGCTGCGAGGTCCAGAAGTACGCCAAGGGTTAAGTGCGCCCATATATCCTCATCGGCGGCTTGGTGAGGGCTTATGCCCATCTCTTCGTGGAGGAGTTTGCCTATTCGGCGGTCAAAAGCATTCCGAGCGTCCAGTGAATGGTCGTTGGGGAACCCACACGTCGTGGCCACGGCTACCGCGGCCTCCCTGAGCTTGAGGAGCTCAGGTTCAGTAATGGTCTGGCCTCCGATGCTCTCGAAGGTGTAATCCGGAAGAAACATCTGAATCTCGTCAACGAGTTGCGTTTGGGTTAGCGGCCCGTCCGGGCAGAGCGCGCGGATTTCCTCAAGCCGTGCGCGGGCGCGGTCACGATCCAGCTTGGGGAATAGATAACCGCCGCTCATGCTTCCCCATCCACTGGGGCAAAGCGCGCTTGAATTTCGGCTTCGAAACGATTTGGCCTTATGGAAAGTCTCTGTGCCAGCGATCCCGGGGATTCCCCCCAGTGCGTTTGTATGAGCTCCGCAATGGCGCGGCCCACGGAGCCCTCCGGGAAGCTCTCATATCTCGCTAAGAATTCATCACTCCTCAGTGCGGATGTGATCAGCGTTCTCGCTACATCAAACGAGATCATCGATCGGATGACCTCTGAATCAGGCGCGGTTGAACCGGTAATGATCGCTTCGCGTACTCGAGGATTGTCGGTATTAATTAGCAACCGAACGGAGGCCAGCACGGGTTCGTCTAGGGATTGAATCTGCCAGTCAAGACTCCACGCCCCCTTGTCATCGAGGAGAGGACTCTTGGAAAACGAGACTGCTGATGTTGGGAATCGGGCAGCTCCACCCTCTAGGGCACACCCGAAGGTGTGGGACCGCCACAGCTCAGAGCCGACACGGCTAGCAGCGAGTGGCCCACTATCTCCACTGGACACGAGAGTGAGGGTCGTCGACAGCTTGACAAGGCCACCAAGTGCGCTCCCAGAAACTGCCAATACTGACTGCACGTCTGCGGATGAGTCAGCAGTAACAGTGATTGTGTCGCCAAGTACCCGCAGCGTTGTTCGGTCAGACCTGATCTCAGAGGTCACCGCGAGGGTTGCCCCAAGACCGAGTTGGCATTCTCCAATCAGACGCTCAAAGTCGACGGCTACCTCCCTGATTGCTTCGAAAGGCGTGGCAGGATCCCAGTCAAGAAGTCGCTCCGGGAGCGCACGGCCATCTGGAGTGACCCATTCCCCCGCTTTGATTGTGCCCTCCTGCGGCAGGAGGTAGGGCCTTGTTAGCTGTTTTACTACTGAACCCATTCAGCACCAATTTCCACTCTTACTGCGGCGTCCGGAAGCAAAGTCGTGTGCATGACCCAGGGCTTGCTCAACTCGGATATATCGACAATCAAGCGTGATTCTCCGGCGTCATGTTCCTCTCCTGTCGGGCTTATCCAGCGAAGAACCTTAGGTATGACGGCTCCTTCTGGCGGCTCAACTTCAAGAGCGGCCCCATCTAGTGTGAGCACACCGGCAATGCCTGTGATGACCACGCTAGTGCCTTCTGATGCTCCAGCTCTGACCTTGAATGAGGTGGTTAAGACAGGGATCCCTCCCTCGTCAAATACCGGGTGCGCGATC
This sequence comes from Solirubrobacterales bacterium, assembly GCA_026392255.1. Lineage (GTDB taxonomy): Bacteria > Actinomycetota > Thermoleophilia > Solirubrobacterales > Solirubrobacteraceae > WLNJ01. The sequence continues at coordinate 19,310 of JAPLCJ010000058.1, forward strand.
TCCACAATTTCAACAATCGGAGGCGCTAGACCGGCGCTGGGAGTGACAGGGGTGGCGGGAGTGTCGGCATTCTCACGAGCCGGCGCGGGCTCAGAGCCTGCAGTTGACGTTGTCTGGATGATCACCCCTGTTGACTTGGAGGATCTGCCGGCCGGGACGCCCGCGCCGAGCCCGCCGACGGTAGGAATCAAGCCAGCAAGCTCAGAGGCGAACTGGCCAATTGGTAGGTCGGCCGCCGATGCTTTCATCTCCGTGATCGGAGTTGCAAAGTTCTCTGCTTGTGCCCTGACGCGATCCAACGCCACGTTGACGTATGTCCTCTCTGCGCCCTCGAGCGACCTTGGTTCCCACTTGTCGTGGGTTGGTGGCTCAGCTTGACGGAAGACTTGATCTAGGTCTTCTGTGCATCTGAAGACCCCCGCATAACCCACAAAGTTGTTTGGAAACGCCGGCCCCGGCATGTATTTCACGACGAGCTCGGCGTTGCGCATGAGCGCTACATGGTGAACTGCTAGCTCCATCTGCTTCGCCGCTGCTGGAAGGTGACTGCTGGAGACTGCTGCTTGGTTACTGAAACGACGCAGGCTTATACCGCAAAGTAGCTTCTTGGGCCGCTTAGAGCTGAGAGAGACGACCTCTTTCTCCAAACATGGCTCAGTAGGTAATCCATCAAGTGCTCTTAGCGCCCCGGCGAATTCGCGGAGCCTTGGGTGCTCGTCAGGCTCGACTAGGCCGACCTCCTCGCCCGCCAGTAGAAATGTGAAGTCAATGCCGGGTGCACGCTGGCCTCGCGTGATCATCTTTGGCCAGAAATTCCAGAGTACGGACTCCTGGATGAATTTCATCGCGATTTCTTGAGCACCCTCCTCTTGGCGAGTTGTCTCTCCATCTTTGCCTGGCAGCTCGATCTTGGGGGCGACTATGGCTACTGTGGTGCCAGTTGCATCACCCTCAAACGGCGGCATCCCAAGGGCTGCAGCCAGACCGTCAGCATCGGTTCCAATCACGGGGTCGACAACATCGTCGTTGATTACTCCCCACCAATGCCGGCCAGTGCGGCGTGTCTTGTCCCCACCCTTGTCGTTGTAGTTATCGCCCAAGGAGCAAGCTATGAGGCGGGACTCAATTCCACCTTTGGTGGTGCAGTGGGTGTGGACGATAATTGTTGACGCGTGGCTAAGAAGATAGAAGGCGCCCTTCCCGTAACCAAAGGAACCACCGCCGAACTCGCGATCGGGCGGTTCTCCAATGTTCCTTACAAAATCGACAAAGTCGGAATTGTCACCAGGTTGGATTGCTGTCGCCCTTATGTCACCGCGCAGCCCGCAGGTGCCCCTGTCTGCAATACAGAGCAAGCTGACTGACTCGGAGTTGAGCTCATCGGCGAGTGGCAGATTCGGCGGTGGGGCAGGGAGGACCATAGTCTCGAGCACTTTTCGAGCTTGAATGTCGAGCTCAAAAAGAGAGAGGGTTACTTCAACGGTGTCGTGATCTTCCCTCTTGGCGTCCCAGCTGTTCTGGATCGCTTCGCGGGTTAGGAGTTCGAGTGGCTCCAAATTCGGTCGGCCGAGGAGGTTCTTTACGCCCTGAGCGGCAATGCCGCCGGTCGGCGCGTAGGGCTCAGAAAAGCGGCTGAGATAGATGCCTTCTTTAGCCATCGTGGCCGTCGCTGATGGCCACCTGACGGAAGGCTGCCTCTATTCCGTCGTCAGACAGCGGTGTCTGATTTTCCAGCAACACGCGGTATCTAAATTCATCGATGTCAGTCGGGACAGTGCCCGCCGTGAGCATGCTCGGGATCAGCCGGGGGAAGGAGTCATCAACTAAGAACACGCGGCGTTCCACTAGCTCGAAGGTGATCTCGTGAGACCGACGACCAGCGAGCCAGCCCTTGCCGGCTAGGAGCCTGTACATACCCTCAGTAGAACTCGTTGTCTGACGCAATTGCGTGATTAGACCCTCGACTGAGAGTGATCCTTCTGGTACTTGTTCAAACCTCATCCAAACTAAGTGAAGGTCGCCGCCATCGGGCGCAGCAAGTTGACCCAGCCCGTGAATGCCAGTCGCCGCAGCCCCCTTAGATAAGGTTGCTTTTACCTCTAAGGCGTGATCAGCCCGACGAATGTCATGGGTGGAACCGCTGGGACCCATCCACATGTCAATACGCCGTTGGGGGTCCAGCTGCACGATGTCGTGGACCGTCATGAGCTCTGCAAGGAGTCCGGCAGCTTGGGCGGCGTTGAGTGGCTCAGTCTTAGGTGGGCGAAGCATCTCCCGCCAACGGGCAAGGACCTCTGCGCATTCCGCGGCTGGGTCTGAGGTCGGGACCGCTTCTCTGAGGATCACGATCACGAGATCAGCGAAGACATCGAAGAGTGACTCCTCAACGCACACTAGGTCCACATACGAAGCAACCTCGGTTCCGCCGCCAAGCTCAAGTGCCTGTATCCGAACCGCGGCGCTGGATTCGTCGACAACCACCGACTCTGAGACCGCTGGGATTAGCAAGTGGCGGCTTCCGGAGAGGTCGCGCCCAAGGAGCACTTGTCCTGCTGGAACTGACTCCGTGAGGGCTAGTGTAGAGACCGCGTGACCATCGTCTGTCGGCTTCTCCGCGAGCGCTATCCAACCGACTAAGAGGTCATTGAGTGAGGTCATGTCAGCACGCTAAGCCAGGTCCTTCTCGAGACCATCCTCGAGAAGCTCATCTTCCGCAGTGGGCTCTTCTACAACGTGGCTACTCAGGTCGGCTGTCATATACGTCTGGCTTCCCTCGGTGGTCTGAGCCTCGGGGAACACGATGCCTACCCCCAAGACGTCAGCTACCGCGTCGAGCGGCTCACGGATCGCTTCCGACCGCTCCTTAGGAGTTGAAATCTTTGAGATTGGGTAGAGGAGGAGTAGGCCAGCTCCATCGCCTTTCCCATTATGAGCGGGTGAATTTCGTAGTTGTGTCAGCTCCGAATTCTTCATTTGGGCAACGTCGGCTGAGGGTAAATTCAAGTCCACGGCTCTGTCCTGTTTGCTCATCAGGGCTTTGATGTCTGCTTCTTCCCCTGACACGTTCCTGAGGCGGGAACGCACGATCGGAGGCGCTGAGACTCCGGGAGCGAAATCGATCGGTGCTTCGTCGGTCTTGGTCCCGCGACCCATCACCGCAACTGTGAATCGAGCAAGCTCGCCAACCTTGTTCTGCTCGCGGATGTACCCGTTGATGGAATCCGCGTTTAACTCAAGCGAGCCCTCGGAGAACTTGTAGGACGAAAAGAAATCGCAGATGAGGTCAGCATCGACATTGCGGATGACCGTCACTCCTTTTAATCCTTCAACATGGTCTGCTGAACCGCCATCGTTAAGGGCAGCGCCGACCAGGGCGCGGCCGGCCTTGAAGTTGAAATCAAGCCAAGCCCGGTCTTCCCTGCGGAAACGGATGGTTTGGAGGCGGCGGCCGCTATAGGACACCAGTGCTGGTACCGCAGCTCTCATCTTGGAAGCCGCGGTGATAGCGAGCTGCGGATGAGTAGCAACGCGTGGCCCAAAGTCCATGGGGGTCAGGTGCTCTGCCTCGTAGCGTTCAATGTCGTAACGAATCTCCCGCTCGACAGTTGCTAGATGTCGGAACCATTCGACCATCTCACGCGTCATCCAGATCCGCGGCATGTCGTAGTAGCCCTTCCTGTACCCAAACCATCGGCCCATTTGGAGGAGCGTGTCGTAGGCGTTGCTCGTGCGGACGAAGAACGACACGCTCAAGCCTTCTAGGGTCAGGCCTCGAGAGAGGGTGTTTCCACCTACGGCAATCGCGACGGTAGGTTCATCCCCGTAGGCCAACCGGTCCTCACTCTGCGAGTTGTCCATTATTACGCGAGCCCGGGTCAAAACCTCGGGGAGATGGCTGAGGAGCTGTTCAAACGTGACGGTCGCAAAGCCGTCGACCGTTACCCGGCTGGACTCCTCGTCCCACTGGTCACGCAACCCGTCGAGGAGTGCCTCGTCATTCTGGGCGAGGCTGCTCGCTAAGACGCCCAACTCTTTGGTGATCAGCCTCCGGAACTCGGCGTGGACCAACACCCGCATTGTGGTGTGTACAAGCATCGTTGCGTGCTTGTTTCCGGCCCCGCGGGCTCGACGGGCAGCTGTTGACAGCAGGAAGTAGCGGATTGCTTTGCGGAGGCTAGGGGTGATCTGAGGCGAGAAATCATCGAGGTTGTTCCCCTTTGGCCGTAGGTTCGGGATTTCATCATCGTCAACAAACCTGACCATGTCCAAACCTTCTGATTCGATGGTGGCATCGTCGTCATGCCTGAGCGGCTCACGGCCAAAGATCGTTTCCGGGCCAACATAGTTTTCTGGCCTTGGTAGGTCCACTATGAAGTCGCGCGGATAGAGATCCGCTTCGTCACTCGGATCGATCAGAATGTTTGCGAATGGGGTTGCCGTGTAACCAACGTAAGCGGCCTTGGGAAGCACGTCGAGAATGTCACGGATCCGTTGATTAATTACCGAGGGGTCGTTTTCCTCTCGTGCGGTGTTGACGCTTGCCTGGTCAGCCTCATCGTCAATTATGAGAACGGGACAGGCTCGGAGAACGGCTTCATTCGCTCCACTGAGCCACTCACACATATTCCGCAGGCGCGTCGTGTTCTTTTTGACCACGCAAAGGACCTTCTTGTCGCCATGGAGGAAGGCGTTGACGTTCGTGTTCGGAGTGAAATCCGTTTCTGAGGTCGTCAAGGCAATCCAGTCTTCGGGATTGGCGAAGACCAGCTGCTCATCTAGACGATCTTGAGTTTGCATGCGCAGCCCATTGTGAATCCCCGACATAACAATGAAGAATCTGTAGCCCGAATCTGCCGCCTTGGCGATCACGGACGTGAAATTTGTCGTCTTACCGCTCTGGACATACCCCAAGACCATTCCCTTAGTGCTGAACTTTCCAGTCCCGGGATGCTCAAGCATGGAAAGCACCTTTGTGGAGGAGTCGTCGACAGCTTGAAGGCTGTCCTCGTCCCATCCGTCGGCTTTCAAGATCCCGTGTAGCGCTGGCCAGTAGACGTCGGTTTCAAAGTTTGGACCCAAGTACCAAGACTCGCGCCCTTCGGCGCTCATGGTCCGGGGTATTTCCCTATCGCGTACTTCATCCATTTTTTTCTTGATTAGGGCCACTGCTTGATCAACTGGCTGCTCTGACATGCCCATTTGAATTACAGCGTCTCTCGCCGCGGCAAGCTTTAACCCGGACCGGGTCTGGAGTTCAAGGTTGCCAACGATCGCTTGAATGTTTGATGGGGGGTCAGTCATAGTTTGTGTCGATGTTTGAAGAGACTTGAAGCTACTTAGCCATACATTTTCCAGCACATTGCTCAGCAAGTAGCTTGGACTGAGCAAGTATACGAACTCACTGATTAGGTGAGTTCTTGGATGTGCTCTTCGCTTGTGGCAGGTCAGTACGGAGTCACAACTAGGCGTGAGTGCTACCAAGCCCGATGGTTGCAGTAGATCTGCGTACTGCTCTGAACGTCTGCTGGGCCTGGGACACTCAACTAGTGAGCCCATCCTTCACATTCATTGACCTCTTCGCCGGAATCGGCGGCATGCGGCGTGGTTTTGAAGCGGCCGGTGGGGAGTGTGTGTTCACGAGCGAGTGGAATGGCTTTGCTCAGAAGACATACAGGGCCAACTTTGGCGAGGAGCCCATCGCCGGTGACATACAGCACCTCTGGACAGGGGATGTTCCAGATCACGATGTGTTGGTAGCCGGGTTCCCGTGCCAGCCGTTCTCAATTGCGGGAGTGTCAAAGAAGAACTCACTTGGTAGAAGCCACGGCTTCGCGGATGACACCCAAGGCACTCTCTTCTTTGACGTTGCTCGGATCATCGATGAGAAGCGGCCTGCGGCGTTTCTGCTTGAGAACGTTAAAAACCTGCGCAGTCACGACAAGGGCCGAACGTTCGAAGTAATCAAACGCGTGCTTGAGGAGGACCTTGGCTACAGCCTGCAGGTGCGGACCATCAACGCCAAGGGGTGGGTGCCCCAGAATCGCGAACGGATCTTCATGGTTGGATTCCGCGAGCCGACAGCCTTCGACTTCTCTGCCCTGGACGTCCCGGACCCCCTCGCCGGTCCCCGGCTGTCGTCAATCCTCCATCCGGCTGACGGATCAGAGCGAGCTGAGCACCCATTCACGGAAGGTGCAACAGGCTCTGTTTCCAAGCGATACACGATCACGCCAAGGCTGTGGGAGTACTTGCAGGCATATGCCGCCAAGCACAAGGCCGCGGGCAATGGTTTCGGCTTCGGACTTGTTGGCCCAGAAGATACGGCCCGGACTCTCTCAGCTAGGTATTACAAGGACGGCTCAGAGATCCTCATCCGACAACCCCGCAGACGCCCTCGACGCCTGACCCCGCGAGAATGCGCGCGCCTGATGGGCTTTGATAACCCCAAGGGTTCTGACTGGAAGATCCCCGTCTCTGACTCCCAGGCCTACAAGCAGTTTGGGAATGCGGTTGTGCCACTGGTTGTGGAGGCCATCGCCAAGCACATGGTGTCTTCAATCACTCAGGTCAAGCGAGCCCCGGCGGCCAAGGCTGTCAACGATGTACCGCAGCGACTTTTTTACGCGGCGTAGGGCGATCAGCCGGCTCTAGGCTTAGCGGGCTTCGCTCTCACGCTTTTAGTTGCGTGACCAGTGCGGCATGTGGCACTTGACCACGCGAGGCATGTAGTCGCCGGCCACGTGCTGAGCGAAGTACTGGGAATATTCCAAGCGTGCTGCCCTTCACCCACACCCTCAAAGTTCGTTACAACGAATGCGACCCACAGGGAGTTGTTTTCAACGCGAACTTCCTTCTCTACTTCGATATCACTTGCACCGAAGCGTGGCGCGGGATCCTTGGCGGTGCCGGCTACCCCGATCTTGAAGGCAACCACGGTGTCGACGTTGTTGTCGCGGAGGCCAATGTGAAGTACCTCGCACCCGTCAGGTTTGACGAGACCCTCAACATCACCATCGAGTCAGTGGATCTCGGTACGACCTCCATGACCTGGAACCTCGCGATCACCCGCGACGGCCAACGCGTAACCGAAGGCCACATCCGCAACGTCTTCATCTCCCCCGAAACATGGAAGCCAGTAGAGATGCCGGCTGCGGTGAGGGAGGCGTTGGGCTAGGCGCCTAAGCAGCAGTGAACGCCGGGCACATGGCTTGGTAGTCGCACCAGTTGCAAAGGGGTGTCTTGCGGGTTTCGAAGTCGGTGGTGGTTTCGATCGTGTCTACCTCGTCGGCGAGTAGCTCGCGTAGGTCGATCAGGTCCTCGTCGGGCTCCCAGATCCGGTCAACGCCT
>JAPLCJ010000029.1 GCA_026392255.1 Solirubrobacterales bacterium
CTCCAAGCGGCTGATCCAGCCAAGACTTATGAGCGGCTGATGGCCACGGTCCCCAACGGCACCCGCATTCTCTTGGTTCGCCCGCTGACAATCACACGCTCCAACTGGGTTCAGTCTTGGACCCAGTTGATCCGCCTTCGGTCAGCGCAGTGGAGTGGCCTGCTTGCTCAAGACCCTCGCCTAGTAAGGTTGAAAGCCGTTCCGTGGTTCTACATTTCGCCGTCCGCGGTTGGCAACTCGGCAGTTCTCTATGAGAAGAGGGCTTCGGCAGGTACCAAGCGATAAACGGCGAACTGAGATCCGACACGTCCGTTTTCGCCCCGCCTACGTAGATAAAGAGATATGACCCCACTTAACCCTCCCATCACCCCTGAAAACCCAGTCGTAGTACTTGGCGGCGGACCCGCTGGGTTGACTGCTGGTTACCTGATGGCCAAGCGCGGCCAGCCCGTTCTTGTCCTTGAAGCCACCGACATGCTTGGTGGCATTGCGCGCACCGAGATCCGCGACGGCTACCGCTTTGACCTTGGCGGCCACCGCTTCTTCACCAAAGCGACTGAAGTGAACGAGCTGTGGGATGAGATCATGGGCGACGAGTTCCTCCAGCGTCCGCGTATGTCACGGATCTACTGGAACAAGAAGTTCCTCGATTACCCCCTGCAGGGAATGGATGTCATCAAGAAGCTTGGTCCGTTCGAGCTTATGCGCGCCGGGCTCTCATACCTTTGGGCTGCGGTCACGCCAAAGGGCCCTGAAGACAACCTTGAGCAGTGGGTGTCAAACCGTTTCGGTAAGCGCCTCTACACACTCTTCTTCAAGTCCTACACCGAGAAGGTCTGGGGCGTGCCATGCACGGAGATCCAGGCAGAGTGGGCTGCCCAGCGGATTAAGGGCCTCTCATTCTTCTCAGCTGCGAAGTCAGCGTTCTTTGGCAACAAGGACAACAAGATCAAGTCATTGATTGACAGCTTCAACTACCCACGCTTCGGCCCAGGCCAGATGTGGGAGCGGATGAGCGAGAAGATCGTTGAGCGCGGTGGCGAGGTGCGGATGAACGCCCCTGTCTCCAAGATCAACGTGCGTGACGGCCAGGTTGTTAGCGTCATCGCTGGCGGCGTCGAGATCCCGTGCAGCCACGTTGTCTCCTCACTTGCACTGCGCAACACCGTTGGGTTTGCTGACCCTGAGCTCTCAACTGAGATCCGCGATGCCGCGAAGGGCTTGCGCTACCGCGACTTCCTCACGGTTGGCCTCGTACTTGAGGTGGACGATGTTGTCAACGAGCCTTTCCCTGACAACTGGATCTACATCCATGAGCCCGACGTAACCGCCGGTCGTATCCAGAACTTCCGTTCATGGAGCCCATGGATGGTTCCCGATCCAGACGTCAACGAGACCTGCATTGGCCTTGAGTACTTCTGCTTCGAAGGTGACGAGCTGTGGGAGATGGCTGATGAGGATCTTGTCGAGCTTGGCAAGCGTGAGCTCACTCAGCTTGGCCTTGGCGATGCCAGCCGTGTCAAGCAGGGCTTCGCGGTCCGCGTTGAGAAGGCCTATCCAATGTACGACCCGGACTATGACGTCCGCGTCGGTGTCATTCGCGACTGGCTTGAAACGGTTCCAAACCTTGTTCAAGTTGGGCGTAACGGGCTTCACCGCTACAACAACTCTGATCACTCAATGCTTACCTCAATGCGCGCGGTGGAGAACATCCTTGACAGCGCAGGTCACGACATTTGGGCGGTAAACGCTGAGAGCGCTTACCACGAGGAGGACGAGGACGCTAAGGAGATCCAGCCTTACATCAACGTCCCAGCTCCCAAGTCGATGGACAAGCCACTCGACCAGTAGGTCAAAACAGTTTCAGTAGGTCAAGGGCCGCCATGCGCGGCCCTTTGTCTGCGCCTTTCATGTCAAGATGGGGGAGATGTCACTCAACTCCTTCAACGCACTAAGGACCTTTAGTCACGGCGGTCGTGACTGGGAGTACTTCGACGTGCAGGCCCTGAGTGACAGGTTTGACATCGCTCGCTTGCCCTTCGCCCACAGGGTTCTTTTGGAAAACCTGCTCCGTAACGAGGACGGCGTGTCGGTCCGCGCGGCTGACATCGAGGCCCTCGCTGGCTGGGATGCCACAGCCGAGCCCTCGAAGGAGATCGCTTTTGCGCCTGCGCGCGTTGTGATGCAGGACTTCACCGGCGTGCCTGCGGTTGTGGACCTAGCCGCAATGCGTGACGCCATGGCTGACCTTGGCGGCGATCCGCAGAAGATCAACCCGCTCGTGCCTTCGGAGCTGGTCATTGACCACTCTGTTCAGGTTGATTCATTTGGCGCAGCGAACTCTTTTGCGCGCAATGCCGAGCTTGAGTTTGAGCGCAACCACGAGCGCTATTCGTTCCTGCGCTGGGGACAGGGCGCCTTTGACGGCTTTGCGGTCGTGCCACCGGATACGGGGATCGTCCACCAGGTCAACCTTGAGTTCCTCTCCCGCGTTGTCTTCCGTGATGAGGAAACCGGGCGCGCCTGGCTAGACACACTTGTTGGTACTGACTCCCACACCACGATGGTCAATGGACTTGGCGTCTTGGGCTGGGGTGTTGGTGGCATTGAGGCTGAGGCCGCAATGCTCGGACAGGCCATGCCAATGCTTATCCCGCGCGTGGTTGGCGTCAAGCTTGTCGGGACGCTGCCTGAGGCCACAACAGCAACGGACCTCGTCCTCACCCTCACCGAGCAGCTGCGTAACCACGGTGTGGTTGGCAAGTTCGTTGAATTCCACGGTGATGGTCTAGCCGCCTTGCCACTGGCAGACCGGGCAACGATCGGCAACATGTCACCGGAGTTCGGGTCAACCTGCGCGATCTTCCCCGTTGACGGCGAGACGCTGCGTTACCTCAACTTCACCGGTCGTGACCCTGAACAGGTTGAGTTTGTTGAGGCATATTGTCGCGCCCAAGGCATCTTCCACGAGCACGGACAGGAGTCGCCGACCTACTCCGAGGAGCTGGTGCTTGACCTCAGCACAGTGGTCCCCTCAATTGCTGGCCCCAAGCGCCCGCAGGACCGCGTGCCCCTGACTGAATCCCGCGAGGCATACGGTCGGGCACTCTCAGCCCGTAACGAGGTTTCCGGTGGCGGAACAGCTGTGAAGGAGGCCGTTGCGGTCAAGCTTGCCGACGGCACCGAGTTTGACCTTGCCAATGGCGCTGTTGTAATTGCCGCGATCACGTCTTGCACCAACACTTCTAACCCGTCGGTCATGGTCGGTGCCGGCTTGCTCGCACGCAATGCCGTCGCCAAGGGTTTGACTGCCAAGCCGTGGGTTAAGACCTCACTGGCCCCGGGGTCAAAGGTGGTCACGTCATATCTGGACAAGGCTGACCTGACCGGTGACCTCAACGCGCTTGGCTTCAACCTAGTCGGGTACGGCTGCACCACCTGCATCGGTAACTCTGGCCCGCTTCTGCCCCAGATCAGCGCCGCAGTTGCTGATGGCGGGCTTGACGTCAGCGCAGTGCTGTCAGGCAACAGGAACTTCGAAGGCCGAATCAACCCTGATGTAACGATGAACTGGCTTGCCTCGCCGCCGCTCGTCGTTGCGTATGCCCTGGCTGGCTCAATGGACTTTGACCTCTACACCGACCCGCTCGGCCAGGACGCTGATGGCAATGACGTGATGCTCGCCGATATCTGGCCAACACCCGCTGAGGTAGCCCGCACGGTTGAGTCGTGCCTAGCCTCCGACATGTTCCGCAGCGGTTACGACGGTGTATTTGAGGGCGACGAGCGCTGGAAAGGCCTTCAGTCACCGACAGGCGACCGATTTGACTGGGATGGCGACTCCACTTACATCCGCAAGGCCCCTTACTTCGACGGTCTCTCTCCAACTCCAGCCGCAACGGAGCCAATCGAGGGCGCACGTGTCCTCGCGATGCTTGGTGATTCGGTCACGACTGACCACATCAGCCCAGCTGGCGCAATCCGCAAGGACGGCCCGGCCGGTAAGTGGCTTCAGGACAATGGCGTCGAGCCGGTTGACTTCAACTCCTACGGGTCACGGCGTGGCAACCATGAGGTGATGGTCCGCGGAACATTCGCAAACATCCGCCTTCGCAACCTGCTGGCACCTGGCACTGAGGGCGGCGTGACGCTGCACCTGCCCGAGGGCGAAGAGATGTCGATTTATGACGCTGCGATCAAGTACGAAACAGCCGGTGTCCCACTCGTTGTCTTGGCCGGATCTGAATACGGATCGGGGTCATCACGCGACTGGGCCGCCAAGGGCACTCGCCTGCTCGGCGTTAGGGCGGTAATTGCCCGGTCTTACGAGCGGATCCACAGGTCAAACCTTGTGGGCATGGGCGTTCTGCCACTTCAGTTCCTTGATGGTGAAACACCTGAGTCACTTGGGCTGACCGGCCACGAGACATTCGAGATTCCAGACATTGGCAACGGCGATGTACCCACAACTCTCGACATCACCGCTGACGGTAAGGCAATCACTGTCAAGGTCCGCATTGACACGCCGAAGGAAGCGGATTACTTCCGCCATGGGGGCATCTTGCCCTATGTTCTGCGTAACCTCGCTGGTGTCTCATGACTGCCCCTGACACTCTTCTTCAACTCCTTCGCGCACCCGGCCCATCAGGCCGTGAAGCTGCGGCTGCCGCGGTCTTCCGCGAGGCGGCCTCGAAGTTCACCGACGAAGTTGAAGGTGACCTAGTTGGGTCGTCAACCGCCCGCGTCAAGGGAACGGGCAGCGGCCGCACACTCGCCGTTGTTGGCCATATTGACGAGATCGGTTTGATTGTCAGTCACATTGACGACAAGGGCTTCCTCCGCTTCCAGCAGGTCGGCGGCTGGGACCCAGTTGTTCTGATCGGCCAGCGGGTTGAGATCGCAGGCCGCAACGGCAAGATCCCCGGCGTGATTGCGCGCAAGCCAATTCACCTGATGGAAACTGAGGAGCGCGGCAAGTCCGCCAAGATCAAGGACCTCCACATCGACATTGGTGCCAAGGATGCTGACGACGCCAAGACTTTTGTCCGAGTTGGCGATGTTGGCGTGATTGCTGTTGAGCCACTCGAGCTGCCCAACGGACGCCTTGCCTCCCGCGCGATGGACAACAGGATTGGCTGCTTTGTTGCCCTTGAGGCAGCGCGCCTAGTCGCCGAGGCTGGCGGCGCTGCGTTTGACGTTGTCGCTGTGGCAGCAAGCCAGGAGGAGACAACCTTTGGTGGCTCTACAACCGTCACCCACAGACTCCGCCCTGATGTTGCCATTGCCGTCGACGTCACTTTCGCAACGGACCAACCTGGTGTTGAAACCGGCGCCCTGAGCGAATCCCCACTGGGATCAGGGCCATCGATCACGCGCGGCACAAACCTGCACCCTGTTGTCAGCGACGGCCTTGTTGATGTGGCTGAAGCCAAAAAGATTGACCACACGATCGCTGCTGATGGCCGCACGACCAGCACGGATGCTGACGCGATCAACATCTCACGCGATGGCGTTCCAACTGGCCTTGTCTCAGTTCCACTGCGCTACATGCACTCCCCGGTTGAGGTTGTACAGCTGAGCGATATTGAGCTCTCAGCCAAGCTGATCGCCGAGTACGCGTTGAGTCTCCCGGCTGACGTTGACTTCAACCGTTGACCGAAAGCCGCCTGCTGATTCTTTGGGATGTGGACGGCACGCTTGTCAGCGGAGCCGCACAAGCGCACGGCCGCGCGTTGGAGATAGCCACAGCGGAAGCAATCGGCCGTGAGGTACCCACTGTGCAGAGCATTGACCCAGGTGGTCGCACTGACAGGGAGATAATCCGGGTGCTGGCAGGTGAGGCTGGGGTGGACGCCGAGGAGTTCGCGCCGCTCGCGGACCGTGTGATCACAAAAGCAGTGGAGATTTACGGTGCGACGGTGGAACCAGACCTCACCCACTGTGTCCTGCCTAGCGTATCTGAGCTGGTCTCAGGGTTGTCGCCACGCGACGACCTGGTGATGGGCTTGGTGACCGGAAACATTGACCGTGTTGCAGCACTGAAGCTTGGCGCCGCTGGGATTTCACGCCACTTTGACTTTGAAGCCGGGGCGTATGGCTCAGACCATGAGGATCGCGCTGTCCTACCGGGCATTGCCCGTGCCCGTGCCACACGGGGTCGTGCCGCATGGCCGCGCGAGCGCACTGTCATCATCGGCGACACGCCTAGGGACATCGCCTGCGCCCGGGCTGACCGGGTTGGAGTCATTGCCGTTGCCACAGGTCCGCATCAGGCCTCCGCGCTTACTGAGGCTGATGCTGTGGCTAACTCAGCGGCGGATTTGCTTGCGCTGATTGAACCGCTGGTCTGAGGGAACTACCGGGTCAGCTTCTTGTAGCTGATGCGGTGCGGCCTGTCAGCAGCCTCGCCAAGGCGCTCGCGGCGGTTTTCCTCGTAGGCCTCGAAGTTACCTTCGAACCAGACGACCTCTGAGTCACCCTCGAAGGCGAGGACGTGAGTAGCTACTCGGTCGAGGAACCAACGATCGTGCGATGTGACCACAGCGCAGCCGCCGAATGAGAGCAGTGCCTCTTCGAGCGCGCGGAGCGTGTCTACATCAAGGTCATTGGTCGGTTCGTCAAGCAGGAGCAGGTTGCTGCCCTCTTTAAGGAGCTTGGCGAGGTGAACGCGGTTGCGTTCACCACCGGAGAGCTTGCCGACCTTCTGCTGCTGGTCTCCGCCGCGGAAGTTGAATGAGGCGGTGTAAGCACGGCTGTTGACCTTCTGGTCGCCGACCATGATGTGCTCATCACCACCGCTGATCTCCTCCCAAACATTCTTCTCTGGGTCAAGTGAGTCGCGGGACTGGTCAACGTAACCAAGCTCGACTGTCTCGCCGAGCGTGAGCTTGCCGGAGTCGGGCTCCTCTTGGCCAGTGATCAACCGCATCAAAGTTGTCTTACCTGCGCCGTTGGGGCCAATTACGCCAACAATTCCGCCGGGTGGAAGGGTGAACGAGAGGTTCTCAAACAGGAGCTTCTCTCCGTAGCCCTTGGTCAGGCCGTCAGCTTCAACAACAACCCCGCCAAGCCGTGGCCCTGCCGGGATGTGGATCTGAACGCTGCCAAGGTCAACATTGCGGTCCTCGGCCAGCAGTGCTTCATAACGGTTGATTCGCGCTTTTGGCTTGGCCCGGCGGGAGGAGGAGTTCATCCGAACCCACTCAAGCTCCTGTTGGATTGTCTTCTGGCGGGCGGAGTCTTCACGCTCCTCTTGGGCAAGGCGCTTCTGCTTCTGCTCAAGCCACCCGGAGTAGTTGCCTTCGTAAGGGATGCCCTTGCCGCGGTCAAGTTCCAGAATCCACCCGGCGACGTTGTCGAGGAAGTACCGGTCGTGGGTCACGGCGACGATGGTTCCCGGGTATTCGGCAAGGTGTTGCTCAAGCCAGGCAACGGACTCTGCGTCGAGGTGGTTGGTTGGCTCGTCCAGCAGCAGCAGGTCAGGCTTCTTCAGCAGCAGCTGGCAGAGGGCAACACGGCGCTTCTCACCACCGGAGAGCTTGCTGACATCAGCATCAGCGGGCGGCAGGCGTAGCGCGTCCATTGCGACGCTGAGGGTCGTGTCAAGGCTCCAGCCGTCGACTGCGTCGATCTGCTCCTGCAGGCGGGCAAACTCGTCCGCGGTCTCGTCGGAGTAGTTGGCGGCAAGTTCGTTAAAACGGTCAAGCAGGGCCTTGGTTTCGCCCATGCCCTCTTCAACGTTGCCAAGTACATCCTTGGTCTCGTCAAGTTGTGGCTCCTGCTCGAGGATTCCTACTGTGGCGCCCGCCAAGAGCGTTGCGCTCCCGCGGTAGTCGGTGTCCATTCCGGCCATGATGCGCAGGAGGCTTGACTTGCCCGAGCCGTTGTATCCGAGCACACCAATCTTGGCGCCCGGGTAGAACGCAAGGGTGATGTCCTCAAAGACCTTGCGGTCTGGGAGATGGGTCTTGGAGAGACCCTTCATGGTGTAGATGAACTCGCCGGCCATTAAGCAGTGGAGCATAGGACGCAAAGGCGCTCTTCGCTTATTGGATCCAAGGTAGGGGGTTGTCTGACTGACAGCGGGCGCGGTACCTTTGTGGGCTATGGCCTCCGAGATCCTTGACGTCGAACAGTCGCTTCTGCTCCTAGAGCTTGAGGCCCCGTTCGATAAGCGGCAGGTTCAGCTTGCCCGTCGAAAGATGGCGAAGCGGTGGCATCCAGACATTGCGCCCAAGGGCAAGCAGATTGAGCACGAGCATCATCTTCAGGCCATCAACCGGGCTGCGGATCAGTTGGAGTCATTGGCAGAGGACTCCCGTGGTGGGCTGGTCTCGCGTAATGCTGTGCGGGCCTCGGCAGCAGCAGCCCGAAAGGCACGCGAGGAGGCCGGCCAGAGGGCCTATGAGGCAGAGGAACGTGCAAGGGCAGCTGCCAAAGACCAAGCCGTCCACGACCCTTTCCGTTCGCGCATGCCGGACCGCTCAGTTGTCCACCGTTATGCCCGCTGCCTTTCGTATCCGGAGTGGGGCGTTGGTTCGGTCAACGGCATTTACTTCACGGGTGAAGGCGGACCTAGTGACCAGTGGGCGCGAGCAACCTTTGCCGTTGGGATCAGGACTGTCCCGGCCGGCTCGCTTCAGTACGTCGAGTTCGGTGTGCCGGACGAGGCTGCCGACCGTGTTGAACGGTTCATGACTGCTGCCGCCCATGCTTTGGCTGAAGGCGACCCTGACCTCGCAGCCAAGCGTTTGGTCTATGCCCGTAACGCCTCACCGCACGACCCTGTTGTCCTGCGCCAGCTCGCATCAGCTTTCCTCCAGGCCAGTAACTACCCGGCGGCTGCCCGTGCAGCGCGGGACTGGGTCAAGGTTGAGCCCGACAGCCCCGGCGCCCATAGGTTCACCGCCCGGATTTATGAGGCGATGGGGTCGTGGGGACCAGCGTTGGACAGTGCCCGCCTGGTCTGTGAGCTGAGGCCAGCTGACCCTGATGCGTGGGCACGGGTTGGGCGGATCAGCCTCAAGCGCCATGACCGGGTGCTTGCGAGGGAGTCGTTTGAACGGGCCCGCGCTGAGGGCGCCGGCGCGGAGATCCTCCTTGACCTCGCGCTTGTGCGGCAACTAGAGGGTGACGTTGGTGGTGAAGTCCAGGCATGCCATGAGGCAACGCTGATCGACCCGGATTGGCCAACAGCATGGTCGCGTTACGCCCATGCCCTTGCCAAGACCGACCACAGGACTGACTGTCGCACGGCTTGCGAGAAAGCCCTCTCGTTTGGCCCTGACCGCGAGGTCAGCCAGCTCGTCCAATGGTTGGATGACAGTGAGCCCAAGGCAATCACCGCATCAGCGGCATAGGCTGACAGCGTGCGTTTGATCGTTGCCCAATGTGAAGTGCGTTACACGGGCCGGGCTGAGGCCTACCTGCCCGACGCGCTGCGACTGCTGATGATCAAAGAGGACGGGTCGGTGATGGTCCACGCAGACACTGGTGGTTATAAACCTCAGAACTGGATGACCCCGCCAACGGTGATTGAGGAGGAGGGTGATCCTGTCACCAAGATCGTGATCCGTAAGAAGGCCGGCAAGACTGAGGATCGGCTTGAGATCACCATCACCAAGGTCCATTCCGATGTCACCCATGACATGGGGCAGGCTGGATCACTTGAGAAGGACGGGATTGAGAAGGACCTTCAGGCCGCGCTTGCCGAGGCGCCCCACTGGTGTGGCGAGGGCTTCCGCCTTGTCAGGCGCGAGTGGGCAACAGACATTGGGCCAGTTGACCTGATGTGTCGCGACGGCGAGGACGGTTGGATTGCTGTTGAGGTCAAGCGCCAGGCGACCATCGATGCGGTTGAGCAGCTCAGCCGTTATCTGGAACGCATCCGCCTTGACCCGGCTATGGCCGATTGCCGGGGCGTGCTGGTCGCCGAGAAAATCCGGCCCCAGGCTGCGGTGCTTGCCGAGAGCCGCGGCATTGCCTGCGTTGAGGTTGACCTAGCCGTGGTGCGCGGTGAGCGCGAACCCGACCTAACTCTGTTTGGTTAGGCCTCAGCCGACTAGGCCGGCCAAGCGGCCGACCCGAGGGTCATTGGGCCCGGCCAGTCCAGCGACAAGTTCAACTACTTTGGAGATCTGAACCGACCCGGCCTCGACCATCGCCTCAAGGTCAGCCCAGTCGCGAGTCCGGTCAAACATTGCTTTGAAGGTGGCCAGTTCAATCGGCCCGAGCACCGGAATGTGAGTTCCGCTGAATGGCACCATTCGGGAGTTCTTGGAGGCCTGTTCGTGGAGAGCCACATAGTCAAAGAACAGGTCGACAGGATGCTCACCCCACCAAAGTCGAACTTGGCCGTCGCGCGGCAGATTGCCAAGCTTGTTGTCGCGATCCACGACCTCGCTAGGAAGCGCGGCAAGGGCCACCTCGGGGGTGGACGCTGGCACGAAAATGTTCAGATCAATATCGCTTGTGCCTCGAGGATCAAGGGTGCAATAGGCGAGTGCGATCGCACCGCCAAAGGCATGGGGGATCTGCTTCCCGCTGAGCGACTCATGGAGCGCGACAATTTTGTCGGCAAGGGTCATTCGGGCAGCCTTGGAAACTTAAGTTCAGGTGAGTGCTTGGTTGGAAGCTTTGAAGCAAGCTCAAGGACGTCGACAAGCTGCCTGCCAACCCGTTCCAGCTCGGCTTGACTCGGTGTCCTGAGGCACTGATGGCCGGCTTCAACTGTGAGCCGCCCGCCGCAGGCCTCCACAAGGCGAACGAGGGTGGAGGCACTTGGGTCGCGCTTGCCTGATTCATATAAAGCAACTGTCGGCTGGGATGTACCAGCGCGTTCGGCCAGCGCTTTCTGCGTAAGGCCTGCTGCCTGCCGAGCATCGCGAATTACGGCTTGAACCTGCATAGTGAAACTATATCGGTTCAGATATACCCAGAGGGCACTCTGAATGTATTAATTCAGCGCAGGCAGGGTTGTTACGAAGAGACTGGTGAAGCGCAGGATCGCCGCCGTCTCGCAGTCCTCGCGGGAGATCTGACCAGTCCGCCATGCGTGGATCAGGACCTCAAGCGCACGCAACTCCGAGTGAATAACAGTCCTTGTCAGCGGAGAGTCGTCGAGCTTGAAGGGCGGAAATGAGGAAATCATCGCCGCAATAGCTTGCTGGGTCTCTTCCCAGCGTTGTCCAATGCCAGACCCCAGCAGGTCTCGGCCTGGTCCAAAAAGCCAAGCTCCGGGCGTCGCCTCTGCCCAATCAAGGCCACGACCAACGATGACCTCAACTCGGGCACCAATTTCATCGGGCGTGTAACTAGTGGCTTCGGGCAGGTCAGCCAGAAGCCATGGGGCTTGGGCAAGGAACTCGGTGAAGAGGACGTCGGCGACTGGCCCGACGCCACCACCAGGGAAGTAGAGCTGCACCAGCTGGCGTGAAACTCCGGCTTCCTCTGCGATGTCGCGTAGCGAACAGTCTGGGTCCCGCGCGAAGCATCGGTTGGCTGCATCAAGGATCAACGCTCGGCGTTGAGGCGGCGAAAGCCTTTCTCGGTCCTCGATTGGCTTGGAGACACGTGCCACGGGTCAAGCCTAACCCTTACCCCGACCGGCTGATTCCCGTACCCTCCAATCCATGACTGAAACCCCAGAGGCAGTACTTACAGAGGAGCGCGATGGCGTCCTCATCATCACCATCAACCGCCCAGAGGCTCGCAACGCCGTAAACGGAGCTGTTGCCCAAGGCCTGGCTGACGCTGTTGCCCATCTTGATGCCACGGAATCACTCCGGGTTGGCGTACTCACCGGTGCCGGTGGCGCGTTCTGCTCAGGCATGGACCTGAAGGCCTTCATGCGTGGTGAGCTTCCCTTCCTGGAGGAAGGCGGCTTTGCCGGTATTGCTAAGAAGGGGCCTAAGAAGCCACTTATTGCCGCGATCGAAGGATTCGCTGTTGCTGGAGGCATGGAGATCGCACTTGCCTGCGACCTGATCGTCGCGGCCAAGGGCGCAAAGCTCGGTATTCCAGAGGCCAAGCGCAACCTTGTTGCCGCCGGTGGAGCACTCCTGCGTCTCCCTAACCGCATTCCGTTCCACATTGCGATGGAGATGGCTCTTACGGGTGATCCAATCAGCGCAGAGCGTGCCTATGAGGTTGGCTTGGTCAACCGTGTTGCTGAGGCTGGCGGCGCTGTTGACGCAGCTATTGAACTGGCCGGCGCGATCAGCGTCAACGGCCCACTTGCCGTCTGGGCAAGCAAGGAGATCCTCACCAAGGCAGTTGACTGGTCTGAGGCAGAAGGTTGGGACGGGCAGGAAGCAATCGTCGCACCAGTCTTCACCAGTGAGGATGCCCAAGAGGGCGCTCTTGCCTTTGCTGAGAAGCGCGACCCAGTTTGGAAAGGTCGCTGATACCGAGCATCACGCGGGTATCGTGGACACATGGCCACAACAGCACCTGAAACAGGCAAACTGATTGGCAACTACGTTGGCGGACAGTTCGTTGATGTTGACCCTTCACGCGATCGCCTTGAGGACCGCAATCCGGCAACCGGCGAGGTTCTTGCCCAAGTACCGCTCTCAGGAGCGGTGGAGGTTGAGGCAGCCGTAGCTGCAGCGCGGGCAGCATTCCCGGCGTGGCGGGCAACAAGCCCGATGGTCAGGGCCCGTGCGGTGATGAAACTGCGTGAGGTGCTGGACGCTCACCGCGAGGAACTCGCTCGGCTGCTGACAACCGACATGGGGAAGACCTTTGATGATGCGTTCGGCGAGGTTGGCCGCGGCATCGAATCAGTTGAGCACGCGTGTGCCATCCCAGTTCTCCTAAAAGGCGAGAACTTGGAGGGCATTGCCACCGGTGTTGATGTTGAGCTGGTGCGCCAGCCGGTAGGTGTGATCGCAGCGATCACCCCGTTCAACTTCCCGGCGATGATCCCGCTCTGGTTTCTTCCTTACGCGATCGCCTGCGGGAACACCTTCATCCTCAAGCCAAGCGAGCAGGACCCACTTGTCTCAATGCGGATCATGGAGCTGATTGATGGCATTGATGAGATCCCCAAGGGCGTAGTCAACTTGGTCAACGGTGGCCGTGATTGCGTCGAGGCAATTCTTGAAAGCCCCGGCATCAACGGTGTTTCCTTTGTTGGTTCTGCGACAACTGCGCGGATTATCGCAACGCGCTGCGCTGAGGTTGGCAAGCGCTGCCAGGCCCTCGGTGGTGCCAAGAACTCAATGGTCCTAATGCCCGATGCGGACCCGGATGTCATGACCCAGGGCGTTCTAGGTTCAGCTTTTGGCGCAGCAGGCCAGCGCTGCTTGGCCGGCTCAGTCGCAGTGCTCGTTGGCAGCAAGGAAGAGCAGGACAGAACCCTTCAGCTTGTCGTTGAGGCGGCATCCAAGCTTGTGACTGGTGATGGTGCTGACCCTGCCACGGATGTCTGCCCGGTTGTCACACCGGCCTCGCGTGAGCGGATTGAGGCAGAGATTGCCGCTGCTGAAGCTGGCGGTTGCGAGATCGTCCTTGATGGCCGTAGGGACGGCGGCCCTGGCGGCGCCGAGCTGGCCCCAACAATTATTGATGGCGCCGGCCCTGACCACAATGTGATCCGCGAAGAGCTGTTTGGCCCTGTTCTGGCAATCACCCGGGCGGCTGACCTTGCTGAGGCACTTGAGCTGGTCAACGCATCCCGCTACGGCAACGCTTCGGTGATTTTCACTTCTTCAGGCAAGGCCGCTCGTGATTACCGCTACGGCGTTGAGGCAGGCATGGTTGGCGTCAACGTTGGTGTGGCAGCGCCGGTTGCCTGGTTCCCATTTTCTGGCTGGAAGGACTCCATTGACGGGGACCTTCATGCCAACGGCAGTGATGCTGTGCGGTTCTACACGCGCAGCAAAGTAGTTACTAGCCGCTGGTAGCACCAAGGTAAACGCCTGAAGGCCGTTGGCGCGAAGGCCTCTTCCCAGACTCGGGTGAGGCGCTGCTTGCTGAAGTAGTCGGGGTGGGCTGCTGCCCCGAGCAGCAGGCCATCGGTCACAGACCAGAGGATCGTGAGGATGTCCTCCGGGTTACGGGCGGGGTCGATTTCACCAGCCTTCTGAGCTGCCTTGACAATGTCGACCCAACGGCGGGCGCCATCCCCGTTCACAACGGAGACGGCTTGGTTGAGGTCCGGCTGGTCAATGCTGTGGAAGAACATCTCCAGGTAGACACGCAGGTAAGGGATGTCAGCTGGGTTGGTGGGTATCCACTGGTCGCAACCAGCCTTCAGGACAGCGACGGGGCTGTCGCCGGGCTTGACTTCGACGGTGACTCCCGATCCGAGCTTCTCCCAAGCCTGCTCGCTGATTGCCTGCAGCATCTTTGCCCTAGAACCGAACTCGTATGTGAACGGGGCAGTTGTTGTCCCCGCCTCCTTGGCCAGTGTGCGGAACGTTCAGCCAGTCAACCCGCGTTCATTTATGACGTCGATAGCAATGTTGATTAGCGCTTCACGTCGCAGCTGCTTGAGTCGCGGCAATTCGGTACCTCATCTAGAGAACGTTGGAATATTCCAACGGGTATAAGAAGAAGTTACAGGACGGCGGGAAGTAGAGTACCCCGGGTGCCAACCCCGATCGCGCCAGATGACATTGTCCTAACTCACGCCGAGGGCGCGGCTAACGATCGTGAGCCTCTTGTCGTCCTTGAGCCGCTGGCTGAGTTCCTTGACTCCAACGAGTTTGCCCCCGGAACTGGGCTGCCTAGCCTTGAGCCCGTAGGCGACGGACATTCCAACATCACCTACCTGCTCAAGCGGGGTGATCGTACTGCTGTTCTGCGCCGTCCTCCTCGGGGACCGCTGCCGCCGACGGCCCACAATGTGCTGCGAGAGGCCCGACTGCTCTCCGCCCTTGAGGGGACGAACGCCAGAACACCCAAGGTATTTGCCGCCTGCGGTGACCATGCGGTCATCGGCTCTGACTTCTACGTAATGGAGTGTGTTGATGGGGATGTAATCGTTGACACAGTCCCTGACGGAATCAACACACCAGAGGAGCATCGCCGCATTGGCGACGAACTTGTTGACGCTCTTGTAGAGGTTCACGCCGTGGATTGGGAAGCTGCCGGGCTTGAGGGCTTCGGCAAGCCAACCGGCTACCTTGATCGCCAAGTCAGCCGCTTTCTTGGGCTTTGGGATCACAACAAGACTCGGGAGATCGCAGCGGTCGAGCAGGTCGGCAATTGGTTGAGAGAGAACCTTCCTGAGTCCGGACCCGCAACGATTGTCCACGGTGATTACCGGCTCGGTAACACGATGTACGCCCACGGCGCACCGGCTCGCCTGGTTTCAATCTTTGACTGGGAGATGGCGACAATCGGCGACCCGCTCGCCGACGTTGGTTACCTCTGCACCCTCTGGAGTGACCGGGCTGACCCGGACCGCGGAATGTTTGAACTCGGCGCAGTTACACGCAACGAGGGGTTTGCCACGCGTGCGGAGCTGGTCGCGCGCTATGAGGAGAAGAGTGGCCGGTCTATGCACAACCTCAACTGGTACACAGCGCTCGCGATCTGGAAGGCCGTCGTGTTTATGGAGGGCAACTACAAGCGCGCCAGCTCAGGCGCCAGCGATGATGAGTTCCTAAAAGGCTTTGGCGATGGCGTAGTTCAGCTGGCACAGCGAGCGTTGGATATCTCCGAGGGTGCCAGTGTCTGAGCGCAAGACAGCACTGCTGGTTGACTGGGGCGGAGTCATGACGACCGACCTATTCGCCTCGTTCCGCGCCTTCTGCGAGGAGAACGATGTTGATGCCGAGGCGATTGGAACAGCTTTCAGGACTGACCCTGA
Source organism: Solirubrobacterales bacterium (assembly GCA_026392255.1). Lineage (GTDB taxonomy): Bacteria > Actinomycetota > Thermoleophilia > Solirubrobacterales > Solirubrobacteraceae > WLNJ01. The sequence continues at coordinate 15,821 of JAPLCJ010000029.1, forward strand.
GGCCCAGTCGCTCCTCTTTGACCTTGAGCGTGGACTGATCGACGAATCTGAGTTTGAGCCCCACTTCGCCCAGCTGATCGGCGTTGAGCCGGAGGGACTGATTGACGGCCTGTTTGGTCTTGTCGGCCCTGACGACGCGATGATTGACGCGGTCCGCAAAGTGCACGACAGCGGTATTCGCACCGGGCTAGTCTCCAACTCATGGGGAACTCGCCGCTACCCACAGCATCTGCTGGATGAACTGTTTGACGGTGTTGTTATCTCAGGCCATGAGGGCATGCGCAAGCCTGCCCCTGAGATCTACCTGCTTGGCGCTGAGCGCGCAGGGGTCGAGCCCGGGGAGTGCGTCTTCGTGGACGACCTGCACTTCAACCTTGACCCTGCTCGCGAGCTGGGAATGGCTGCTATTCACCACACCGACTCCGCTGAGACGATCATTGAGCTAGAGCAACTCCTGGGAGTGAACCTGCGGTGAGTCTGCGCCGGATTGCCCTTGGCATCGCGGCGGTCATGCTGGCAACGGGCGGCATGGGGTGTGGAAGCAACACCCTCGACTCAGGAGAGCTCCACGACAAGGTCTCCGGCGCGTGTGATGTGGCCCATAAGGCTCTGGCCTTGGTTGCGGATCCCAGCGGTGCAGATCAGGTCCGTCCTTTCCTCAACCAGTCCTCGGCGATCAGCAACCAGCTGACCCGCAGCCTCAAGGCACTTAAGCCACCGTCTGACAGTAAGGCGAGCTATGACCTCGCCGTTCAGCTGGTGGGCGAGCAGGCCGCGATCCTTTCCAAGGGCGCCAAGAACCTGACACTCGGCGGCGACGCAGTCATCGTCATGCGCAGCGTCGCGGACCAGACCACACAGATCGCCCAGCGTGAGCGTGTCACCTGGGAATCGCTCGGCATTGACGCTTGCGCCAACCGCTGAGCCCAAGGGCGCGGTCAGACGGCGATCAACGCGACGCCAGCAAGGGCAACGCCCACGCCAATGGCTTGGTGTCGCTCCAGCGTCTCCTTGAGGGTTGCCCGCGCTAACAGCACAGTCGTGACTGGGTAGAGCGAGGCAAGTACTCCAACCATCGACATCATTCCGTGACGCCGGAACGCGTAGATGTAGAGAACATTGGCTGTTGTGTCGAAGGCTCCTACGGCAATCATGGGCCACAGACCTCGCATTTGACTGCGTCCGATTTGACCCATCACCAGCGCGAGAGGCAAGGTGATTGCGCTGGTTGCGATTCGATCAGCCACAAGGACTGGCATGGCTCCACCAGGGGCGGCATAGCCGAGGAACACGAGGCCGGTACCCAACGCGACTGCGCTGAAGAGGGCAAGCAGCACTGACTCTCTGAACTTCTCCCGCGGTACATGCGCGTGGGAGGGCTCTCTAGCGGCCAGCAGAGCGCCCAGGAGCGCAATACCGGCCCCGACCAGCTGAAGAGTCCGGGGACTGTCCCCGCGGACCATTCCCCAGACAAATGGAACGCCAGCTGCAAGGGCACTGATTGGTGCTGCGATGCTCATGATCCCAATCGATAACGCCCGGTAGAGGGCCAGTAGGCCGAAGCCACCACAGACACCCGCGCCTAGGGAGTACCAAAGTGGTGCACCTGTGGGCAGGTGTTGCCCAAGCGCAAGCATCAGGGCCGTGCCAAGCAGGAGGCTGGAAACCTGTGAGACGGCGGCAACTGTCAGGACAGGGCGCGACCGACCAAGGTAGCCGGCGAGAAAGTCACCGGCCCCCCAGACAATCGACGATGACGCTGCAAACGCGAGCGCGAGCAGCGGTGCTTCCTACTACTGACTCTTGTTGCGGCCGCGGCCGTAAAGGAACCCGAGCGCCTTGGCGAACAGGTTGGTCGTCTTGGCCGAGTAGGGATGCATGTACATGTCCTGCTTGCCAAACGAGAACTTAGTTACGAGGATGGTCTGCGACTTGGTGTACTTGCGGATACCCGGGGCGCCGTGGCGAACGCCAACGCCGGAGGTCTTCCAGCCGCCCATCGGAATCTCAAGTGCCGTGTAGTTGACCTGGCAGTCGTTCACACACACAGCCCCGGCCTCGAGCTGCCTTGCGACTGCCTCCGCCTTCTCGATGTTGCCGGAGAACACAGTGGCCTGAAGTCCGTAGACCGAGTCATTGGCAAGGCGGATCGCCTCGTCAACGCTGTCGACCTTCATGATTGGCAAGGTCGGACCGAAAGTCTCTTCAGTCATGCAGTCCATCGTGTGGTCAACATCAACAAGAACGGTTGGCTCAAAGAACCGGCCGCCCTCACGCTTGGCATGCCCACCCGTAAGGACCTTTGCGCCCTTAGCGACAGCGTCGTTGACATGGGCCTCAACGATGTCGATCTGTGGCTGGAAGATCACCGCGCCGAGGTCGATCGAACCCGGTCCGGTTGACGCACCTTGACGGAGAGTCTTGACCTTGTCAGTGACCTTCTGGACGAACTCGTCATAGATCGGCGCCTCAACGTAGACACGCTCAACTGAAATGCAAACCTGTCCGGCGTTGTTCATTGAGAAGTAGGAAGCGAAGTTCGCGGCCCGCTCAACATCAGCGTCGGCCATCACGATCATCGGGTCCTTGCCACCCAGTTCAAGGCCGTAAGGGATCAGATTCTCGGCAGCCTTGACGGCGACCTTCCTGCCCGTACGGGTAGAGCCCGTGAACATGATGAAGTCGACGTTGTCAATCAACGCGGAGCCAGTTGTTCCGTCTCCGGTTGCGACCTGGAATACGCCCTCGGGAATGCCACAGGCCTTCATGCCCTTGGCAACGACAAGGGAGGTAAGCGGTGTGACCTCACTTGGCTTCAGAATGACGCTGTTGCCAGCAGCCATGGCAGGGATGCAGTCACCAAACGAGTTGGTCATTGGGAAGTTCCAAGGACCAATCACGCCAACAACACCAACTGGGGCGTGACGGACAACGAGCTTCCTGCCCTTAACCAGTGGGGATGAGGTCTTTACACGCTCATCAGCGAGGAACTCTGGAGCCTCCTTGGCCCAGTACTTGAATGCTCCGGCCGTGTAGCTGATCTCAGCGAGAAGAGCGTCTTCGTAAGTCTTGCCAGTCTCGGAGATGATCGTCTCGATCAGCTCTTCCTTGTTGTCCATGATCCACTTCTGGCAGCGCGCGAATACCTCGGCGCGGCCTGCAAAACCAAGTGCTTCCCAGCCAGGCTGAGCTGCGCGACCGCGGGCGGCCATTTCGGCAAGCTGGTCAGGTGTTGTGATGTCGATTGTGCCGACGATCTCGCCTGTGGCGGGGTTGTCAACGTTGATCGTGCTGGCAGATCCGTAGGTGCTGCTGCTTCCCTCGGTTACCGGTGCTTCGTGAGTGCTGGACATTAGTTCGCCCCTCCCTTGTTGGGTGAATCTTGTTGTGCGCAGCCAGAGAGCAACGCCACCTGTGCCTAACGCTACCGCAGCGGTGTTGCCTTGAACAGCCCGACTATGTCTGGACTAGAAGTTCGGGTCAGTCAGCAAGGGTGATGCTGATGATGCCCTGCGGCTCAATTGGAGCATCGCGACCGTCGGTCTCGACAGCTTCGATCAAGTCCATCACGTCCAAACCGCTCGTTACCTCACCGAAGACGGTGTGCTTACCGTCCAACCAAGGTGTTTCTGCGGCGGTGACAAGGAAGAACTGTGAACCGTTGGTGTTCGGGCCAGCATTTGCCATTGCGAATGCGCCACGAATGACCTTGTGGTCATTGAACTCATCCTCAAAGGTGTAGCCGGGGCCACCGGTGCCATTGCCGTCTGGGCAGCCGCCTTGGATCATGAAGTCCTTGATGACTCGGTGGAAGCTGAGGCCGTCATAAAAGCCGTCGGCCGCAAGCTTGCGGAAGTTTTCAACTGTCTTTGGTGCGTCCTCGTCGAAGAACTCGATTTCGATTACGCCCTGTGTGGTGTTCATGGTTGCTTTTGACATGACTGGCAGTCTAGCCTGCTGAGCGTTCGAGCTTCAGCTCGCCGTTGCCGACTTTTGCGCCGGAGGCTTCGCGGCAGACGCGCTCAGCTTCGCTGGCTGGGACTTCAAGCATGCTGAAACGCTCTAGAACTGTGACGTTCTTGATCTGCTCGCCTTCAAGGCCAAGCTTTGTCAGGGCGCTAATCAAGTCGCGGACTTCAACCTTGTCGGCACGGCCCACTGAGGCGATCAGCTTGACGCTGGGCTCCTCAGGCTTTGGCGGCGTGCCGTTCTCTGGCTCACGCTTTGGCTTCTCGTGACGCTTGGGTGGAGCAGTTGTCGTCTGCGGCTTTGTCTTGGCGCCAGCCTCCCAAGGGGTCATCTTGGTCGAGGTGTGCTTCTCGATGGCAGCGAGGTCTGAGGCCTGCTTTGGCTCGTAGAAGGTCACGGCGCGACCTGATCGCCCAACGCGGCCAGTTCGTCCGATGCGGTGAACGTACGTGTCAGGGGAGTTAGGAACATCGAAGTTGATGACGTGGGTGACGGTGCTGACGTCAAGACCGCGGGCAGCTACGTCAGTGGCGACAAGGACTGGCACACGGCCACCCTTGAACGCGAGCATCACTCCATCGCGGGAGCCCTGGCTCATATCCCCGTGCAGTGCGCGGACATTCATACCCTCGTCCTTGAGCTTCTTGAACAGGCGGTCGCAACCGATCTTGGTGCGAACAAAGACGATTGCCTGATCTGGCCGTTCGGCCTTCAGGACCTTGGCAAGGGCATCCGGCTTTTCCTTCTGGGGAACTTCAAGGCAGAACTGCTCGACGGTGTCCACGGTCAAAGTGTCTGACTTGACCTTCACGTGCACTGGGTCGTAGAGGTACTTCTCTGACAGGCGCTGGATCTCTGCGGGCATCGTTGCTGAGAACAGCGCGGTCTGGCGGCTACCAGGGGTAAGGCTCAAGATCTTTTCGACGTCTTCAAGGAATCCGAGGTCAAGCATTTCGTCTGCCTCGTCCAAGACGACAAAGCGGCAGGAGTGCAGAACAAGGGAGTGGCGGGAGATCAGGTCCTTGACGCGCCCAACGGTGCCAACGACAACCTGTCCGCCAGCGCGCAGCTGAGCTTGCTGAGTCTTGATTGGTGCGCCGCCGAATACGGCAACGACGTCAATGCCCTTCTTGGATCCGTATGAGCGGATGGCCTGAGTGACCTGAATGCAGAGTTCACGCGTCGGAGTGAGCACCAGTGCCTGGACGTCGCGGTCGCTTGGATCCACGTACTGAAGGAGGGGGAGACCGAAGGCTGCAGTCTTGCCTGAACCGGTCTGGGCTTGCCCGATCATGTCGGAGCCACCGAGGAGTGTTGGGATCGCCTGCTCCTGAATTGGGGACGGCGTCTCGTAGCCGACCTCGGTCAGCGCCTCAAGAATGTCAGGCGCAAGGCCAAGGTCTGCAAATGTCGTCACTTCGAAGGAGCATAGGGGGGAACCGCCGCCGAGGCTTTCGCGGGGATTCACTCCCCGGTCTTACGCGGTCGGGTCGATGAAGACTTTGCCGGTGGTCCGGCGCTCCCCAAGAGCGGTCTGTGCCTCGGCAGCTTGGTCTAGCGGGTAGACCTCGCCGACGACTGCCTTGAGCTCGCCACGACCGGCGCGGGCAAACAGGTCGCCCAGGGCCTCGCCGATCATCTCGGGCTTGGTCAGGCAGTGCATCAGCCAGAAGCCGGCAACAGTCCATGACTTCTGCATCAGCCTGCCGTTGCTTACCTCGTTGGGCTCACGTGAGGCGAGTCCGTAAGCGCAGATGCGGCCGAAGGGAGCGAGAGCGTTGAGGCTCTCCTCAAAGACCTGACCGCCGGCCATCTCAAAGACAACATCAACCTTCTTGCCGTTGTTGGCCTCGATGATCCGGTCGCGCATGCCTTCAGGCTCGGAGGAGATCGCAGCGTCAGCGCCAAGCTCAAGGCAGAGTGCGCGCTTCTCCTCAGTTGAGGCAACGGCGATCACACGGCCCGCACCGAGCGCGTGCCCGAGTTGGCAGGCAAGGGTGCCAACGCCACCCGCACCGGCTTGGATGACAACTGATTCGCCCTCGGCAACGCGGCCGATCGTCTTGTAGAGGTGCCAGGCAGTCATGCCTTGGACCATCATCGCGACGGCAGTTTCGTCACTGACCCCGTCGGGAATTGGCACGGCCATCATCGCCGGGACCTTGACGTACTCGGCATAGCCGCCGGTTCCGCACATCGACACAACCCGCTCGCCCGTGTCCTCGCGAACGCCGGCGACTTCAACGCCCGGAATCATCGGCAGTTCCGATGGCGCGAGGTAGTCGTTCTGGCGCTGATGCGTGTCAGCAAAGTTCAAGCCGGCGCGCGTGACGCGGATCAGGACCTCGCCTTCGGCAGCTTCAGGGGTGGGCAGCTCGACGACCTTTAGTACTTCAGGTCCGCCGAATTCAGTGATTTGGATGGCTCTCATGTTGGGGAGGGTACCCATGGGGGGCGCGTTGCGGCACTCCGCGAACGCACCGCCACAGGTAGCCTCTGCGTCCATGGCCCTTACCGTCGTTGGATCAATCGCATATGACAGCGTCCGAACACCGTTCGGGCACCGTGAGCGCATGCTCGGTGGAGCAGCCACCCACTTTGCTCTGGCGGCCTCGTTCTTTGACGAGGTTCGTGCGGTTGGCCCTGTCGGTGATGACTTCACCGACGAAGACCTTGCGATCCTCGCGACCCGTGGAACTAGCACCGATGACGTCGAGCGCGTCGCTGGCGGCGAGACATTCTTCTGGGCTGGTGAATACGGCTGGGACCTCAACTCCCGCGACACACTTGAGACACGCCTTGGAGTGTTTGAGACATTTGAGCCCAAGCTCAGTGAGGCCTCGCGCAACGCGGACACTGTCTTCCTCGCCAACATCCAGCCTGACATTCAGCAGGCAGTGCGCGACCAGTGCACCAACGCCCGCTTCGTCGCAATGGACTCAATGGACCTTTGGATTGACATCGCCAAGGAATCGCTTCAGAAGGTCGTTTCTTCAGTTGACTGCGTGATCCTCAACGACGCAGAGCTGCGTCAGCTGACCCGCAAGCCAAACCTTGTTGCCGCAGCGCGCGAGGTGCTCTCATGGGGTCCAAAGGCAGTTGTTGGCAAGCAAGGCGAATACGGCGCAGCACTTTTCACCAAGGACGGATTCTTCTCCCTTCCGGCCTATCCACTTGAGAATGTGATTGACCCAACGGGAGCAGGCGACACCTTCGCCGGCGGCTTTGTTGGCTATGTCGCAGCCCACGTTGATCAGGAGATCAACCACGACCTTCTGGTTCGCGCCATGGCATATGGAACCGCTCTCGCATCCTTCAACGTTGAAGAGTTCGGCACTGAGCGCGTTGCGCGACTTGCCCCACGTGAAGTGCTCGTGCGGGTTGCTGAACTGGAGCGGTTCACCCGCTTCACAGACGTTCCGCTTGAACTCCGCGGCTGAGTCACCCGCGAGTCTTCTCAACCGGGCGCGCAGGCAACCACTTTTGGCGTGACGAACGTCACCCAGACCTCTAAGATAATCCGTTCAATGACCGCGACAATGTTTTTCATGATGGTTGTTCTCAAGATTCCGATCCTGATGCTGCTCGGCATCGTTCGATGGGCAATCAAGTCCGTTCCGGAGGAGGACCACTCCGACGACGGCGGTGGAAGTAAGGGCCCCGACCTGCCGAGGCGCCCCCGTGGCCGCGGTCCTCACGGTGAGCCACAACCTCAGGCTCCAGCCCGGGTCCGTTCAGCTTTGCCACGTGAAACTGTTTCGGTTGACTGACCAGGCCGCGCAAGCGACCCTTTCCGTGTCAGACTCCCCGCTGTGACTCAACCAGTTTCAGTTCTTTCAGATGGAACGATCCGCCGCCTTGTAGAAGAGGGCCGGATCAAGATTGACCCGTGGGATCCAGCCAAGATCCAGCCAGCGTCAGTTGATTTGCGCCTTGGCGACTCCTTCCGAGTCTTCAACAACCATCAGGTAACTGCGATTGACCTGCGCGAGCCACCGGAGAACCTGACCGAGGAGGTCATCGTTCCCGAAGGTGAAGCCTTCGTCATCCATCCTGGCGAGTTCTGCCTTGCGCGGACACTCGAATGGGTTGAGATTCCTGATGACATCGTTGCCAGGATCGAAGGCAAGAGCTCCCTTGGGCGCCTTGGCTTGATCGTCCACGCAACCGCCGGCTTCTGCGATCCGGGTTGGAAGGGCACCCTCACCCTTGAGCTCAACAACCTCACCCGCATTCCGATCAAGCTCTGGCCTGGCCTGCTGATCGCGCAACTCTCATTTATGACTTTGGACGCTGCAGCTGAGGCGCCGTATGGCTCGGAAGGACTTGGCAGTCACTACCAAGGGCAGCGCGAGGCCACCGAGAGCCGTTATCAGGGCGCCCCGTGAGCGAAGGCTCCGGACCGCACCTCTCCGTTACAGACAGTCGCTCTGGCGAAACTGCCGAACTTGCAATCACGGATGGCACGATCCGTGCGACCGACCTGCTTGGCCTGAAGGACCCTGAGTCCGGGAACGGTTTGAGGTCCTACGACCCGGCCTTTATGAACACCGCTGCTTGCCGCTCGGCCGTCACCTATCTCGACGGTGAAGCTGGAGTCCTGCAGTACCGCGGCTATCCGATCGAGCAACTCGCTGAGCACTCGACCTACCTTGAGGTTGCCTACCTCCTTATTCACGGCGAGCTTCCAACCCCGGACCAGCTTTCCAATTGGACTCACGAGGTAACCACGCATACCTTCGTCCACGAAAACCTCAAGAGTTTCATTCAAGGTTTCCGTTACGACGCGCACCCAATGGGCATGCTCCTCGCCTCCGTCGGCGCCCTTTCAACCTTCTATCCCGATGCGGTCGAAATCCATGATGAGGAGATCAGGCGCAGCCATGTAGTCCGGCTGATCTCGAAGATGCCGACGCTCGCAGCGTTTGCCTATCGCCACAACCGGGGAATGCCATACGTCTACCCCGACAACGACCTTTCCTACCCGGGCAACTTCCTCTCGATGGTCTACAAGATTGCCGAGCTGAAGTACCAGCCTGACCCGCGCTTGGAACGGGCATTGGATGTTCTCTTCATTCTCCACGCCGACCACGAGCAGAACTGCTCAACAAGTGCCGTGCGAGCCGTCGGCTCCTCACAGGTTGACCCATATTCGGCAGTGGCAGCCGGGGTAGCAGCGCTCTACGGCCCACTGCACGGAGGAGCCAACGAAGCTGTCCTCCGGATGCTCCGCAGGATCGGGTCCAAAGACCGCGTTGCTGATTTCATCGAGGGTGTCAAAGCTGGCAACGAGCGCCTGATGGGCTTTGGTCACCGGGTCTACAAGAACTACGACCCTCGCGCGAAGATCATCAAGAAGGCATGCGACGACGTCTTTGAGGTCACCGGCGTCAGCCCGCTGCTGGAAATCGCTGTTGAGCTTGAGAAGATTGCCCTTGAGGACGACTACTTCATTAGTCGCAAGCTCTACCCGAATGTGGACTTCTACTCCGGACTGATTTACGAGTCGCTTGGGATGCCGGCTGAGATGTTCCCAGTGATGTTTGCGATCCCACGCACCAGCGGGTGGATCGCACAGTGGCTTGAGATGGTCGATGACCCAGAGCAGAAGATCGCCCGTCCCCGGCAGATCTACACAGGGCAGCGCGACCTTAACTACGCACCCATCGACGCTCGCTGAGCGGCGGTCATGGCTGAGCGTTGGCGGTTGGTGGTGCGAGACGGTGCCAAAGTGCGCCGTTCACAGTGGGACTCGCTTAAGCGCGGTCTTGAACAGCTTCAGGCGGAGACTGCTGCCGCTGCGACCAGAAGTCCTAGCGCGGCGATTGATCTGAAGATCAGACAGTTCCAGCCGGAGGACCTTGTCGTGATGCGCGTGCAGCTGAAAGGCCCGCAGAGGTTTGTGCCCAAGCTGCGCTGCGGCATGGATGTGCGTGGTGACGGCAGTCTGCTCCCGTGGATCGGGGGCGCAGGGCGTAAGCAGGTTGAGCGCAGGGGCAAGGAAACCGCCTGGCAGGCTCTCCGTCGGGAACTGGGAGTTCGCTAGAGGACTAGCTCGGCGGCGTGGCTAGTTAGCCACGCGCGGTGCTCACGATGCCCTGGGCAGCGCTGGTCCATCAGAGCCCAGAATCGAGGCGAGTGGTTTGGCTCGTCAAGGTGGCAGACCTCATGCCACACGACGGCCTCGAGGACCTCGGCCGGCGCCAACATCAGCCGCCAGGAGAAGCTCATCCGTCCACCCGGCGCACATGATGCCCAGCGGGTCTTCATGTCTCCAATTCGCAGTGATGTCCAACTCTGCCCGCAGGCCGCTGTGATGCGGTCAAGGCGCTCGGTGAACTCCAAACGCGCAGCTCGCCGGTAAAGCGATTCAAGTGCTGCGCTGCTGTCGCCTTCGGGTACGAGTATCCGGGCACTGTCACGGCGGGCGATGCTGCGGCCCTTCTCAGCGATAACGGGGATCAGCTCACCCAGCCATGGGACGCGCCCTGCGCGACTGCGGACAATCTCCGTGGCGGCAGCCTGCTCTGCGAGCCGATCGCGGATCCATGGTCCCAGCCGTGCCACTGCAGTCTCAGCCGTGCGATCACTGGCACCCTCGGGCAGGATCACGGTCACGCCGTTGCGGTCAACTGTCACGCGCACTCGCTTGGCTCTCGCTGAGCGCCTGATCCCGTAGATCAGGTCGGAGTTGGGAGTGCTCACCGTCTGGTCAGCCGTTGTTAGAGCTGCTGCCAGGCTGCTTGTAATACACGGGTGCGGAGGCGCCCGATGTGATGGGAACGATCTCCTTGCCAAATGGAACCAGTGAGATTGGAATCATCTTGAGGTTGCCGATGGCGAGCGGAATGCCGATGATTGTCACGGCCAGCAGGACTGCTGTGGCGAGATGCATGATCACCAATGGGACGCCACAGACGATGATCCAGATGATGTTTCCGATCAGCGATGCGGCTCCGGCAGTCGGCTTCTCAACCACAGTCCGGCCAAACGGCCAGAGCGAGAAGTTCGCAAGCTTGAAGGCCTGAAGGCCGAAGGGAATGGTGATGATCAGGACACACATCAAGATTCCCGCGAGGAAGTAAGTGATGGCGAGCCAGAAGCCCGAGAACACCAGCCAGATCAAGTTTCCAATCAATCTCATGGGTCAATTATGACGGGTCTGGCGGCTGGACCCGTCGGCAGGTCAAAGCGCGTGGGGAGCCTGAGGTGGTGATACTCGGAGCATGAGCGAGACTTGGATTCAGCTTCCTGCAGGCGTCAGACCGCCCCTTGGTGTCTACGTCAACGGAGTGGAACTGAAGGAAGGCAGCGACTTTCGAATGGCTGGCGACGAACTTGTAGTTGCCCGTGAACTTGTTAAGGAAGGGAGCCTCGGCTTCTGGCGATGGTTCCTAGGGGCTTTCGGTATTGGGAGCTACCGCAAGAACGATGTGGTGGACATCCGTTACCAGCGCGACGGCACGGCGAAGATCGCCCACGACGTCACGTTCCCTACACCTACCCCCAGCTAGGACTTCGAGTTCTCCCAGGGCCGGTGAAGGCGCAGTGCGGAGAGGATTGCCCTCGTCGCGGGAGAGCGATTGAGTGTGTAGAAGTGGATTCCGGGTGCTCCACCGGCGAGCAGCTCCGCACACTGAAGCGTGGCGTAAGCGACGCCAAACTGGTGGACTGCTTCGGGGTCGTCAGCTCGGGCATTTAGCTCCGCCATCAGCTCGTCCGAGAGAGCCGCGCCGCAGAGTGACGTGATGCGGGTCAGCTGGGCGATGTTTGTGATTGGCAGGACGCCTGGGACGATCGGAACGGTGATTCCGGCTGCTCGAGCCCGGTCAACGAAGTCGAAGTAGACGGCGTTGTCAAAGAAGAGTTGGGTGACGAGGAGATCCGTGCCAGCGGTGACCTTCTCTGTCAGGTGTGCAAGGTCATCTTCCGCACTCGTCGCAGCAATATGAGTTTCCGGGAAGCAGGCTGCGCCAATCGCGAACTGCGGGTATTCGCTGTCGATCAGCTCAACTAGTTCGCTCGAATAACTCAAACCACCTTCAGTTGCCGTCCAGTCGCCTCCGTCGGGCATGTCACCGCGGAGAGCAAGGACGTTCTCAACGCCGATCTCGGAGAGCTTGTCCAAGGTTGCGCGGAGCTCATCAACCGTCGCTGCGACACAGGTGAAGTGGGCCATCGCCTCAAGCCCGTACTCCTTCTTGATCGTGTCTACAACCTCAAGGGTCTTGTCGCGTGTAGATCCACCGGCGCCGTAAGTGACTGAGACAAACGCAGGGTCAAGTTCGCGCAGGGCCGCGACCGCCTCGAGGAGGTTCTTTTCGCCCTCTTCAGTCTTCGGGGGGAAGAATTCGAATGAAAAGAGCGGCTCGGTGCTCTCAGCTAACAGCGTGTCAATTCTCATATGCCAGCAAGTGTAGGCCGGCGGAGGTGCCTAAGACGCAGCGGGCGCTACCGCCCAGCGCTCAACGGGCTCAGCCTCGTCACGAACGACCTCGCCGAGAATGGCAAGGTGCGTCAGGTAAGCAAGCGTCTCAGGCAGGAACCAGCCAATTCGAGGCTCCTCAGGCATTCCTTCGTAGAGCAAGCTGGTGATCTCCCACGCGCTCAGTGGCTCTGTCGCAAGGGATGAGCGGATTGCGCGCAGCCGGCCCTCGACGGCAGCCTTGTTGGCTGCAGCCAGTTCAGGGATTGCGTTGACGGGCTTGCCATGGCCGGAGAGGCAGAGGCGAGCGCCAAGCGAGGCGACCTTGTCGAGTGATGTGAGGAACTCACCGGCTGGATCTGGCGTGTAGCCGACGTCGTAATAGAGGGACACACGGCCGAGGATGTGGTCGCCGCTGAACAGCAGTCGGCCCTCAGGCTGATGCAGGACAACGTGTGACGGGGCATGGCCCGGGGTCTCAATGACGTTGAGCTCACCCAAGTCGCTTGGGATGGTCATGCCCTCAACCAGGTCACGGTCTGCCTCAAGCACGCGGTCAAAGCCCGAGTCCATTCCCCGGCGCATTTCGCGCTGACGCTCGACTGCTTCGGACGGCACTCCGCACAGCAGGGCGCGCGAGAGTCGGTAATCCAACGTGCCATCCGGGTCCTTGACGTACCCACGCATGTGGTCAAGCGCTGGGTTGATTAGAATCTCTGCGCCCGTGCGGTCCTTAATTGACATTGCTTGACCGGCGTGGTCAGCGTGCGCGTGGGTGCAAACAATGCGGTGGACCATGTCCAAGGAGAGCCCGCACTGGTTGAGCGCGTCCTCAAGGTTGTCCATCGACTCGTCGCTGTGGATACCCGTGTCAATCAGCAGCAGTCCGTCGCCGTCAGCAACAGCAAAGGCGTTGCCGTGTGGCACCAGTGGCCATGGCAGCGGCAGTTTTAGGCGCCAGAGACCGGGAATTACCTTCTCGCCACGGCTCAGGTTCGGTTTGCGGGGTGTCGCGGACACGGTGGCCCACGATAGACCCACGCGAGCCCGAGCGCCGACCCAACCTGTCGGCAACCTGGGATGCGCGACCGCTCGTGACGACCTAGACTCCGAAAAGACCTAACTGGGAGGACGGGACATGAGCAGCAAGGACGCAGCAACCACCGAGGCGCAGGCACTGGCGCTTACCTACTTTGCGGCCGTTGCCGCACGCGATTCCGCGGGCATGGCTGCCTGCTGGGCCGATGATGGCGTTGACCACATCTTTGGCTTCGCCGACCTTAGAGGCCCACGCGCCGTAGCGGACTATTTCGACGAACTCTTTGCGGCCTTCCCAGACCTTGAGATGAGCGTGGTTTCGACCACATCTGAAGCTGACCGCTGCGCCGTGCGCTGGCTGATGACCGGTACCTTTGCCGGCCCCGGCAGCTTCCAAGGCGTGGACCCAACCGGTGCCCGCATTGAGATGGAGGGCTGTGACGTCCTCACCGTTGCAAGCGGGAAGATCACGGCCAACGCGGCTTACACCGATGGGGCTGAGTTCGCCCGTCAGATCGGCGCCCTGCCAGAGAGCGGGTCAAAGACTGAGGAGCGCCTCACTGCGCTGACCAACACACGAACCAAGATTGGCCGCAAGTTCGCGGCCTCGGAGCCTGAGGCTGTTGCCGATGGCGTCTGGTTGATCCGGGGTGGATTCCCATCCAAGACGATGAACGTCTACCTGATTGAGGAAGAGGGTGGCGTAACCGTCTTTGACGGAGGCATCAAGGCGATGACGAACTCAGTCGCCGCAGCCGGGGCTCGTTTTGGCGGCATTAACCGGGTTGTCCTCGGCCATGCCCACGCTGACCACCGTGGTGTTGCGCCAGGCCTTGCGGTACCCGTGTTCTGTCATCAGGCAGACAAGGCTGACGCCGAGAGCGACGGCGGCGAGCATTACTTCCAGATGGACAAGCTCGACAGGCACGCCCGCTGGTTGATGCCAAGACTTCTTGAGCACTGGGACGGCGGACCGGTTGATGTAGCCGGAACCGTTGACGAGGGGGATGAGGTCGCCGGCTTCAAGGTGATCCACCTGCCCGGCCACGCACCTGGCCTGATTGGCCTCTGGCGCGAGTCCGACCGCTTGGCTCTGGTCAGCGACTGCTTCTACACACTTGACCCTCAGACAGGCCGCAAGGGCTTTGCGCGTGTTCCCCACAGTGCTTTTAATCAGGACACTGAGCAGGCTCGGGCGAGCATTCTCAAGCTCGCTGAGATGGAGCCGTCAGCCGCTTGGGCTGGGCACGCGGATCCACTCCTGGGCGATGTTCGTTCGCTATTGGAAACCGCAGCCCGCGAAACCTGAGAATGGGTAAACGTTCGCGACGTCGGGGCGGGGAGGACCTTCCGTCAATTCCCGATGCGGAGTACACGCTGGCGCTGGCCGATGGTGGGTCAATTCAGTTGCGCTGCGTCATGTCCCTCAAGACACGCGACCAATACGCCAAAGCGGCATCAGGCCTGCATGACCGTCCCGGCGCTGCCCGCGAGGACGCATGGCAGCGGTCAGTTGAGTTTCTGTTTGAGCGCCTAGTCAACGGCTGGACTGTTGCTGGCGTTGAGTACCGCGAGCAGAAGGAACTGCTGATGCGGTTCCGCGTGGCCTCATCTGAGGAGCGGGCTGCCGTCAGGACAACGATGCGCGAGCACCTGACTGAGTGGTTCCCCGACATGGAAGCTCCCTGAGCGAGAACCGGGCTTTGGCTGGTCGTTGACCTGCCGTTCACAGCTTGAGGGCCGGTCAGCGGTACCTTGATGAGGAGATGCGCTCAACAAAAATCGTCGCCACCATCGGCCCGGCCTCGCGTGACCAAGACGTCTTAGTCCGCATGATTGAGGCCGGCCTTGACGTTGCCCGGTTGAATTTCTCCCACGGAACGCTCGATGAGCACGCGGAGAACATTGAGCGAATCCGCGCAGCTGCAAAACAAGTTGGTCGCTGGGTTGCCGTTCTTCAGGACCTGCCCGGCCCCAAGTTGAGGATTGGCCCGCTTGAAGGTGGAGTTGCTGAGCTTGCTACCGGTGAGCTGCTGGAGATCGTTTGTAATGAGGAGTTCGAGGGCAATGCGAAGCGTATGTCACTGCGCTGGCCAGGCTTGGCTGACGCGCTTTCGGTTGGGGAGGCCGTCTACTTGGCTGATGGCCTTGTTCGCCTCAAGGTGGAAGCTCTCCCTGGCGGCGGCGTGTTGAAGCTGCGTGTCGAAGCTGGCGGCCCAGTCGGCGCGCGAGGCGGCCTCAATGTTCCCGGCGAGGCAGCTGCGCTGCCATCAGCGTCACAGCACGACCTTGACCTCCTGAAGTTTGGTGAGAAGGCCGGTGTTGACCTTGTTGCCCTCTCGTTTGTGCGTTCAGCAGATGACATAGCCAAGGTCCGCGAACACAGCCGCTTGCCGATCATCGCCAAGATCGAGAAGCCTCAGGCTGTCGAACGGGCGGAGGAGATCATCAAGGCGGCTGACGGAGTGATGGTTGCCCGTGGCGATTTGGGAATTGAGATGCCGCTTGAACAGGTGCCCCTCGTCCAGAAGCGCCTGATTGCCATGGCTGGCCGTTACGCCAGGCCAGTGATCACTGCCACGCAGATGCTCGACTCGATGGTCTACGCGCCACGGCCCACCCGCGCGGAGGTCACAGATGTCGCCAACGCAATCCTTGATGGCACCGACGCGGTGATGCTCTCCCAGGAGACAGCAATCGGTGCCGACCCTGTCGCTGTGATCCGGATGATGGATTCGATCGCTCGGACGACCGAGCCTGAGCTTCCGCTTGAGCGCTGGAATGAGGACCGCGTCGAACGTGATGCCCGCGACCCCGCGTACTCGATTGCTCACACTGCAGCCGAGTCCGCGCGGGACCTCAACCTCGCGGCACTCGTGATCCCAACGCTCTCTGGTCGGTCGGTCCGACTTGTCTCGGCACACCGGCCGTGCGTGCCGATCTACGCGCTCTCGCCTGGCCGTGAGACGGTTCGCCGCTGCAACATCATGTGGGGCGTCAGGGCCGCTGAGATGAAGCGCCATGAGGTCACTGAGGAGCTGATCGCAGACGCAGCCGCTCGCGCCGTCGAGGAGGGTTGGGTCAAGTCAGGTGATCGCATTGGCATTACCGCTGGCCTGCCGAGCGGCACGCCGGGCACTACAAGCCTGTTTCAGGTCCAGACGATTCCGTAAGCCTGCGGCGCCGCTCCTTGATGAGGGGTACTAAGCCGATCAGTGCCATCAGGACCAGAACAACGAGGGCGATGATTGCCTCCGGGCTGTCGAGGTTGTCCAGCGATCCGCCTAGTGCCGTGTAAGCAAAGGCCCGTGGGGAGCAGCCGATCATCGTCGCGAGTGCAAAGTCCCTCAGGCTGATCGGTGCCAAACCGGCCGCGTAGTTAACGAGGCTGTAGGGAGCGCCGGGCGCCAAGCGTGCGTAGAAGACACTGCGAAAACCGCGCGTTCCAATCCATTCCCGAATGGCTGCTAGCCGCGGGCCGGCAAGGTGCTCGACGGCATCATGGCCCCACCACCGGGCTATGGAGAAGGCAAGCACGGCGCCCAATGTTGCTGAGACGATCGAGATTGGTACGCCAACCGCCGTTCCAAATAGAAGGCCGCTTGACGCCGCCAACAGTGGGCCTGGAACGAACACGACAGTTAGGAGCGCACTGACAATGATGAAGACCAGTGGTGCCCATGGGCCGGCTTCGTCCACGCGGTCACGGACCTCACCGGCGCTGATGCCGCTGACAAAAAAGAAGGTGATCCCAGCGCCCATCAGAGTGGCCAACAGGCCCAGTCGCAGAACTGCTGCGCGTCGGTTCAATTCACTGCTCTACAACGGAGCCGGGGACGAGGTCGTCGCTCCCGTCAGGCCAGCGAACCCATGCCTTGTGACCACCGTCGTAGTCGGGCCCGAGCAGGATCAGTTCGGCTGCCTCCCCGTTGACGGTGCAGCTCCGGGAACCCTCGGGGTCAAGGCCCTGCCAGATCCGCGCAAACTGGTTGCCCTCAAGTTCGGCTTCCACGGTTGACGATTCGCTGTGCCCAGGCCGGATAATCGTTGCGGCCGGCAGCGCTAGAAGCGTGTCCATAACGGAGGCGCGAAGGTCCTCAAAGGTTGTATGGCCTGGTGCTCTTACGCCGCCCACTGAGCCGAGGAAGAGCGTGTCGCCGGTGAAGACTTCCAAGACTTCCCCCCGCAGTACGAGAGCGACCATGCCAGCCGTATGGCCGGGGGTGTGGAGCAGGTCAAAGGTCATCTGACCAAAGGTGATCGCCTCGCCAGGATTGAGGTCTCCGGTAGTGCCTTCGCACAGCTCGCGCTCAATCGGGTGGGCGAGTACTGGCGTCCCTGGGTGAGCTTCCAGCACTTGGGCAAGCTCAGCTACGTGGTCGTAGTGGTGGTGTGTCAACAGCACTGCTGCGAGCGTTGCGTCCAGTTCCTCAATTCGCGCCAGCATTGGGGCCACTGGGCCGCCCGCGTCAATCAACACCGCGGTTCCTCCCGGCTCGTCAACTACGAGCCATGTGTTGGAGAGCCAGTCGGGATGTTCACAACGTTCGATGATCACACGCGCATCGTACCTGTATGAGTTCTTGTGGCTTCCGCCACAGGCAACCGTAGGCTGGGGGCATGCGCCTGATCCACACTTGCTACCGAGTCCTTGACCTCGATCGGTCAAAGGCGTTCTATGAGGCACTTGGCTTCGAGGAAGTTGGGCGCATCCCAATTGGGTCGGAGGCCACCAACTTGTTCATGAACCTTCCCGGTGACGGGGATGAGCCACGGCTCGAGCTAACCCTCAACCACGACCGGACTGAGCCGTACGACATCGGCACCGGCTACGGCCACATTGCCCTTGCGGTTGGTGACATTGACCTTGCGTTGGAGCGGCTTTCAGGCCTGGGCATTGAACCTGAGAAGCCGCCGTACACAGTGCGCGAAGGCGGAACCCGCCTCTGTTTTGTCGCTGATCCGGATGGGTATCGGATCGAACTTCTCGGCCGTTCTTAGGGAGCGATCGTGGAACCCCGCCGCACAGTTGTGCAAGACCTTGGGTCCAACTCCTTCCGAATGGTCGTCTACGAATGGGTGCCCGGCGAGTGGTGGCGCCGAGCCGATGAGCTGCACGAGACAGTCCGCATTGGCCAAGGGCTTGATTCCACGGGCAGCCTGAGCGACGATGGCATTGAGCGTGGCTTGCGAGCAGTCGAACTTTTCGATCACGCCCGGCGAGCATTTGGCATCGAGGCCGTAGACACGATCACGGTTGCCACCAGTGCCATCCGCGATGCTCGCAACGGCCCGGAGTTTGTTGCCCTAGCTGAGGCGCTTGGATCGACTGAGGTGAGGGTCCTCTCTACCGATGAAGAGGCTCGCTACGGAATGCTCGCGGCTGTTAACTCCACCGCGCTGACCGACGGTTGGACGTTGGACATTGGCGGCGGCAGCCTGCAGCTCTGTCAGGTTGAGGCGCGGAACTCCGTTTCCTGTGGCTCATGGCCGCTTGGCGCTGTCCGTATGACCGAACACTTCCTGTCGCCTGATCGCGATGAGCCGGCTAGCCCGGAGGACATCAAGGCGCTTAGCCGACACGCGGTTAAGGCGTTAGTCGAAGCTGGCATCACGGATGTCGGAGGGTCAATGGTTGCCGTCGGTGGTGCGATCAGAAACCTTGCCGCAGCAGCCCGCAACGAGGACGACCTTCCATCTATCGGCGTCCAGGGTTACCTGCTGACGGCTGACCGGCTCGATGCGCTGATCACACGGATAGGCGAGCTTCCACCATCCGAGCGTGGGCAGATCGCTGGAATCAAGACTGGACGAGGTGAGATTGTGCTCGCGGCAGCTGTGGTTGTCCGGGCCGTCCTCACGGTGACCGGGATGGAAGCTGTCGAGGTAACGGAGGCGGGGTTGCGGGAAGGGCTCTTCTTTGAGCGGTATCTGGCTCCTGCCGAGACCCCTCTGTTCCCGGATGTTCGCGGGGCGAGCGTGCGGAACCTGGCCTACCAGCACCGGGTTGACCTGAAGCACTCCAACCGGGTCAGCGAGCTGGCCTTGGGTATGTACGACTCGTTGCGAGACACAGACGTCAAGTCCGGCAAAGGCAGGATGCGCGAGCTGCTTTGGGCTGCGGCAGTCCTACATGACGTGGGCAAGACCGTTGACTACGACGACCATCATCTTCACTCCAAGTATCTGATCCTTGGCGCCGGCCTGCCGGGCTACACCCCGCGGGAGCTGGCCCTAATCGCGTTGATCGCCCGCTACCACCGCAAGGGCAACCCGGAGCCCAACGGTTTAGGGAGCCTGCTGGTGGATGGGGACCGAGAGCGTCTGCGTCGCGCAGCCACGCTGCTGCGGATGGCCGAGTTCCTTGAGCGCGGGCGCGATGGCTCGGTCAAATCAGCGGTGCTTGTGCCAACTGATGACGGCGTCAGACTTGACCTCGAGGTTGACGGCAACCCAACGCTTGCCAAGTGGGGCGCCGAGCAACAGGCAGGCCTGTTTGCTGAGGCGTTCGGCCGTCCGCTGACGGTTAGTTAAACGGGCCCGACGGAACTTCGGCCGGACCGGCCGGAATTGGCACTTCGAGTGGCTGAACGGGAGCTTCCACAAACGCTTCCATTGCCTCCTCAATCCCAAAGGCTGACCCGTCGCAGTGAATCCTGAACCGCTTGGGCGCGACGCGCTCGTCAGCCTCAACCGGAACACCAAACAGCTCATCCCAGCCAAACAGCTCGAGGTTGCCGGGGTTGAGCAGGATTGCCTTGGCCGGCATTGGGCAGGTGGAATCGTGATGCGCGAGGCCCGCCTTAACGAACGCTCTCATTTCCTCTTCAAGTCCCATGCGTCAAGTGTGACAGCGACAGGCCGCTATCACCAGCTTTGTCATGGGCCGATCAAAACGCCCGGGTTGAGGATTCCCGCCGGGTCAACAGATCGCTTTGCTGCGGCCAGCGCTCCGGCGAAGAGATCGGGGCGCTGCTGGTCGTACCAAGGGCGGTGATCGCGGCCAACGGCGTGGTGGTGGGTGATGGTTCCGCCCGAGGCAATCAGTGCGTCCCCGGCTGCCCGTTTGATCGCATCCCACTGCGCCACTTCGCTGCCGCGCTCGGCTGGGGCAAGGACGGTGAAGTACGGGGCTGGTCCGTCTGGGTAGACATGGGTGAAGCGGCAGCTGACTTGGCCGCCGCCGCAGACGTCCATCAGCGCGGCTTCTACGGCGGTCGTGACGTTGCCCATCAGGTCCTCGAGTTTGTCCCAAGTGATCGCAGTCTCGAAGGTCTCCGACAGCACTCCCATCCGAACGAAGGTGTCACGCAGATACGGCGCTCTGAGGAACGCCTCACGCCATGCGCCTGACGCGCCCTCACGGCCACCGCCGCTGACCTGCTCCCACTCGCCGCCGTGGGCTTTGCAAATCGCAAGCGCCTGGTCCAGCTCGCCGCTGACATCGCGACCGGCTGACTCAAAGGCCACGACGAGAATTGCGGACTCGCCATCACCAGCGCCTGTCAGTGCGGCCTCGGAGGGGTCAAGTAGCCGAAGGTTGGCTGGGCGTAGCCTGGCTTGGACAATCTCACGAACCGCATTAGCTGCAGTTGCGAAGGAGCCAAACTTGACTGCGGTCTGCGCCCGGGTGTCGGGCTTGGGTCGAACGCGAACCCAGCTTGAGGTGATCACTCCAAGAGTTCCTTCGCTGCCGAGCAACATCCGGTCGGGGCTTGGCCCGGCTCCGCTGCCAGGCAGTCGGCGGGAGTCCCACACTCCTGATGGTGTGACCGCCCGGACAGACTCAACAAGGTCATCGATGTGTGTTTCCGCAGTTGCAAAGTGGCCGCCGGCCCGCGTGGCGATCCAGCCACCAAGGGTTGAGAACTGGAAGGACTGCGGATAGCAGCGCAGCGTCAGGTCCTGCTCAGAGAGGGCGGCCTCAAGGGTTGGCCCCAGCGCACCTGCGCCGATTCTCGCTGCGCCTGAAACGCGGTCAACTTCCTCCAGCTGATTAAAGGCGCCGGTGTCGAGTGTTACCGCGCCCGCAAAATCGGTTCCTACCCGTGGCTCAACTCCACCGACGACACTTGTGCCGCCACCGAATGGAATGACAGCAACGCCTTCAGCGCTTGCCCAGGCCAGAACGGATGCCACATCGTCCTCATCGAGCGGCCGCAGGACTGCGTCGGTTACATGGTCAATCTCGCCTCGGAATGCCCGGACCACATCTCGATAGGCCGCGCCGTGGGAATGGAAGACGCGGGCGTGGGGGCTTGTGTCGGCGATCGCCTCAAGCTGGGTGGGAACTTCAACCCTTGGTGGGCTGAGGTCAATGTCAGTCAGCGCGACCGGGTCTTCGATGTCAGTTCGGCCGAATCCAAGGTGGGCGGCAAAGCCCGCGGCCATCTGTTCGACCTCTGAGCGTGGGGGTTCCTCGTCCTCAAAGCCCCAACCCCAGTGCTTGCGTGTCCGTTCCATGAGCGCGGGAGGATAGGGCCGCGTAACCTCATTAGTGACATGACTCAGTCCAGATCCCAACTTTTGGCCGTTGGCCCATGGCTCCCCGAAGCAGTCCAAGCTAGTTGGACTGCTGACCCCTACATCCCTACGGATGAACTCACGGCTGCCGCGGATCTGGAGATTCAGGGCCTGAAGGACCGCGGGTCCCCAAGCCACGACGGACTTGCCGCTCGGCTCGCGGGTTGGGAGCAGACATCTGACGGGCTTGCGATGGATCTGCAGCCAGCACGCTGGGCACTGAGACTGCTTGATGGGGCTGACATCGCCTCGCTAAGCGCCTTGTGCGTCGTCAGGTCAGCGGATGGTCGCTGGCTGGCTGGCCGCCGAGCTGATTGGGTAGCAAGCTGGCCCGGCCGTTGGGCACTTGGTGCGGGTGGGGCTGTCGAGGTATCTGAGAACCCTGTTGAGTCAATGACCCGAGAGCTCGAGGAGGAGTGGTCCGCCGTTCCAGAGCACCTTTCTGTAGAGGCGCTTGTGCAGGTGCCTTCCGGGATGACACTGCTGGTCGGGACCGCAAC
>JAPLCJ010000057.1 GCA_026392255.1 Solirubrobacterales bacterium
AGACGATGTAACTGTGTCCTGTGATCCAACCCACATCGGCTGAGCACCACCAGACGTCGGTCTCAGGCTTGAGGTCAAAGACATTGAGGTGCGTCCAAGCCACTCCGGTGAGATAGCCGCCTGTTCCGTGCAGGATGCCCTTCGGCTTGGCAGTTGACCCTGACGAGTAGAGGATGAACAGCGGGTGGTCCGCTGGGAACGCTTCCGCAGGGCAGACCGGGTCAGCTGCGGCGAGGGACTCGTGCCACCAGACGTCGCGGCCTTCGGTCATTGGGGCGTCGCCGTCAGCGTGACGCACGACCAGAATTGTGTCTAGGGCTGGCAGACCTTCCGCGCGGGAGGCGATCTCATCGTCAACTTGCTGCTTGACCTCTGCCGTCTTGCCCTTGCGGCGGGCAGCGCTGGCGGTGATCAAGACCTTGGCGTCTGAGACCTCCATCCGCTCGACAACAGCTTGGGGTGAGAACCCGCCGAAGACAACATTGTGTGGCGCACCGATGCGCGCGCAGGCGAGCATGGCCACGACGACCTCGGGGATCATCGGCAAGTAGATGCCGACAACATCACCAGCCTTCACTCCAAGGTCCTTTAGTGCGTTGGCTGCCCGCTGAACGTCACGGTGTAGGTCTGCGTAAGTGATGGTCTGCGTTGACCCGTCCTCACCGTGCCAGTGGTAGGCGACCCGCTCACCCAGCCCGGCTTCGACGTGTCTGTCGACGCAGTTATGTGAGGCGTTCAGGGTGCCGCCGTCAAACCATTTGTAGAACGGTGGGTTGGAGTCGTCCAACCCGGTTGTCCAGCGCGTGTTCCAGTCGAGCGCACCGGCCTGCTCCTCCCAGAAGCCAACTGGGTCAGCCTCGGCCGCATCCCAAATTCCAGTGTCGGAAATAAGCGCGGAGGCCTTGAAGTCCTCTGACGGCTGAAAGGCTGACCCCTCGCCTAGAAGGCGGTCAAGCTCTGCTTCAAGTTCTGCCCCTGTGAGTCGCTCTGCTGCCATCCGCTCCTCGCCGTTCCTGTCAGGGACGCCTCAGGCGCCCTTTCCGTTCTTTGAAGCGCCCTTCTCACTCTCAGCAAGCTCGCGGGCCTCAGCGGCCTGTGCGCGAACCTCAGCGGCACTGGGCCACGGGTGCGCCTCGCCGTCGTCCCAAGCGAGCGGACGGCCACCAGGCCAGCGGCCCACGATTACCGCGGCAACGGCCAGCAGCCAGAAGGCTTGGACGATCGGCAGTGGAGAGAAGATGGGGAGAATGATCAACACTCCAGCGAACATTCCGATGTAACCCATGAAGCGCGTCAGCAGTCCAACGCGCATAGCGTTGAGCGAGGCCATAACGAAGGCGAACGCAATGGCCAGTGATCCCAAGAGGCTTGCCATCGACACAGCAATGATTGCCTGCCCCTTGAGCACATTCTTGGCCTCGTCATAAGAGAGGCCGCCGCTTTGAGCGAAGCTTGAGGAAGCATCCACATACAGGGCTGCCAATGCGATTGTCCCCACGCCAAGCAGCACTGAGCCGATGATCGCAAGAGCAGGTGTGATCCGCGGAATCTTGGCTCCACGCGCCAAGGCAGCGCGAAGCAAGTAGATAACCGGGACGACCGAGACAAACAGACCGATGCCGCGCATCCCAGAGCCAACTAGGACGGCGCTCGAATGGGAGTCGTAGTAGAGGAGATTGGCCAGGTAATTCTGCGGTGCATCGCTGACTGGACCCTGCACAAGCGACCCGATCACCGGGAAAACGCCGGCGACCGCGGTCAGAGCAGCAACCCTGTTGGCAAAGCCCTTTTCTATTGCGACTGTCTCCGCTGCGCTCATTGAAGTCGAACATTACCCGCAGAGCAGCTACCCTGATGATTCATGGACGGCTCAGAAGGATTCGAATTCCCATTTGGCGACTCAGATGAGTTCCGCAAGCAGCTCGGCGACATGTTCGGGCAGATGCAGGGCGCTCAGTCGCTCGCTTGGGCCGACAACGCCATCCAGCTCGCCGTGACCCTCACGACTGCCGCGATCAACCGCGTCAACATTCAGGGCACCACAAGCGAACAGGCTGAGCAGATCCGCTCGGTTATGGCAACTGTGTTTCCTGAAGCGGTCGCGCTTGTGCGCGAAGCGCGCCAGGGCCTTCAGTAACCCTTAGACAACCGTCAGGACTTGTCAGCCTCTTTGGCTGCTGCCCGGTGTTCCTGTCCGGCACGGCGAACTTCGCCAAATGACCTGAACCCGAAGATGAAGACGAGTGCACCTAGGCCGAGCAGGAAGCAGAAGATTGAGATGGCCACCTGCTGGCCAACTGAGTAGGCGGCGATCACGCTTGTGCCGGCCGCGCCCACGAAGACCTTGACGATCAGAGCCTGCTGAACGCCCGCCCCGCCAGGCGTGAACGGAACCGCCGTGGCGACAGCGGCGCACGCGAGCATCAGGAGGACATTGTGGACATTGGCCCCAATGCCGAAGGCCTCAAGCATGAACCAGAACGATCCTGCCTTGGCAAACCACGCGGCCAGCTGGACAAGCCAGACCTCGTTGAAATAGCGGCGTCTGTCAAAGAGAATGCTGAGGCCCTGCCTGACGCGCTGCCAGAAGGCTTTCACCCTGACCGACAGCACCGCAAAGACGAACAGGAGCAACACAGCCGCTGCCGTGATCAGGAAAAGAGTCCGACTTGGGTTCTGCGCCAGCCACGCGATGTCGGCCGAGTCCAGCGTCGCGAAGTCGGGGAAACTTGGGAACACCCCAAATGTTGAGGCGTAGGCAAGGACTGGGATCGCGATCGTGAAGTCAAAGATCCCCTCCACAAGGAAACTTGAGGCGACCGCTGGATAGCTGGACCTCTCCACCGAGCTGTGGACGAGGAACAGCTTGACGATGTCACCGCCACGCGCTGGAACAATGTTGTTGAACCCGAACGCCGCCACATACGCGCCCCAAATCCGCCGCCATTGGAACTCCTCCCCTGGGTACGCAGCGCGCAAAGTGTTGAAGTAAGCCCGTGACCGAATGGTCAGACTGAGCGCAAAGAGGGCAAGCGCGATCACAAGCGGTAGCGGCTTGACGGATGCCAAGTCCGTGAAGAAATGGCCCAAGGAACTCCAGAATGAGGTGGCAATCACGTAATGCAC
>JAPLCJ010000038.1 GCA_026392255.1 Solirubrobacterales bacterium
CGCCGATTACCACCCACAGGAGTAGCAACTGACCGGGTTTCCGCCTATCCTCCGGGCAGCAAACCTAACCTTGGGGAGGACCCATGAAGACTTTGACTTTGCGCCGGATGATTCCGGCGGTTCTAGTAACAGCGCTTGCCGTTGTCGGCCTTTCGGCCTGCGGGGGCTCGAGCGAGACCTCAACGACGGGTTCAGGCAGTTCGATCACAGCAACCAAGGACGCCACAGTGGCAGCTGAGGTGCCAGCAGCATTCGCTGGTAAGCCACTTACAGTCGCGCTTGACGCGAGTTACCCACCAATGGAGTCAATCGCTGCTGATGGCAAGACAGTTGAAGGGGCCGACGCAGACCTCGCCAACGCGCTTGCCACAACAATGGGCCTGACGGCTAACTTGCAGAACGCAGGTTTTGACGGGATCATCCCGGGCATTGACGCGGGCAAGTATGCCCTCGGCATGTCGTCCTTCACGGACAACAAAGAGCGCGAGGCAACAGTTGACTTCGTTACCTACATGAGCGTGGGAACGGCCATCTATGTGACAGCCTCAAGCGGCGCGAAGGTCAGCACCATTGCCGACCTCTGTGGACTCACCGTTGCAGTCGAGAAGGGCACTGTTCAGCAGACACAGGCTGAGGATCAGTCGAAGAAGTGTGCTGCTGACAAGCAGATCAAGGTGCTGGTCTTCCCTGACCAGAACGGAGCCAACCTCGCGCTGTCAAGTGACCGAGCACAGGCTGGTCTTGCTGATGCTCCGGTAGCAGCGTTTGCCGTCAAGCAGTCCAGCGGCAAGTTCAAGATCCAAGGTGAGTCGTTTGACACAGCGCCATATGGCATCGCGATGTCGAAGAAGAGCGGTCTGTCAAAGCCTGTTCTTGATGCACTCAACATTCTGATCGCCAACGGTGTCTACAAGTCGATTCTGGACAAGTGGGGCATGTCAAGCGCTGCCATCACTCAGCCGGTCATCAACGGCGCAACAAGCTAGCGGCAGTTCGCCGGCTTAGACAGCAGGCGAAAGTGTTAAAGCAGGATGGCAACTGAGGTAAACGAGCTGGGGCGGCCCGAAGATATAAGGGCTGTCCCAGTTCGCCATCCTGGATCGTCACCCTGGTGACAGTCGCGTCCGTAGGCTGGTCGTTTCTCACCAATCCGCGTGCCCAGTGGAGCGTCTTTGGTGACTGGTTCTTCAGCCAGCGTGTCCTTGAAGGGGTGGTGACAACAGTTGAACTGACCGCGGTCTCGATGGCCATCGGCCTGGCGTTAGGAATCATGCTGGCAGTAATGCGGCAGTCACGAAACCCGGTACTAAAGAGCATCTCGTGGTTCTACATCTGGCTGTTCCGCGGGACCCCATTGCTGGTGCAGCTGATTTTCTGGTTCAACATCGCAGCGCTCTACCCGCAGATCAGGTTTGGAGTCCCGTTCGGTGGCCCGGCGCTCTTCTCAGGGAGCGCAAATACGGTTATTACCGCCACGGTTGCCGCATACCTGGCCCTCAGCCTCAACGAGGGTGCCTATATGGCGGAGATCGTCCGTGCTGGCTTGCTCTCAGTAGACGATGGGCAGCGGGAGGCAGCGGAGGCGCTTGGGCTCTCACGGTTTCAGACGATGCGCCACATCATTCTTCCTCAGGCAATGCGGGTGATCGTCCCACCAACGGGTAATGAGACGATCAACATGCTCAAGACAACCTCGCTGGTCTTCGTGCTCGGGCAGGTCCTTGACCTACTGACCACGGTTCAGCTGATCTACGCAGCCAATTACAAGGTCATTCCACTGCTTTTGGTGGCGAGTGCTTGGTATCTGATTCTCACTTCAGTTCTTTATGTCGGGCAGTACTACCTTGAGCGCCGCTTTGGTCGTGGCACGGCGCGTAACTTGCCGCCAACTCCCCGTCAGCGGCTCATCGCGCTCTGGCGTAAGTGGCGCCCAGCGAGTGCGGAGGTTGTGGCATGAGTAACGGGCCGATGGTCAAGGCGGAAGCGGTCCACAAACGCTTTGGCGCTCTCGAGGTCCTTCAGGGGATTGACTTGGAAGTAGCCCGCGGTGAGGTGATGTGCATCCTTGGGCCATCGGGCTCCGGGAAGTCGACCTTCCTGCGCTGCATCAACCGCCTTGAGGAGATCAACGCAGGGCGCCTCTGGGTCGATGGCGAGCTGGTTGGTTACCGCCAGAAGGGAGATGTTCTGCACGCCCTTCCCGACCGCGATATTTCCGAGGCAAGGTCGCGCATTGGGATGGTCTTCCAGCGCTTCAATCTCTTCCCGCATCTGACCGCCGAACAGAACATCGCAATCGCTCCAGTCAAGGTCCAAGGAGTCAGCAAGGCAGAGGCGAAGGATCGGGCTGCGAGGCTGCTGGAGAGAGTGGGCTTGGGAGATCGCGGTGGCTCATACCCGGCGCAGCTCTCAGGCGGGCAGCAGCAGCGTGTCGCAATTGCCCGGGCGCTAGCTATGCAGCCCAAACTGATGCTCTTTGATGAGCCCACTTCTGCGCTCGACCCCGAACTGGTCGGGGAAGTCCTCGCGGTCATGCGTGATCTTGCCAGCGAAGGCATGACGATGATTGTTGTAACCCATGAGATTGGGTTTGCCAAGAGCGCCGCTGATACCGTCGTCTTCATGGATGGAGGGGTCGTTGTGGAATCTGGGCCACCGCTGAAAGTCCTTGACAACCCCCAGCATGAGCGCACAAAGGCGTTCCTGCGAGAGGTTGGCTAAGGCTTTCGAGATGGCAATCCCGCAAACAAATCAGGAACGCCTAACGGCTCTCGCCGAGCTGACAGTCAACTTCGCAGCCAATGTGCAGCCCGGCCAGGTTCTGGCAATTGGAGCCGAGTTGGGCAAAGAGGACCTTGTTCGGGCGCTCGCCGACGCGGGCTACCGCGCCGGGGCAAAGTTTGTTGATGTCTCCTGGTTTGACCCGCACATCAAACACTCTCGGATTGCTCACGCCGACCCAGAGTCTTTGGGTTGGGTGCCACCTTGGATTGGCCAGCGCGTGCTCGCCCTTGGCGATCAGCAGGCCGCCCGGATCGGCCTGACGGGGCCGGTGGAGCCCCACCTGTTTGATGACCTTGACCCGGCCTTGGTCGGTCGTGACCAACTTCCGTTTGTTGCCGAGAACGGGACCGTTGTCTCGGATCGGACAACCAATTGGACGGCGATTCCATGCCCAACCTCTGGGTGGGCTGAGCTCTGCTTCCCCGACATGGACCCGGAAGCAGCGCTTGAGCGGCTCTGGACGGAAATCGCCCATGTTTGTCGGTTGGACGAGGAGGACCCTGTTGCCGCTTGGGCCAAGCGAATGGACCTGTTGGAGGCCGTGGGCCAGCGGTTGGGTGCGATGCAGCCGGACGCTCTAAGACTCCGCGGGCCTGGGACTGACCTTGAGGTCGGGTTGCTTCCTACCTCGAAGTGGATCGCCGCGCGGTTTAGTCGGGCTGATGGGCTAGTCCACATGGCCAACATGCCTTCGGAGGAGATCTTCACCACACCAGACCCCCAGCGAGTCAATGGTGTGGTCCGATCAACCAAACCGCTTGTTGCCGCCGGCACTGTGATTGAAGGCCTTGAGGTTGAGTTTGAGGCCGGGCGTATCGTCCGGATTGACGCTGATCAAGGCGCAGGCGCTCTTCGCGCAATGGCTGAACGGGACGAGGGAGCCTCTCGGCTTGGGGAGATTGCCCTGGTAGACGGCGGCGGACGGATCGGTCCGCTTGAACACCCCTTCTACGACACGCTGTTGGACGAGAACGCTGCCAGTCACATCGCCATCGGGAGCGCCTACCTCTTTGCGGTCGATGAGGTTGACTACCCCCGCGCTAACAAATCAGGCATTCACGTTGACTTCATGATTGGCAGCAACGAGGTTGAGACGTTCGCAGTCTCAGCTGATGGCACTGAGACGTTGGTACTCGCCAACGGCGAGTGGAAGATCTAACTTTCCGCCACCCCGGTAGGATCAAAAGTCGTTCGGAGAGGTGCCAGAGTGGTTGAATGGGCTCGATTGGAAATCGTGTAACGGGGGTTGACCTCGTTCGAGGGTTCGAATCCCTCTCTCTCCGCTGATTTAGGAACTAGTTCCGCGCAAAGCCAACCGCGCCCGAAGGCGGGGCGGCCCGAAGATTTTGACTAGAGCCCTGGGACCCAGCCGCCGATGCCGCATGGCAGTCCAGAGCAACTTGTCGGCAAGGTGCCAGTACGGATGTACGCACTGACAATCCTGCGGATCTCGGCTGTTCCACCACCGAGTCCATGAGGGTCCTCCCCAATGTCTGGAGGTAGGTTCTCCACTGGGGGAGCCGGGGTTCCGACGGACGCGCCGCCGACTGTCCTGACTGGACCTGAGTCCATCATCAGCATTGCGTTGCCTGAGAATGCGCTGGCGCCACCATCGGTAATACCCCAGAACATCTGGAAGGGGTTTGCCCGTCCTACGCTGAGTGCAGGTGTCCGTAGCTTCGCGCTGATTGTGCGCGCGTAGACCTCGGCGGCGAGGTTTGTGACCTGATGGTCGCCGAAGGCTGGCAGGAGAAGAACAGTGTTGGTCGGCGAGTTAGGCAGCGGGCTGCGGCCAATGTGCTGAGCGTACCCATCACCCTCTCCGCGATCCCAGAGCTGTTGGATCAATGCCATCAGCAGTGGGCGCTCTGGTCCCTTCGAGTAGTTGTCGTACAGGACAGCCGCGTACTCGGGCCAGTCAATTGATCTGTCCAAGAGAGTGGAGTAGTTGATGCCTGGAACACCAAGTGAGCCGTACTTAAAATCAGGTGAGACGGCCATTGTGGCGCCGCCTAGGATGCCGCCCTGGCTGTCCCCGCTGTAGCCCACCTGCGTGCCAAGCGAGCTGACACCACCGAAGCGGAAAGCAGCGTTGGCACCGAGTCCATTCGGGTGGATCAAGGCTCGCGCGAGAAGCATGAAATTCAGGTGTGCCTGCTGGAGCCGGTCCGGGAGGGTGCCGAAGTTGGAAAGGTCGGGCAGGATTCCAATACCAATCCACGGAGCGTCCCCACTCGACATCCCTTGCCAGTCAAGACCACAGAAGATGTTCTTGAAGTCATTACCTGCAATTGCGTAAGCGCTGTTGCGAGTGATCGCCTCGTAGTTGCCCAGAAGACCGTGTCCGTAAAGGACCGGGAAGCCCTTCTCAAGCACGGTTGAACCGTTCGAAACGCTCCGTGGGATGTTGCAGACGAACGGGGCGTGGTCAACATTTGACTTGACGGTCTGCTTGGGTAACCCGTTCGAATCTAGATTGAGGAGTGATCCTGCCCCGCATCCGTTGGACTTCAGGAAACAAGGCGTGTCGATCGTCCCGTAGACCCGGCGGCTGAGGTATGGGTTTTGCTCAGCCGTGAAGTTCTGAGTCGAGGTAATCGTGAATGCCGGGGAGGTACCGGAGACCTTGCGGTCCTTGAGGTTCGTGTCACCAAGGGTCTTAAAGGCTTGGTCGCGCATGGACAGCAGGCGGCCGCTGAGGCTTTTTGAGCTGGCAACCGTGAACTTCCACGCGAGGAAGAGCGAGTTGCGGTCGATACCAGCGGTTTTGATCGCCTTGAAGATTGGGCTGTACTCGGCGACCCGCTTCATCACTTCGCCCGTCGCCTGGCTGTCGCGAAGTTGCTTGAAGTGCGAGCTCGGCACGCAGGTCGCTCCGCTGTTGTCCTTGATGTTGCGTAAGACCACGACATAGGTGTGGCCCTCTGTGAAGTTGACCAGCGGGCGAATCAGGAGGTCGGTGTGTGCACGCGTGTCAGCTTGGGCGTCAAGTTCGCCGAACACTGGCCAACGGGTTCGGGGAGTCTTAATGTCAAAGACAATTGCCCCTGCGTTAACGGCTGACCATCCGCTGGGGTTGAGCACGCCATTGATGAGGCTTCGCGCTGGGTCTAGGCATGGAGCGCTGGCGATCAGCGTCGAGCCTGGGCTGAAACCATCAAGCTGGTTCCACTGAGTAGCAACAATCGCCTTACCAGCCTTGGTCGCGGGCATTCCGCTACTAGGCAAGTTGAGCTTCAGCTTGGTGGGAGTTTTGGAGTCCTTCTTGGTGAAGTGATCGTTGGGGTAAGGGAGCATGCATGCGCCCATATCTGTCCCGTCACACGGAGCGACAGTGGTCGCGGCAGCAGGGCCTGCAGCGGCTGCCATGAACACCACAGATCCAACCAAGGCACCAACAAGCGACTTCTTCATGTTTGTTCTCCCCTCCCAGAGTGAACGTCCCGCATAATTGCGTGGCTAGACGGTACTCCTGTCAGGCACATTTAGCGAGCTGAAGGCCGTCACCTCGGCCTTGCGCATAGGCTCATGGAATGCACGGACCCGGTCACTCCCACGCACCAATGGACGAGGATGTTCTCCGCTCCCGTGAAGGGGTGCGCGCTGTTGTTCAATCACTTGTCGTCCTGCTGATTACTGCCGGTGCCCAAGGTGCTGTGTTCTTTTGGTCCGGAAGCGTTGCGCTCCTAGCTGACCTGATTCACAACGTGGGGGATGCGCTGACAGCGGTCCCTGTGGGCGTTGCCTTCCTGCTTCATTCAAAACGGGCCGAGAAGTGGGCTGGAATGGCAGTTGTCGCGGCGATCCTAGTTAGCGGGTTGATTGCTGGCTATGAGGCGATCAGCAGATTCATTAGCCCCGAGCCTGTCACGCATCTTCCCGCGGTCGCCCTAGCTGGGGTACTCGGCTACGTCGGCAACCGGTGGGTCTCGCTGATTCGCTTGCGAGCAGGAGAGAAGATCAACAGTCCGGCGCTGATTGCCGACGGGGAGCACGCACGCGCAGACGCGATTGTGTCCCTTGGAGTTGTTGCAACCGCGGCAGTTGTCGCGGTAGGACTACCGGTGGCAGACCCGATCATTGGTTTGCTGATCACCGTGGGCATTCTTCGCATCACCTGGCAGTCATGGGCTCTCGTTCGCGCGTAAGAGAGGTACCCTCTGTCTAAGGGAAACGTTCACATGAATACCGGAGGGTGAGATGTCTGTAACCAAGCTTCAGAACTTCATCGGCGGCAAGTTTGTTGCCCCAAGCGGCAGTGATACCCACGAGGTGCGCAATGCCGCCACAGGCGAGGTGATCGCCGAGATGCCCTGTTCCAACCAAGCTGACGTTGATGCTGCCGTGGCGGCCGCAACGAAGGCATTTGCTGAGTGGAGTCAGGCCACTCCGTCGGAGCGGTCCCTTGCTCTCTATCGGATTGCCGACGAACTTGAGCAGCGCGGGGAAGAGCTCGCTCGCATCGAATCTGAGAACACAGGCAAGCCACTCCAGCTGACGATTGAGGAAGAGATCCCACCTGCAGCAGACCAGATCCGCTTCTTCGCAGGTGCCGCGCGCAACCTTGAAGGCAGATCTGCTGGCGAGTACATGGCTGGGCACACATCATTCGTTCGCCGCGAGCCAGTTGGTGTCGTCGGGCAGATCACCCCTTGGAACTACCCGTTCATGATGGCCGTATGGAAGTTCGCGCCGGCAATAGCTGCTGGGTGCACCTGCGTGCTGAAGCCATCTGAGAACACCCCTAATTCAACTCTTTGGCTCGCTGAAATGATGCAGAAGCACCTCCCCGAGGGCGTCTTTAATGTTGTGCTAGGCAAGGGGGATGTGGGCGAAGGGATTGTCCGTCACCCAGGCCTTGCGATGGTTTCTCTGACCGGGTCAGTCAGGGCAGGCAAGGCTGTTGCGGCCGCGGCCTCAGACACGCTCAAGCGTGTCCACTTGGAACTGGGCGGTAAGGCGCCTGTGGTTGTCTTTGACGATGCGGATGTGGCTGAAGCCGCAGAGATGATTGCGGGCACCGGTTACTTCAATGCCGGGCAGGACTGCACTGCAGCCACACGTGTTCTTGCCGGTCCGGGGATCTACGGTGATTTCGTTGACGCACTGACAGAGCAGGCCAAGGGCACTGTTTTCGGCGACCCCCTCAATGCGGACACATACATGGGTCCTGTAATTAGTCAGACGCAGCTTGAGCGAGTCCAGGGCTTCATTGAACGGGCTCCCGGGCATGCCACTGTCAATGCCGGTGGCTCTGCACCCGAAGGCCCCGGGTACTTCTTTGAACCCACGGTTGTCTCAGGGCTCAAGCAGGACGATGAGATGGTCCAAAACGAGATCTTCGGGCCTGTGATCACCGTCCAGCAGTTCTCCGACGAGGCCGAGGCGCTTGCCTGGGCCAACGGCGTTGATTACGGCCTTGCCTCAAGCGTCTGGACCAAGGACCACGGGCGGGCAATGCGGATGGCTAAGGCGCTTGACTTTGGCTGTGTCTGGATCAATACCCACATTCCAATCGTGGCTGAGATGCCGCACGGTGGCTTCAAGCAATCTGGCTACGGCAAGGACCTGTCGATGTACGGATTTGACGATTACACGCGTGTAAAGCACGTTATGAGCAACATCGAGGCGTAGGAACGAAGGGAGAAGTGCCTGTTTTGCAGGCGTAACCCCGTTAACATTCTTTTCACCACTGCGTCACCGGTCTTTCACGGGAGGCCGTCCGGGTACGCGTAACTTTCGGCTCCGTGAACCACGAAGCCGCGACAGCCCCGACCCTTCAAGACCAAACGCTCTCCCTCGGGCCGCTTGAACTCAGGCTTGGGGACCGCGAGGCGCTCGTCTCTGGCGTCCGTGCCTCACTGACCGTGAGGGAGTTCGAAGTGCTGGAAGCGCTGACTGAGCGACCAGACCGTGTGATCACACGCGAGGACGTCTACGGCCGTGTGTGGGGAGGCCGCATGCCTTACCGCGACCGCGCTGTTGACGTCCATGTCAAGCGCATCCGCCAGAAGCTGGGGGCCATTGCGCCCAACTGGACGTTCGTGCACACCCACTTCGGCATTGGCTATCGCCTGTCTCCAGAAGCAGTAGACGAGGGGCAGCAGTAATGCCCCGTTTTCCGTTGGCGGGATTTTCACAGGGGCAACACGAGTCCTTCACAAGAGAGAGCCCGAGACCGGCGATCCTGTGGTCAGTCGCAATGTTGCGGCCAAACCATTCACCGATCAAAGGGGTTTCAAAAATGTCCCGCAGTCGCATCACACTCGCAGCTGTTGCAGCCGTAGCCGCAATGGTTGTGGCTCCAGCAGCAGCCTCAGCAAAGCCAATCATCACGATCAGCGGTTCCACCTCCGTGGCTCCACTGACTTCCAAGCTCCTGAAGTCCTTCCTCACAACGAGCGCAGGCAAGAACAAGGCCACATTTAAGGTCTTCCAGGGTGGTTCCGACGTTGGCATTGCTGACGTTTCAGCCGGCCGAGTAACCATTGGCCAGTCCTCCCGTGACCTCAAGTCATCAGATGCCGGTGGACTTACATGGAACAAGATCGCGCGTGACGCCCTCTGTGTAGCAGTGAACAACAGCAACGGAGTGTCCAACCTCACGACCGCACAGGTTCAGGGCATCTTCGGCGGGACGATCAGGAACTGGTCAGATGTTGCCGGCTCAGGCAAGACCGGATCAATCAACCTGTACGTCCGGACAGCAGCATCAGGCACCCAGGATGCATTCGGGAAGCTCTTCATGGGCACAACCTCGGTAACAAGCAGCGCAGCTCAGAAGGCATCTAACGGTCTCGTGCAGAGCTCGATCCAGAGCGATCCGAACGGAATCGGCTACGTGTCGTTTGACTTCCTCGGCGGAATCAAGGCCACCCAGTACCAGGGTGTTGCATGCTCGCTTACGAACGCTAAGTCGGGTGCTTACTCGGCCGTGCGTAACTTCTGGATGGTCACCCGCGGTGCACCAACCGGCGTTGCAGCAACATTTATCAGCTGGATCCAGACAAGCTCAGCAGCCAAGAAGATTATCGCTGCTGGATGGGTTCCGCTGGTCTAATTGAATTACCCGGCGGACAAAAAGGCCACAGTGCCTCAGTCCGCCGCGGCGAGAAGTGAAAGGCGCGCCGAGCGATCGCTCGGCGCGCTGTCGTCGCTTGTGCTCGTCCTGATCACAGCGATGTGCCTGTTTGTTCTCCTCAAGGCCTGGCCGTCCTTCTCCCACAACGGGCCCATGTGGTTCGGTTGGGGTGGAAACGTTGACGATCAGCTTGCGGCCATCT
Source organism: Solirubrobacterales bacterium (assembly GCA_026392255.1). Classification (GTDB taxonomy): domain Bacteria; phylum Actinomycetota; class Thermoleophilia; order Solirubrobacterales; family Solirubrobacteraceae; genus WLNJ01. The sequence goes on from JAPLCJ010000038.1 coordinate 10,068, forward strand.
TCAACTCGCCTGCCAATCCCGCTAAGTGGGATTACACGATTCGAACTTGGCCGATCCTCTACGCAACAGCCCTCCTGACCATTGTCTCTGTGGGCATCGGAATTGTGATCTCAACTCTGGCGGCGGTGTTCATCGTTGAATTTGCTCCGCCGAGCGTGAAGCGCATCGTCAGTCCGGTAGTGCGCTTGCTGGCAGCCGTTCCATCAGTCATTTACGGGCTGATCGGCATCCTCGTACTCGTCCCGTTCGTCGGTAACCACCTGATCAGCGAGGGGCGGAAAGGTTCTGTGACTTTCGTTGTTCAGCTCTCCGGCGCTTCGCTGGGGGTTGCCGTCGTGATTCTGACCCTGATGATCACGCCGATCATGATCGCGATCATCGCTGACGCACTGCGCGCCGTTCCGAACGGTTGGAAGGAAGGGGCATTGGCCCTGGGAGCCAACCGTTGGCGGGTTATGTGGACAGTTGTGGTCCGGACAGCGCGCCCAGCCATTGTCGCCGCGGCTGTGATAGCTGCCGCCCGCGCTATCGGTGAGGGAATCATGCTCGCCATGGTTTCCGGTTCGGTTGGATTTGCTCCGAATCCCCTTGACGGCATCACCTTTGTCTTCGAGCCACTGCGGCCCTACGCGGCAACGATTGTTGACAACGCAGAGGGATTGTCCGTCAAGCCGTTCGGTCAGACGATCTACGCGATGGCCGCCATTCTTCTCTTTGCCAGCCTGATGCTCTCGCTGGGTGGCACGCTCGCTAAGCGACCTCTCCGGAAGTACGGGGTCAGGCTTTGAGCACCTCTTCACGCCCCGACGTTGTTCACCGCCGCGGTAAGGACACGGTTAAGTCGTGGCCGCTTGCGGACCGAATTGCCTACTACGCATGTTGGGCGGTTGGCATTGGGCTCTGCCTGGTGGCCGCCAGTCTTATTCTGTTCATGCTCAACAAAGGCCTTCAGTACGTCAGTCTGGACCTGATCTTCTCCAACCCGGCTGTCGGTAGTGACCAGAGCCAGACCGGTGGCTTTTTGGCGCCGCTTCTGGGCACGTTCATTCTTACGCTGCTCGGGACGATCATTGCCATTCCGCTTGGAGTTGGCACTGCGGTCTGGATCGTCGAGTACGGCCGTCCAGCGCGGCTTGCCCGTGCGGTCGAGTCAGGCATTGAGGTTGTGGCGGGCACACCGAGCATCGTGCTCGGGATATTCGGGTTACTTCTGTTCAGCAACGGAATCTTCGCCTTCATGTCCTTTAGGGCCCTAGGCGGTGCTGTGGGTGGGCGTTCGTTCCTTACCGCTGGCGTAATGATGTCGTTTATAGCGCTACCTCTGATCTTCACTTCAACGCGTGAGGCCCTGCAGCAGGTCCCGGCTCAAGTCCGAGAGGCTTCATACGCGCTAGGCAAGACCAAGTGGTCCACGATCCGCAAGGTCCTGATTCCAACGGCACGCCCTGGCATCTTGACCGGTACTGCGCTTGGGATGGGCCGGATTGCCGGAGACACCGCGATCGTCGTGATCCTGCTCGGAGCGACCATGCAGATCGAGAAGGTCGGTTCTGCACCGCTCGTCAGCACGCTGCGGGGAAGCGGGAGCACGCTGACGTCATACGTCTACAACAACTCCCCTGCCGGTGAGGGCAATGCCCCACAGAAGGCCTACGCCGCCGCATTCGTCCTGCTTCTTCTTGTCCTCGCACTCAACTTCGGGATTGACCTGCTGTCCCGTCGGACCAAAAAGGAAATCGTATGAACTCGCCCACACCACTTCCGCCAATTAAACGGATTGACCCGAGTCGCGCCCCGAAGGTGGTTGATCCAAGGCATGACAGCCTAGGTGCCGCAGACGCGATCGCCGCAGCCGTTGCTCCCGGCAGCAGCGAGCGGGTTGAGCGTATGCGGATCGACGATCTTTCGATCGCCTATGGCACCAAGCCTGCCGTGCGGAACGTGACCCTCCCAGTGCGGGAAGGCGAGGTCTTGGCACTGATTGGACCTTCTGGTTGCGGCAAGACCACGCTGCTGAGGTCGCTCAATCGCCTCACCGAGCTGACCGACACTGCTGTTGCTACTGGATCCATCACCCTAGATGGTCAGAACATCCATGCCCTTGAGGCCACTGATCTGCGTCGCCGGGTCTCGATGGTGTTTCAGCAGCCCAACCCGTTCCCGATGAGTATCTTCGAGAACGTCGCCTACGCCATTAGGGAACAGGCTGCTCGCAGGCCAAGCAAGTCGACCCTCGCGCCATTGGTTCGCGAGGCGCTTGAGGATGCTGGGCTCTGGGACGAGGTTGGCGACAATCTTGACCACCCTGCTCTTCGGCTTTCCGGTGGACAGCAGCAGCGGCTCTGCATCGCTCGCGCGCTTGCGTCCAAGCCTGACGTTTTGCTGATGGACGAGCCGTGCTCGGCGCTTGATCCGAAGTCCACAGAGATCATTGAAGAGCTGATCACCCGACTTCGCGAGAAGGTCGCAATCGTGATCGTGACCCACAACCTCCAGCAGGCACACCGAGTTGGAGACAACGTCGCCTTCATGTACCTCGGCGAGCTTGTCGAGTACGGGACAGTTGATCAGGTCTTCAACGCTCCTCGCGCAGAGCGGACCCAAGACTATGTGGGCGGCGTATTCGGTTGATTAAGAAAGCCGTAATTCTCCTCACACTGGGTGTGTTGACTGTCTCACTTGCTGCTTGCGAGAGCAGTCAAGACAAGAGCGCGCGGAAGGCGGCCCTCGCTGCCAAACAGCTGAAGATTCAGGAAAAAGGCATGGTGATCGCCAAGGTAGACAGCCGGATCAAGATCATCTCAATCACCCCGCTGCGTGGAACTGACCGAAACGCAGTCGTCGTGACCGTCAAGAGCACTGCAAAGACACCACTTGTGGACGTTCCAATCGCGCTCTACTCCTACGACAAGGGCAAGAAGGCTTTCTACACCAACACCACCGCAGGAACTGACGCAACCCTGACCCAGATACCGATTATCAGGCCCGGCCAGACATTCGAGTGGGTCGATGACCAGGTCACCGGAGGATTCCCACGCCGTTCTACTGCGCGCATTGGATTCGGGAAGACCTACAAGTCAGTACCAGCTGATCCCACGCTCTCTAAAGAGGTCTTCTTCGCAGACCCTGTCAGCGGGGTCGCCCTCCGAGGAAAAGCAACGAACCGGTCGCCCTTTGAGCAGGCTCGCCTGATCGTCTTCTCAGTGTCTCGGCAGGGCGGGCGCATCATCGCTGCAGGCCGCTCGGTGATCGAGAAGCTGCCAGCCAAGGGCAAGGGCAAGCCACAAGGTTTTGCCGTGTATTACGTCGGCGCCGACCCACGCAAAGGCAAGCTTTCGAACTTCATCCCACTCATCGACTTATCCAAATAAGGAGCAGACAATGCACGCACCAGACACCTCAGTAACTCAGCCATTTGGCACAGTCGAGAAGACCGCGGCCGTAGCTGTCTGCCGCAACTGTGCTGCAGTCGTTGCGGAGGATCAGCGCTATTGCCTGTCATGCGGTTCTCGCCGGCCTGAAAAGGGCGTCCCCTTTTCTCCACAGGAGCCGACTGACAACATCGCTAAGGCGGGTGTAACCAGTGCCAAGCAGGCCATTAGTCCTGCGCTTGCCACCGCGATCGTCTGCCTGTCGGTTCTCTTCTTAGGCACAGGCGTGCTCGTCGGTCGCTCAGCGGGCGGCAGTCAACAGGCGGCCTCCGCGCCGCAGGTTGTGACCGTCGGGGCCTCGGGTGCCGACACTGGTGCCACAGACGCAGCCGGTGCCGGTGCGGCGAAGTCGGCCAAGAAGGGCTCCTCATCTGCGGCGTCAACTCCTCAAAAGGGAGCAAAGGTGTTGAGCTCTTCCGCGGTGGCATCGGCAACGGACTGTAAGGGCCTCACGCCAACCGAATGCGGCAAGAAACTGGCAAAGCTTCCAAAGACAATCTCCACACCAGGCACTCCGCCTAAAAAAGATGGCAAGCCGCCAGCTGGTGGAGCGGGCGGCGAGACCTTCAACTAGGTCAGCACTCCTAGCCAGTTATGCCGCAAGAGCCGTCAACTAATGATCAGTTTGAGCCCTGCCGCACCTGCGGTACGGGTCTCGCACACGACCAGAGGTACTGCCTAAACTGTGGCGTACGGAGGGCAGCCCCGCGCGTTCCCTCTGGGCCGGTCCTAGCGGCGCTTGCCGTCGCGGCTGCTGGAGCAGCCCAGGTTGGCGGGACGCCGCCGATGGAGCAAGACGGTCCGGTGAGTGGAGACAAGTCAGCTCTCGCCGGTGCCAACGCTCTGGCGACCGCCTTTGCCACCAAGCCCGCCGCGTCTGCGGGTCTCGCACTGCTTGCAGTTGGTGCGATCATTGGATCAGCATTTGGCCCACCGGTTAGCGACACGCTCGCCTCCGGTCAACGGGTTGTAATTGTTCAGGCTGCGGGCGCTCAAGCAACCGGGCCCGCCGCAGAACCAGTGGTAGAGGACACGGTCGTGGCTGATGTCCCGGTCGCAGTGGCTCCGGTTGACCCGCCCGTCACACCGATTCCTACTCCTGAGGAGCCACCGCTGCCGCCAGCCAACCCCAGCATTGGGCATGTCATGATCGTGCTGCTTCCCGGCGGCTCGGCGAATCAGGAGCTTCCAGCGGCACTCATCAAGAAGGGCTATTTACTCAGCGGGTATCGCCAACCATCGGTTTCGGGCCTCGCTAATCGCTTGGCGCTGGTTACGGGACAAGCCCCAAACACTGCTACCTCGAACCCGAGTGGCTGTGACACACCGACGCTTGTTCCTGACCCGCCGTCAGAGTTCGCAACCGGCGACAGCATCCCAGGGGACGGCTGCATCTACCCCCGTGAAGTTGGCGACATTGCCAGTGATGTTGTCGGTGCCGCAGGTGAGAAGTCGCGCATCTATGTCGAGACCGGAGCAACCAAGCCGGGGGCTGGGTGGCCCGATGATGCAGGCCTCTGCACACCTCCTGCTGATGGTGTCGCGCTAACTCCTCCTACGGGAGGAGCACCGGACCTGAGGGACAACCCATTCCTTTGGTTGAGCAAGTTCTCTGCCGGGTATGAGTGCGGTCAAGCGATCCGACCACTTGAGCGCTTGGCGGATGACATCAAAGCTGACCGTGCCAACAAGGCGGTCTGTGCCCAGGCGTCTAGTGTGGATGACCGGTCAGCCTGCCTGCCACCCATCACTTTCATCTTGCCCTCCCGATGCCGCGGCGACAGCGCCCCCAAGTGCCCCGATGGAATCACCGACGGAGGACAGGCCGCATTGGAGAGCTTTATCTCCAGCTACGTCTCCAATCTCCTGATGAAGTCGGCTCCATATGCCAGCGACGGACTGATCGCGGTTGGGTTTGAC
>JAPLCJ010000025.1 GCA_026392255.1 Solirubrobacterales bacterium
AGCAACCTTTTCCGGGACAGAGTTCAGGCCGCGGCCGACCTGGCGGCAGCCGACGGCCTCGCGTGGCAGGATCTTGAGCCTGATCACCGGCTCGCGTTCTACACGCGGGTGCGACAACTAGAGACTTAGACCCTCGGAGGGCTACATGAGCCAGATTGCAGCACTACGCGCACGCCAGATCGTTGATTCCCGTGGCAACCCCACAGTCGAGGTTGAGGTCGCCCTTGACTCAGGTGCTTGGGGACGGGCCGCTGTTCCGTCTGGCGCTTCGACGGGAGAGTTCGAGGCCACCGAGCTTCGCGACGGTGGAGAAGCTTGGATGGGTAAGGGTGTCCTCAATGCCGTAGGCAATGTCAATGGCGAGATCGCCGGGGCCATCGCTGGAATGGACGCTGACAATCAAGCTGGGATCGACCACAAGCTAATTGAGCTTGACGGTACTCCTAACAAGTCACGCCTTGGTGCCAACGCAATCCTCGGCGTCTCACTTGCCGTTGCACACGCATCCGCGATGGATAGCCGTGAGCCACTGTGGCGCAAGCTTGGAGGGGATTCAGCCGTGCGAATGCCCGTCCCAATGATGAACGTCATCAACGGCGGGGCCCACGCCGACAATGCCATTGACTTCCAGGAGTTCATGGTCGTGCCACTTGGCGCAAAGACCTTCTCAGAGTGCCTGCGCATGGGCGCGGAGGTATTCCACACGCTGAAGGACACCCTCCATAAGCGTGGAATGTCGACGGCCGTCGGCGATGAAGGCGGATTCGCCCCCAACCTTTCATCCAACGAGGAGGCGCTTGAGGTCCTCATGGAGGGGATCGTGGCCGCAGGTTTCGAGCCTGGGCATGACATCGCCATCGCCTTGGACCCGGCAACCAGTGAGATCTACGAGAACGGCGTCTACAACCTTGAACATGAGGGACGACAGCTGACCAGTGACGAGATGGTTTCGTACTGGGCTGACCTCTGCTCCAAGTTCCCCATCGTGTCGATTGAGGATGGGATGGACGAGGAGGATTGGGCTGGCTGGAAGGCTTTGACCGACCGACTTGGTGACAAAATCCAGCTAGTTGGCGATGACCTGTTTGTCACCAACGCAGCCCGCCTGCGCCGCGGTGTTGAGGAGGGGTCGGCTAACGCCATCCTCGTCAAGGTCAACCAGATCGGGACGCTTACGGAGACGCTGGAGGCAATGCAGGTTGCTCGCGAGGCCGGCTATGCCGCGGTCATGTCCCACCGCTCAGGTGAGACAGAGGACACGACCATCGCTGACCTAGCCGTTGCGACTGGCTGTGGCCAGATCAAGACCGGCGCCCCATCACGCTCTGATCGCGTAGCCAAGTACAACCAGCTCCTCCGCATTGAGGAGTCACTCGGTGATCGCGCAGTATTCCCGGGACGGTCGGTCTTCCGAATCTAACGCTGGGGGACTTCATCCGCGGGAAGGAGAACCAAGACCCGCGGCGAAAGGGCTGGAGAGAGGAATGCCGCCAGCCAGCCACACTCACGCTTCGTCAGGACCGGGTCACCGGCTCCGCTCTGCGACCGACGGCGTTCGGTTTGACCGACTAGGTCGGACAGCCCTCTTAGTTGGATTTCTTGTCCTCTTTGGCTTCTACGCGAGCGCTGGTCTCCGCATGTGGACGGCTCGCGCCGACAGCATCCAGCGTCGCGAGGCTGTGGTCAAACTTCAGAACGAACGTACGGTCTTGCTGCGCGAGCGCAAGGCCCTTGATGGTCAGCTCGGCGTCGCAACTCAAGCTCGGCGCTTAGGAATGGTCCTACCGGGCGAAGTGCCATTCGTGATCACCGGCCTTCCAGGCGAGACTCACTGAGCTCCGGGCGCAAGCCCGGTGGGCCAGCACGGCCACCCCGCTACGCTGCATCGATGGATTCGATCGACGCCGCGAGATTTCAATGGGATGACGGCGAGCGACGCCTGAAGGAGGCTGATGCCTCCAAGGGCGCGATGGAGATGGTCACCGGCCGGCTGATTGAGGAACTGAGGCGCCGGCTCGGCGGCCCGTTCATGGCCAGTGAGCTGGTCACGCTCTACGAGCAAGGCACTGACTGGTGCCTTGAACTGGCAATGGCCGCGGCTCCTAGCAATCCAGAGGCGTGGGATGGTCTGACTGTTGCCGATGCCGCCTTTGGTCGCTATCTGCGTGAGGCCACTGACTACGCCGGTGGACGCATAGTGCAGCCGTACGAGCGAGACCAGAGCTAGACCGAATTTAGGCAAGCGCTGCCCTGAGGCCACTTGGGCCTCTTTGAACTACGAATCGACCGGTCGGTCAGTCCGCGTCAGAGTCGCCCGCCCGGCGGATCACGATCATGTCTTCTTCGATCGTGACTTCTACCGGTCGGTGCCCGGCCCAATGCTCGGCGTAGACGGGATCGTCAGCCACGGCTGGGTCGAGCCAAAGCCCGTAACCCTCTTCTCCGTGGTCGAAACTTCCCTCGAGTGCCTTGCTTCCGCGTCCGCGGCCACGTCCACCACGACGGCGCGGAGCTGGGGTGGCAGCGCCCCCGTTGTCAGGGGCAGCCTCCTCTGCTTCGTCGGCGTCGCCGGCTTCACGGGCTGCTTCTTCGGCGATACGAGCTTCCTCGGCTGCCTTTACGGCTTCCTCGGCTGCACGTGCTTCGTCGGCTTCGAGTTCGGCTGCGATCAACGCGTCGTCCTCGTCCCGAAGGTCTATACCAGTGGGTGATGTTCCCGCTGGACCTTCCGGGGCAAGTCCCTGTTCGCGCTTGAAGCTGTCGATCTGCTGGACAGTCACCTCAAGTTGGTGAGCAATCCATGCGTCCGTCCGGCCCTGTTGGACCCAAGCTCGAATCTGGTTGAGCTGTGGTTTAAGAGACTTCCTGGACATTGCCTCAGCGACTCTATCCGAACGGAGCAGGACGCCCCGATCCAAGGGGAGCTTGGCAGCTGTAGAGGGACTTAGCCGAGCAGCCAGGCGAGGGTGTTCAACATCACCACAGTTACTAGTACAGCGGTGGCAACCATTGAGAACACAAGCCCTGCAAAGCGGAACTTGCCACGGCGACGGGTCTGCTCCTGCCTGCGGCGCAGGGAGCGCTGCTTGGCGTCCCGGCGAAGGGCAGTGAGGCGATGCCGCTCGCGCACTACTTCAGCGCGGAAGGCTTCCTCAAACGAATGCAACGACTTGCGGCTTTTGGGCCTAGGCCGTGTTGGCATGTGCACAGACATCAGCCAGTAGAGGGTACCAGCGCCCCACTGAGGTTCTGTGCGTCAGCGCACAGTCCCCACAGTCCTGCCTGCTTATTCCGGGCTTTGGCCTCAAGATCAGCGTATTCAGTGGCTTTCTCAGTATTCGGGCTGATTGACATCGTTTTAGCGGCCCCTGCGCTCAAAAGGGCCGCGTTGACGTCGAGGCCCCTTTCTGTCTTGACATAGGCCAGAAGACGCCCGTAACGGTCCCGTGGCTCAGTGCCGGGAGTGAGGGTGACTCTCTGCCCACCCACAAGACTCTCATTCAGATGCGAGGCTGCCTTTGCGTAGCACTGAACTGGGGTGTTGGGCTTGACACTCTCAGGGGTATCGACCCCGATATACCGCACCCGTTCGGTTGAGCCCTCGTAGTCAACGATGATCGTGTCGCCATCGACAACCCTGACCACTTCAGCGTTGAACGGTCCGTTGGGTATTGCGCTACCTCCGCAACTGAGCGAGGCGATGGCAAGAGCCGTGAGAGCCGCAAGGAGGAGGATCCCGGCGGTTCTGTGGTCAGTTCGGAGCAAGGACATGAGAGGGAAGCTAGTGGAGGGCTCCCTGAAAACGAGAGAGGGCGCGCCTGTTGGCACGCCCTCTGAACACTTCGATCAGCACCCGAGCGGGTGCTGATGCAATTCAAGCCTCAGGCAGCCTCTTCGTAAACGGCGATGAAGCGGAGGTAGTTGTCAGCGATCTGCGAGACAGCGTCCTCACGGGAGATGTCGCCGTCGAGGAAACCTTTGAGGGAGTCCCACCAGATCGAGCGCCCAATGGCAAAACCGACGAAGCCTTCGACTGGGGCAGCCTCGCGGAGCCAGTGGTCGACCTTTGCATCGCTTGCGCCACGTCCAAGGAGTACGCAAACAACTCCGTCACGGCCATCAATACGGGTCTGTTCGGCGAGCATCTGAGCGTCTTCACGCTTGTCAACGCCCTCGATCTTCCAGATGTCGGCCTCGACGCCAGCATTCTGAATTGCTTCGATCGCGCCGCGCATCAACTCTGGACGCAGCTCGACGTCGTAGCGGTCAGTGTCTCCACCAACGGCTTCCAGCTGATGTGGTTCGGCAGGGACCAGAAGCTCAAACAGGAACTTCCTGTCGTTTGCGTGCAGCCAGTCCGACAGGCGCTTAAGCCGGCCGAGTTGACGCTCGTTCATCTCTTGGTCGCCTTCAGGGTTGTAACGGACCAGAACCTTTGAGAAGGCTGGATCGAACTGCTCAATGTGAGCGCCGAACTCGTCGTCGTACTGGAAGTCAAACTCGTTCTGGCCGCTCTTCTCCACGGGCATTGCGAGCTTCAAGCCTTTCGCCTTAGTCCGCTCGGGCACGCTGCTGCCGAACTGTTCATCAACCAGAACGCCGGTTGAGCCAGCCTGGGCACCGCGTTCAACCGCGAGCTCCATGCCTTCGTAGATCAAGCGCTTTGCGTCACTGATCGTTTCTGTCTGCTCAGCGTCGGGGGAACCCTCGATGCCAAACATTTTTGTCTGAAAACTGCCGCGATGGTCGAAGGCGAGAATGAAAAGCCTTCCTTCGGAGTAACCGAGTGCCATGAGTCCTTCCTGGTTAAGGGGTTCGGAATGTTCTGCGAGTCTATTCTCTATCCATGACCAGCGGTACCCCCGATCTCTCAGTTGTATGTCCCTCCTGTGCGGAGAGGGTCAGTCCCTACATCACTGAGTGTCCGTACTGTGGGAAAAGGGTGCGAAAAAGAGCGCCCAAGCTTGGCTCCCGGGAGGACCCTGCCAACAAGGCTGCCAAGCGCGAAAAACGCAGGCGCCGAGCCCCGGCAAGGTCCAGATTCAGCGCCTCAAGCGGCCGGCTACTTGTTGTCCCCGGCCTGCTGATCGGTGCGGTCGCGCTGACGATCCTCGTGCGGTCACAGGCAGTCAACGCGGCGACGCTCGTGGTGCTTGGGCCGCTTGGGAATGACTGGCCCAAACTTGTCTCTTCCCCCTTTGTCCACCTCAGCCTTCCCTATGCGTTCATGGCTCTTGTCGCGTTCGCGATCTTCGGGTCCGTAATAGAGCGGACCCTTTCAGCAGGCCCGTTCGTTGTTCTAGGAACCTGGCTTCTTGCCGGGGCGGGTGGGGCGTGGCTCTCCGCTGGAACAGGTATCTCGATTGCATCGGGCGCTCTGGCCCCGGCGATTGCTGTGACCTTTGCTTGTGGAATGGCAGCGCTGGACGCACGGCGTGGAGGCGATCACGATGTCGACATCGTCGGCCCGGGCGTGGCATTAGTTGCCTTGTGTCTGCTTCCGCCTCTGGTGATCGGGGCGACTTGGCAGGAATTGGTATCCGGGCTTGTGGTCGGAATTGGTGTTGGCAGTCTGCTGACTGTCCGCCTGCGTTCAGCCTGAAGCGCCAGCGGACTCGATCCGCTGGTGCAAATCGCCCCTTAGGGGTACCCTCGTGTGGCAGCACATTGTTCTCAACTCAGAGGAGACCTGCACGCTATGACCACAGCCATCGTCCTTGTAGATGTTGAACGCACAGCCCTGCCAACCTTCGGAGAATCCTTGGCGGCTGTTGAGGGGGTTTCAGAAGCCATGTCGGTCAGCGGCGAGTGGGATTTTGTGGCGATTGTCCGAGTGCCAAAAGCTGAGCGTTTGGCAACGCTTGTGAGCGGACTTATTGGGGGTCTTCCCGGGGTTGTAAAGACTCACACCATGGTTGCCTTCGAGTCCTTCCCGAACGACTAAAAAGGGCCCGCCGCGGTTTCCCGCGCGCGAACCCTTTTACCTCCCCCGAGGTCTTTGACTAAGGAATGGCTGGGGCGTCTGTTGAACCAGCTGGGTCGACAGGCGCCGTGGGATCAGATCCCGCTGCTCCTGCGTCCACTGCGGCGTCGGTTGCTGCTGATCCCGTATCACCAGCGGTGATGTCAGCCGGCAGCGAAACGCTGTCGGTAGTAGTCACCGTGGGTGCGCTGCTGGCAGCTGAGGTATCAGCTGGAGTCAAGCTACTTGCGTCTGGGGTAGCGGTGATATCAGCGGCTGGGCTAACCGTGCTCGCGTCAACTGCCGGTGTGGCTACAGCCGCGATCGTGACGGGTGCTGCAGCCTTCTGCGCTGCTGCAATTGTGGCGGCAGGTGCTCTCTGAGTCGCGACGCTTGAAGTGCTAGCGACATTGCCAACCTGGGCTGCTCCTGCGGTTACGATCGCTGCTGCCGCAAGGCCAGCAGCAGCCTTGTTGGCGATTGTGGTCGCCCCGGCTGAGATTGTGCCGGCGATCCCTCCACCTGAAGCAACGGCTGTGGTTCCAGCTGCGGTTGATCCGCCTGCGGCAGCTGATCCGGATCCCGTGATGCCGAGTTGGGACATGACCACGTTCTTGGTTGCGAGGATCACGCCGATTGGAGCGAACGCCGACAGCGCCGCATCAGTGGCTGTGAGCTGGGCCTTGAACTCCTTGCAGCTGTTGCAAGTCTTGACATGCCTACGAATAGGTGGGCTCATGCGCCGTGTGACGCCCTCGGCGATCTCGCCCAACTCGAGGCGAACCTCGTTGCAGGTCAAACCGCGTGCCTCTGACATTTCAGCCAGAGCAACCCGGGCCCGAACCAGCAGTGACTTGACGGATGGAATCGTGGTCTCCATCGCCTCAGCAATCTGCTCGTATCCAAGCCCTTCAACCTCACGCAGGACCAAGGCCGTGCGCTGTGTCTCTGGGAGCACTGAGATGTCGCCCATCAGGTTTCGGAATTCGTCGTTGCGATGCGCCTGGTCGGCAGTGGTCAGGCCGAACCGCGATACGTGAATGTCCATTGAGTCAACGCCGATTGGCTTTGCCTTGCGCATGTGGTTAAGCGAGCGGTTACGCGCGATCCTGTAGAGCCAAGGCTTGACCATGATTGGCCGGTTGTCGGCGAGCATCGCGGTGTAGGCGGAGGCGAACACCTCCTGCAGGACATCCTCGGCGTCCTCACGGTTGCCGAGCATGTGACGGCAGAAGCTCAACAGCTTGGACTGGTAGCGGCTGACCAGGAGCTCGAAGGCACCCTGATTGCCACGCCGTGTCATTGCGACTAGACGGTCGTCTGACTGAAGACGCAGAAGCGGGGAAGCAACGCTTTCGCGTGTTGCTGTTCCGACGCTGTTTCTGAATGTTGCTGCTTCCATGGTGACCCCTCTATCCGTGTTCTGTAACCCAACTTGTGAGCGTAAGTTTCGCAACCCCCTTTTCAGGGGCTGATCAACGGGAGGCAAAAAGCCCGTAAAGCCTTTGTTGACGGTTGATTCAGGAGTCAACGAACTTTTCTGAGGCCAATTGCGAGAAGGCCTCAAAGCGGGTCAATGTCCGGGGTGGGGATCGAACCCACAAGTCCCAAATGGGACAGCCGATTTTAAGTCGGCCGCGTATGCCAATTCCGCCACCCGGACGGGTGATCTGAGGATACGCCTCGGGGTCAGTGTTCCGAGGCGGTGAAAGCCGCGGCTAAGGGAACAAGCGTGGCGACACCATCAGCACTGAGGCGCAAGGCTGACTCACAGCCCATGCCTTCTGCCGTGGCGAGGTCATGCGCAACCATCACGGTTGGGATGGCATTGGCAGTGACCTGAAGTCGGACAAGGCGGATGCACTCGGCCGCGGTTTGATCATCGAGGGCAGCGAAGGGCTCGTCAAGAAGCAGTACATCTGGCATCTGGGCGAGCGCCCTTGCGATTGCTGCTCGCTGGGCTTCTCCGCCGGAGAGGCTGGCTGGTCGGGCGTCAGCCCGGTCAGAAAGGTCAACTGCTTCAAGGAGGTCGGCGGAACGCTCCGGTGTCGCCCTCAAATTTCCGCGGACGGTCATGCGGGGGAAAAGATTCAGGTCCTGAAAGACGAAGCCAATGCCGCGGTCCTCAGTGCGGACCTCCGTGCCTGCCTCGGAGTCAAACCAAGCGTTGTCACTCGCAAGGCTGATGTGCCCGCTTGAAGGGCGGGTGAGACCAGCGAGCATCCGCAAGAGGCTGGTCTTTCCGCAACCCGAAGGACCGGTGACAGCGAGGCACTGGCCTCCTTCAACGGATCCGGCTGCCTGAATCTGAAGGCCTCCAACCTGACCGGTGATGTTGAACTCAAGCACCAGCAATCTCCCAGCGGCGTGTCAGTAGGCGCGTGGTGACAAGTAGCGCCGCGGAGGCCGCAACAAGAACAGCGGCCAAGGCTTGCGCTCCGGCCAAGTTGCTGCCAAATCCCTCGTAGATCGCGAGAGGCGCAGTCTGGGTGACTCCACGCAGTGACCCGGCAAACATCAGCGTGGCACCGAATTCGCCCAAGGCGCGGGCCCACGCGAGCGTGGCTCCTGCTGCAAGCGCTGGTGCCACGGTTGGAACGGCAACCTTGATGAACACGGCCGCGTCGTTCATCCCCATTGTTCTTGCGGCATCACGTAGTCCTGGGTGCATACCCTCAAAGGCCGCCTGCGCCTGTCTTATATGGAACGGGGCTGAGACAAACACCAGCGCCACCACGACCCCGGCGGTTTCGAGTGCCAGACGAATGCCTAGCGTTTCCTCGGCGCCGCCAAGCCAGCCCAAGGGGCCAAAGGCTGCCAACAGGCCAAGGCCGGCGACTGCGGGGGGGAGGACTAGGGGCAGTTCGATGATCGTGGTCGCTAGTGAGCGCCCGCGAAACTTTCGCGTTGCGAGGAGCCAAGCGGTTGGTGTCCCAAAGCCAACGACGATCAGCAAAGCGATCACAGAACATTCCAGGCTGAGCAGCAGCGCATCTACTGCCGCCGGGTCACTGAGCTGGTCCAGCAAAGCGGCCGGGCTGTTAGCGGTCAGGATCGCGACGATTGGGATTGTCACGAAGGCAAAGCTCACCGTCAAAGCGGCCCACATTGCTGCCGATGTCAAGCGCCTCGTAAGAATCTCAGCCTCGAATCACGCAGGAGGTAGAAACCCTGCGGCCCACAGGGCCCGCTGGGATTGAGGGAGAAGCAGGCTCTTGATGAACGCTGCGGCAGCCAACGGGTACTTGGTCCCATTGACGACAACTGCCGCACACTTTGTGAGTGGATAGAGGAATGAAGGGATCGTGATTGCCAGCAGGCGACCGTTACTTGCCTTGACATCGCTTGCGTAAAGGATCGCTCCGTCCACAACGCCTCCGGTTACCTTCGCGGCCACGCTCGCTGCGTCGGGCTCGCGGGTTTTCACATTGGTGCGGATAGCAGCAGCCTCAAGGGCCGGGAGCTTCCCGAGCATGGCGTCCGCGTACGCGCCAATCGGAACAGAAGGCGAGCCAAGTGCCAGGCTGATGCCAGGCTTAGCAAGGTCGTTAAAGGAGTTGATGTTGGTGGTCCCACTTCTCACAGCAACGACGAGTCTGTTGCGCGCAAATACGACTGGTTTGCCGACAAGCCCTTCCTCAGCAAGCTGCTTGGGGATCTTCAGAGATGCGGAGAGAAAGACATCCGGCTTGCGTCCGCTCCGGATTGCTGTCGCAATTGCGTCTGAACCCGCGAACTCCAGCTGAACCGCGGTGTTGGGGTAGAGCGCGCTGATGGCCGTGACCGGGGCCTTGAGCGATGTAGCTGAGCTGACAGCGAGGGGATTAGTCGCCGACCCGCCGCAGGCAGAGACCACGACACATGCACCAATCAGGAGGAATGTCCGTAGCCCGCTCATGGCCTGAAGGGTTGCACACACCGACGGCTCTGAGCGACTGCGCCTCGAGTGGCGCGCGGCCGTGATACCTGCGACTCTATGAGGGAGTGATCGATCGCTTCCTTAACCACAGGTTCAGGCTCAAAGGTGCTGATTACCCATTCCGCGCAGCCTGCTGGGTACTGCTGGGTGGGCACGTCATCGTGGCCCTGGGAGTCGTGCTGCTCGCGATCCAGTTTGAGTTCGACGCATGGCAGTTCTGGAGCTCTTTGGTTCTAGTTGAAGCCTTGACGGTGGTAGACAACAGCTTCTCGGCCTGGCGATTGAAGCGGGCACTGCGCAAGGTGCACGCAGTCCTCTCGGGAGAGAGCACCGATGGGGAGAGCGTCAGGACTGCCTGGCTCACCCTCGTCAACCTCCCAACACTCCACTTGAAACGAGCTATTCAGCGCACTGCTGTTGGGACGATGGCCCCGCTAGTTCTTTGGGTCGCGTGGCAGCTTGATTTGCCTTGGTGGGGTGCTCCTCTCCTGTTCTTAGTTGGAATCGTGATCCTGCTCTACGGGTTCCTGCTCCGGTTCCTGATCTTGGAACTGGCATGGCGCCCAGCAGTAGCTGCCCTTGCAGTCAAGCTTCCATCTGAGATAGAGAGGTCAGAGGCACTCGCGTCCAAACAGCTCTCGATGCGCGCCCGGCTGCTCCTCGGTATTCCCTTGATCAATGTGATCACGGGAACAGTGGTCGCGACGCTCTCCCGTCAACCCGGCTCAAGCGGGCTCGAGAACATTGGCGCGGATGTAATCATCACGACCCTGGTCGCGACGACAGTTTCTCTAGGCCTTTCACTGCTGTTCTCAAGGTCGATTCTGATGCCGATATCCGATATCCGCCAGGCGGCAAAGTTGGCCCGCGCGGGCGATTTCGCAGTTCGTGTGCCGGTGATGTCCACTGATGAGGTTGGCCGATTGGCGATTGGTTTCAACAACTTGATGAGCGGCATGGAGGAGCGCCAAAGGTTGGAGACAGCCCTTGAGACCTTCTCCGACCAGTCGATCGTCGCTGCAGTCAAGGAGGTTGACTCCGACAAGTTGAGTGCTCAGGAGCTTGACGTCACCGTGATGTTCATAGACATTCTTGGGTTCACTGAGTTTGCTGAGCGCACCACCCCGCAGGCTGTCGTGGAGCGTCTGACTGAGTACTTCGACATCGTCGTCCCAGCTCTTGAGCGCCACGGCGGGCATGCCAACCAAATGCTTGCTGATGGCTTGATGGCCGTCTTTGGTGCACCTGATCCCTTGATCGGGCACCCAGACCGCGCGGTTGATGCTGCGCTTGAAATCGTCACCTTGCTGAAGGCGCGGTTTGCGGGAGTGATGGAGGTTGGTGTGGGGATCAACTCTGGGCCGGTCGTATCCGGCGCAATCGGCGGCGGCGGCAGCGCTCGGTTTACGGTCATCGGGGACACGGTCAACACTGCCGAGCGCGTCGAGCGCGCAACCCGGACCACTGGGGATGCGATCCTGATTTCTGGAGCTACGTATTCAAGGCTCGCAACTGATCACGGTGGGTTTGACGAACGGCCAGCAGCCCCGATGAAAGGCAAAAGCACCCAAGTTCGCCTCTGGGCGCCGCGCGCGCTTAGCGCTGTAGCGGGCTTGGGGACCATGGACCTTGAGGATGTTGCCGCTGGGGCTCCCGGGCCGTTGATGGGCGATATCTCCGTCGAGCGAACAACGCCCGAGTGACCGCCCGACACAAGTTCCTCGCCCGGCTAAAGCCGGCTCTGGCGCGCGTTGGGCGGGATGACATCACTGGCCTGGCAGCCATGGTTGCCTACAACCTTGCCATTTCAATTGTTCCCCTCGCGATCCTTGCCCTCTGGGTCGCCGGACGGGTAGCCGGGTCTACTGAGTTTGAGGACGCCATCCTGCGGGACTTCAGCGCGATCTTCCCCGGGCCAACTGACTCGACTCTGCAGGGGCTTATGTCACGAATCAGGAGCGGCACCGCAAGCGTCGGAATCATCGCCTTGCTGCTGAGCCTCTGGACGGGAATGAGCTTCTGGGGATCCATTGACACTGCCTTCGGGCGGATCTACTCGCTGCCATCGAGAGGCTGGCTCCGGCAGAAGCGGTTCTCCTTCGGGATGCTCTGGCTTGTGGTGGTTTTCATGGCTGCGACCGTGGTCGTTCCTACGACCCAGAGTGCACTTGCCGGGGTGCAGAAGGATTTGCCCTTTGGCCTAGATGCGATTCCTGGAACCGCTTTGGCTACCTCTCTGGGACTTGGCCTCCTGATTCTCTTCCTCTCCCTTTGGGCGATCTACGCACTCGGCCCCAACGGCCGCCTTCCTTGGAAGGCAGTCTGGCCCGGAGCGATCGCGACAACGATGGCGATCGCGGTAACGGATGCCGTATTTCCCTACTACCTGACCAACGTCAGCTCAGTCTGGCGGTTCGGAACGACCGTGGTCTTCCTTGTCATCGTCCTAGCTTGGTTCTACCTGCTCGCCTTGTTCATTCTGCTTGGGGCAGAGCTCAACGCCTGGCGACATGATCGAAAGCGGCATCACCCGGTCGTGAGCCCTGCGGCAAGTTCGTCCGAGTAAAGGTAGGGTTCACCAGCATGAGCGCCACTGAGGAGACGGGCACTAAAGGTACCGAGGCAGAACTCCACGGAGGTCGGCTAGTTGCCCGCCGCTTGAAGGCTTATGGGGTGTCCAAGCTGTTCACCCTTTCGGGCGGTCATATCTTTTCGATCTTCGACGGCTGCCGTGATGAGGGCATCGACATCGTCGATGTTCGCCACGAGCAGACGGCAGTCTTTGCAGCTGAGGGCTGGGCCAAGGTAACCCGCGAGCCTGGTGTCGCCGCACTGACAGCCGGACCAGGCGTGACCAATGGCATGAGCGGTATTGCTGGGGCACTTATGAACCGCTCGCCAATCCTCGTGCTCGGTGGTAGAGCTCCTCAGATGCGATGGGGCATGGGTTCCCTCCAGGAAATTGATCACATTCCATTCGTGGACCCTCTGGTCAAGTTCGCAGGAACTCCAATGTCAACGGTTGAAATCCCAGGGATGGTTGATCAGGCACTGAACGCTTCCCTGTCAGCCCCATCGGGGCCAACCTTCCTTGACTTCCCAATGGACTTTGTCTTCCAAGCCGCACCAGATTGCGGAACGGACGCGACACCGCCAACGCCTTGGACTGGACCAGCCGTCTCGGGTTCCGAGCTGGACAAGGCAATTGATCTCCTCAAGAACGCCGAGCGGCCCGCCGTCATGGCCGGAACAAATCTCTGGTGGGGTCGGGGCGAAGTTGAACTCCTGAAGCTCTGTGAGGAGATCGGTATCCCTGCAGCGGTTAATGGCATGGCTCGAGGTTCAATCCCTGCTGATTCGCCAATTTTTCGTTCACGTGCTCGCAGCGCAACCCTGCAAGGAGCCGACGTTGCACTTGTTATCGGTGTTCCAATGGACTTCAGGCTTGGATTCGGCGCGAGCTTCGGTCCTGACACGAAGCTGATTGTCCTTGACGTGGCAAAGCCGGGGCGTGAGCATCCACGCGAGGTCGCCGCTGAGCTTTATGGAGCGATGCCAGCCACGCTTGCGGCAATCCGCGAGGGCATTGGCGGACCACTTGACACAAAGGAGTGGCTTGCTTCCACCGCAGCAGTTGAGGCTGAGAAGCGTGCCGCAGAAGACGTGGAGCTGAACGATTCTCGCGCACCACTGCATCCGATGCGCCTTTACAAAGAGCTGGCGAACTTCATTGATCGCGATGCGATTGTGGTTGTTGATGCAGGCGACTTCGGCTCCTATGCCGGTCGTGTAATCGACTCTTACGTTCCCGGGTCATGGCTTGACCCAGGCCCTTACGGCTGCCTTGGCGCTGGTCCCGGACAGGCGCTTGCTGCCAAGCTTGCCCACCCTGACCGCCAAGTAGTTCTCCTCCTTGGAGACGGCGCCTTCGGGTTCAGCGGAATGGAGTTCGACACTCTCGTGCGCCATGGCGTGCAAGTTGTAGGCGTGATGGGCAACAACGGGATCTGGGCACTTGAGAAGCACCCAATGGAGTTCCTCTACGGCTACTCGGTGGCAGCAGATCTTCAGCCGGAGCTTCGTTACGACAAGGTTGTCGAAGCACTGGGCGGCCACGCGGAACTCGTTAGCAAGCCCGATGAAATGCGCCCCGCACTGGAACGCGCCTTCAGCAGTGGCAAGCCAGCTCTAGTGAATGTGTTGACTGACCCAACGGTCGTCTACCCGCGCCGCAGCAACCTCGCCTGAGGTCTTTGGCCTAACTAGTCGCGATTGGCGGCAAGCTTCAGGGCGACACCGCGAAGGATGTCGTGTTCTGAGGCCTCAAACCGGTCCAAGCCGAAGTCCTCAAGGACCTCGCAGAGGATCACAGCCCCAGCAACCGCTGTGGGGGCCCGATCTGGGTGGAGACCATCGACTTCGACCCGTTCGGCGAGCGGAAGGCCTGCAATGCGTGCAAGTAGCTCGCGGGACCGCTCAAGAGTGACTGTCGAACCGTGAACCCGGGTCGGATCGTACGGCTCCAGGTTCTGGTCGATGGCAGAGAGGGTTGTGGCCGTGCCTGCGACCGCGATACAAGCCTCCACAGACTCGCGCACTGAGTCCGGCACTTGGGCTTGAAGGAGCTCGCGGACCTCATTTGCGGCGGCTGCGAGCTCTTCATGGGTCGGGGGGTCACCTTTGAAGTGCCGCTCGCTCTGGCGGACAACTCCCGCGGGGAGTGAGACATGAAAATCCAGCTCACCCACTTGACCAGTGATCAGCTCCGTTGAGCCACCGCCAACATCGCAAACGAGCAGTCGCTTCCCGTCCCGCGGTAACTCGCTGGTGGCACCCGCGAAGCTCAGCTGTGCTTCCTCGTCGCCCCCGATCAGGCGCACTGGAATGCTGGTTTGTGCGGTAATTCGCTCAGCGAACTCAAGACCATCTGCCGCATCACGTCCAGCACTGGTGAGGACTCCACCCACTGCCGCGACGGGATAGAGATCAATGATCTTCATGTAGTCGGCCAGAACGTCTAGAACACGCTGAGTTGCTTCTGGAGCTAGCCTGCCGCTGCTGTCTACTCCGTCACCGAGGCGGGTGACTATCGAGTGACGCTCAAGGTCGGCTAGGCCGGGTCGCCCACCCGTTGAACTGTCGACAGAGCAGACCAGCAGCCGGGTTGAGTTTGTGCCGATATCGACGGTGGCTATGACTGTCGGGGTTTGGTTCATGTGACTGGATGTGGGAGGGGTCTTCCCTCTAGCCCAGCTAGAAGGTTGTCAACGGCGATGGATGCCATCGCCTCTCGAGTTCTGTTCGTAGCTGATCCCAGGTGAGGCGTAACGATCAGATTAGGTGCCATCAATATTGGATCGTCAGACGGAAGGGGTTCTGGATCGGTGACGTCAAGCGCCGCTCCGGCGATCGTCCCGCTGCTTAAGGCGGTGGCAAGCGCAATCTGGTCTACCACCTGTCCTCTGCTGGTGTTGATGAGCAGCGCGTGGCTCTGCATCTTGGAAAGGAACTCCGCGTCAACGAGCCATCGTGTTTCTTCTGTTAGCGGGCAGTGCAAGCTGACAATGTCTGCCTGGGCAAGCAGCTCGGCGAGAGGAAGGCCGGGGGTAGGCCCGTCTGGGCGCCCGCTCTCGACGACCTCCATGCCGAATGCGATGGCTCGCGCGCTGACAGCACTGCCAATCCGACCGGTACCGATGATCCCGAGCGTTCGGTCGCGTAGCTCCATTCCCAGAAGGAAATCCGGGGACCAAGTCTTCCACTCACCTGACCGCACGGATGACATGCCTTCGGGCAAGCGTCGCGCGAGAGCAAGCATGAGGGACAGAGTTAGATCTGCTGTCGCATCCGTCAAAACTCCGGGCGTGTTGCCAACGTCAATACCCCGCTCTCTGCAAGCGATCAGGTCGATGTTGTCGCAGCCAACCGCCATGTTGGACACGACCTTCAGATCTGGGGCTGAGTCCAGCAGCCCAGCGTCGATCTCGTCGGTGAGCATGCACAGTAGACCTTCAGCTTCGGCGGTGCGGGAGACCAGTTCAGCCGGTGTTGGAGGCATTCGCTCAGGCCAGATGTCGAGCTGATGCCCAGCTGCGGTGAGGCGGTCTATTGAGGCGCCGGGGAGAGTTCTTGTGATGAAGCATCTAGCCATTGCGATGATTGTCCACGACTTCCCGAGTTGGTGGGGTCATGAGACTGGCGAACACCACGGAATGAACCCAACGATTCCCGAGGCTTGTTACTACGCGCGTTTTGACTACACTCGTGGAACACGCCGCGGGGTGGAGCAGTCAGGTAGCTCGTCGGGCTCATAACCCGAAGGTCGCAGGTTCGAATCCTGCCCCCGCTACTTAGTTTAGCTGAGTGTCCGCTTGGAACCTCACACTTACCACTCTTGAGACCCCTGTCACGAGACAGACTGCTGCGCTTTATTCCTCTTGCTGTCTGCGGGCTGCTTGCTGCTGCGACGATGGTGGTCGCCAAACAGCTCACCTATGACCCTTGGTCGTGGCAGGTATGGGCCCGACAGCTTGCGTTTGAGAGCGCAGTTGGATTCGATAGCGGCGGAGCGAGTGGATGGAAACCGTTGCCGGTGATCGTCTCGCTCCCGTTTAACTGGATTGGCCCCTCGGCAGCGCCCCTTGTATGGGTCTGGCTCACAAGAACCGCGATGTTCATGATTCCAGTTGTTGCGTGGCGGCTCGGACGTCGGGCGGCCGGGTTTCCCGGGGCCGTGCTCGCGAGTCTCTCCGCGGCGATGCTGCCCGGGGCGACACTCTTCCTGGGTGGTCTGACCGAGCCACTTTCAGGGCTGTTCCTGCTGATGGCGGTTGAGGCTCAGGTTCGCGGTCGCACCCACCGCTCTTGGGGGGCCGGGCTGCTCGCGGTATTGGGTCGACCGGAAGTGATTGCTTGGGTTGGTCCTTACGGCCTTTGGGCAGTTTGGAAGAGGAAGCTCGAGTGGTATTGGTTCGCCGCTGGGTTAGCTGGCGCATCACTGCTCTGGGTAGGTGGAGACTGGATAGGAACAGGTAAGCCATTAGGGCTCTTCGGCAAGGCTCAGGTAAGCGCCGAGCCTCAGAGGCTCCAAGCCGCAACTCACCCTGGAGTTGAGATCCTCAGTCATCAGGTGGTTCCTCTCGAAGTCGTCATCTGCGCAACCTTTGCCTTCGTTGCCTCGCTGGTTTGGCGGGAGCAGGTCAGTAGGACACTCGGCTCAGCAGCTATTACCTCAGGTCTCGCGATTGCGGTAGCAACCGAGTTTGGATATCCGGGAGTCACGCGATACATGGTGCCGCTAGTGCCTTGCGTCTTCGTGCTCGCGGGGATTGGTCTAGGACGGCTGGTCGGCCTTTTGAGGTCACCGGCACTGAAGTGGACTGCCTTGGTTGTTGCCGTAGCCGGGCTGGTTGTCCTCGCTGGGCCATTAGCGTTGGAGCGCGATCGAGCTGACTGGAATTGGTACGCAGCTAGAGAGGGAAGAATCAATGACCTCCCAGCTTTGGTCAAGGCAGCAGGTGGGCGCTTGGCCTTGGTTGCCTGCGGCGACCTGGTCCTCACACCCAGCGCCGAGGTGTCCGCGGGCGCTTGGGCCATCGACGTCAAACTTAAGGATGTAGCAAGGGGTGATCTCCGGTTGCCTAAGCCTGGACACCATGCCCAGCTCGACGTCGTGTTGGCCTCTGAAGAGGCTGTGGCTAGAAACCAGGCCAAGGCCTACGGGCTTCAGGTGGTTGAGGTCGCGCGGTCGAGATACTGGGTGGCATTGTGGGTTGGACAAGACGGCCAGAGGCCTTGTCGGCCGAGCAGCGTTAAGGGGCGATGATCTGACGGACTGCTTCGCCTGTTGCGAGACGGTCGAAACCCTCATTGATCTCGTCGAGGGTCAGGCGATGACTGATCAGCCGCTCGATAGGCAGGTTCCCCTCTGCCCAGTGCTCAAAGAGCTGGGGCAGCATCTTGCGTGGGTTGGAGGAGCCTAGGTATGAGCCCTTGAGGGTTCGCTCCTCTGCAACAAGACTCACTGCTGGAATGTTGAGGATCGCGGCGGGGTCTGGAAGGCCAACCGTGACGGTTGTGCCGCCACGTCCGGTCGCCAAGTAGGCCGTCTCAAGGACTTTGGCTGAGCCGGCGGTCTCAATCACGCGCGCTGGGCCGCCTGCGGTCAGTCCCTTGAGCTCGGCGACAGTGTCTCCGGTCCCAGCCAACGTGGTGTGGGCACCGAGGCTTACTGCAAGCTCGCGCTTGCTCCCTACCGGGTCGATGGCAATGATCTGCCCTGCCCCAGCGAGCTTGGCTCCGAGGAGCGCCGCTAGGCCTACGCCGCCGAGCCCGAAGATCGCCACCGAGTCACCGGGCTGGATCTGAGCGGCGTTGAGTGCGGCGCCGACACCAGTCAGTGCTGCGCAGCCAAAGACCGCGGCAACATCGAATGGAAGCTGGTCAGGGATTTTCACGGCGGAGCGTTCGGAAACCACGACCTGTTCTGCAAACGCGCTCACTCCAAGGTGATGGTGAGGATGGCTGCCGTCGCTGTCCGTCCAGCGGCGCTCGCCGGAGAGAAGAGTGCCCGCCGCGTTGGCCGTGGCGCCGGGCTCGCACAGCGCTGAACGGCCTGCTGCGCAAGGGCTGCACTTACCACACGAGGGAACGAATGCGAGGACGACTCTGTCGCCAACCTGGAACTCTGAAGGCTGCGCCCCCACCTCGATGACTTCGCCGGCTGCCTCGTGACCGAGCACCATCGGAACGGGCCGTGGCCGCGACCCGTTTACAACCGAGAGGTCTGAGTGGCAGATTCCGGCTGCGCGGATCTGAACCCGGATCTCATCCGGCCCAGGTGCTTCGAGGCTTAACTCGCGAATCTCGATGGGACGGGTGGACGCGAATGGCCCCTGATCGCCCGTCCGGGTCAGAACCGCGGCGCGGACCGTGGTCATGAGCCAGCTTGAAGTCGCGTAAGGAGCTCTCGCAGTTGGGTGGGCATCTCGGCAGGGCGGCGCGTATCGGCCGCGACGAAGACATGCACAAACCAACCTACGGCTGCTGGGGCCCCGGTCTCGCCGTCAAAGAGGGCAAGCTCATAGCGCACGCTAGAAGTGCCAAGGTGCCCAACGCGCAGGCAGGCAGCAACTGACCCTGGAAAGGCGAGGGGGCCGAGGAACTCACAGTGGGATTCCGCGCAGAGGCCAATGGTGGCCCCGCCGTGAATGTCTAATCCGCCTTCTTTGATCAGAAGCTCGTTGATAACGGTGTCGAAGTAGCCGTAGTAGTCAGCGTTGTTGACATGCCCATAGACGTCGTTGTCCTTCCAGCGCGTCTGGAGGCTTGAGTGATGGGGATAGGCGCCCGGGTCGGCTGGCGGGGTGGTGGGCTGGTCTGCCATTCAGGCTGAAATTACCAGTGATGGGAACAGGTGGCGACCATTGCGGTCAAAGATCCTCCCGTTCGCATAGGCTCCCCGTGCTTCCAAGTCAGCAAAGGAGACCAGTGTCCCGTCGAGATCCCACAGCCCCACCGATGACCCGTTCCATGAAGACGGAAGCGGCTGGAGCTCGCGTTCTCGCGGCGCTACCACCCAAGCTTCAGGTGCGTCTGGCCGGAGGGAAACCAGTTGTCCGTGATGGTCAGACTCTTGACCCAGCGACCCAACTGATTCTTGCATTCATTGAGAAGCGGGGCGGCGGGAACGCCCCTGGAACGCTCACTGTTGCCCATGAGCGCGCGCTACTTCGCCGTCAGTCAATTATCGGAGGCGGGCTGCCTGACCGGGTTGCCGCCGTCAGGGATCTTCAGATAGACGGGGCGGAGGACAAGATCGATGCTCGCTTCTACTCTTCCCCAGAGCTTGGCGGCCCACACCCTCTCTTAGTCTGGTATCACGGAGGTGGATTTGTGCTCGGCGGCCTTGATTCGCATGACTCTGTTTGTCGGACACTCTGCCTTCACTCGGGTGTTGATGTTCTGGCTGTGGACTATCGACTTGCCCCTGAGCACCCGTATCCGGCCGGAGCAGACGATGCCGTCGCAGCCTTTGAGTGGGCTGCCGCCAATGCCGCTGATCTGGGTAGCGATCCCACGCGTCTTGCTGTTGGCGGTGACAGCGCTGGTGGCAACCTTGCCGCCGTCGTGGCAATGGATACGGCACGGAGTCTCTCTCGGCCTCCGATCGCCCAGCTGCTGTTCTACCCAATCACTGATTCGGTGGAGAAGCACGAGTCTCGCTCGCTCTTTGGCACGGGCTTTCTCCTCACCTCTGATCTGATGGATTGGTTCGCTCTGCAGTACGCGGGCAGCGACGATCCCGAGGGAGACCCGTCAGACCCACGGGTCTCACCCCTTCTGGCAAAGGATCACTCGGGGTTGGCACCGGCCATCGTGATTACGGCTGGTTTTGATCCACTGCGAGACGAGGGGGAGGCCTACGCGGCCAAGCTGGAGGCTGCGGGAGTGGAGGTAATCCAGCGGAGGTTCCCTGATTTGATCCACGGCTTCACAAACATGTCGGGAGTTTCTCGCGCAGCCCGTGATGCCCTACTGGAAACCTGCGGTGTGTTCCGATCCGTCGTTAGGCGATAGCCGCGCTGAGCAACCCGGGCCAGCAGTGGGCCCGAACGCCGCTACTTGACCTTTTGAGGAACCCTTGGTGGGCAGGCGGGTGTCGCTGAGGGGATTCGAGCTCCGGCCTGACCTGAGTAGGCGGTTACACACGCACGGAGCTTGAAGCCTCTGTCAGCGGTGGCAACTGTGTAGGCGTTCAAGAGACTGTCCTTGAAGCCAGCGATGGTTCGCCATGAGATGCCATCAAGGGACCGCTGCCATGTATAGGTGAAGGAGTAAGAAGCTCCGTTTTCATCGGCAGTGGCGCTTCCAGCCCAGATGCCATCTGTCACGTCGATCTCATCACCCACGGATGGTTTACAGGCCGGAGGATCGCCTGAGCCTGGCGCCACAACGTAAGCGGGGCTGGCGCAGTCGTTTGTTGCATCGGTAAGGACAGGGTCAGACGGAGCAGGCGGCGCCGGTGGTGTTGGGGGTGTGGCAAGAACGGGACCAACATTGACAAGGCTCGTGGTCTGCAACAGGGGACGGGTTATCAGTTGGTAATCAGCTCCGGGCGTTCCCTTCACAACATCGGGGCTGGGCACGGCCGTGCAGAGAGGCAGTGGCGACTTCTTGACCGCAGGTCCGTGACACGTTCCCTTACTGAGGAGAACTGCGACGGTCTCGGTATCGCCCAGTGCAACTACTAACTCTTGCTTGGCGTCGTTGTTGACATCAACGAAGGTAATGGCTGATGGAGCGCTTCCTGTGGGCAGGCTAACTGGGATCGGAAGGCTGAACTTTCCCTTACCTAGGTTGATCATCACGATGATGCTGTCACACCCGGTGTCTGCGAACGCCACATCTGGAAGGCGATCGCCGTTCCAGTCTCCAGCAGTAATTGCTTGGGGAATCACGAGCTCTGTGCCGCACTTGCCCAGTGAAAAGAATGGAGTCTGCTTAAAGGTTGTGACGAAGGTCTTTGTCTTGACCGAGTTGATGAAAATACCCTGACCTGTCAGAGGTGATGCTGTAACGAGGTCAGTTAGGCCGTCCCCATTGAAATCAGCGCCTGCAAGGTCAACTGGGGCAAAGCCTGCCCCGACGCTGGTCGCCTTGAAGGCTGGAGCACCAATTTTTCGAGGGTTGGTCTTGACGTCATAAGGACTTGTTGGGTCCTTTGGGCACGACAGGTTGGTGTTTTTGTCGTTGCCAGTGTTGGTTTGGATGCTGACGGTTCGGTCTCCGCTGTTGGCGCTGGCCATATCAAGCTTGGTATCGCCATTGAAATCACCGAGCACAAGACCATGGGGAATCTTGAATGCGGCTGGGTGCGCTGGGATTTGGTTAAACGCTGAGGGCGGCCTGACATCCAGAACATCGATGTTGGCTCCCATTCCCAAGAAGACTCCGAAGTCACGTGTCCCGATGTTGACGGTGACTGCGTCGATACAGCCGTCCTTGTTGAGGTCTCCCGCCTTGATCTGAGTAGGCGTTGGTCCGACGAGGAATTCGGCTGGTGGGTTGCCTGATATGGGGGTTATTGAGTAAGGGGCAAGAGCCCCTGTCGTTGAGTCCGCGGTGAGACTTGTGAATCGGTCGTACCCCGCGTCAGCGAGGAGGATCTCTTGGCTGCCATCTCCGTTCAGGTCCGCGGCTGTAACTCCAGCTGTGACGCCTTGCTGGACTCCGCCGCTGCCTCCGGGATCAGCCGGGATAAGAACGGGCTTAGTGGTATCAAGCGCCGTGCCATCTGTCTTAAAGTTGTTCAGCAGAACACGCACGGTTTTGCCACCGCCGGTTGCCACCACAACGTCCTTACGGCCGTCGCCGTTGATGTCGGTGGTAGTGAGCCCCCATGGGCCTGTCGCGACACCCTCTGGCGAGCTGCCTGCATGGGCCGCTGGGATTGCAGCGAAGGCGCAGGCACCCAAGACTGTCGTCGCGGCAAGGGTGTTGATTAGGCGGCTACGCATACGTCTTCTTAGGATAAAGACTTCTGGGCGCCAATCCAACTATGAACTGGCGCCCAAGTCAATCTAAAAGCCTATTTAGCAAACTGCGTTGCGAACCACGCGGTTGCGTCGGTCTGTCCTGCGCCTACTACTCCGCCGTGATCGGCTGATGGGTAGGTGTTGTAGCCGACATTGCCAGCTCCGTTAGCGGCCCGCATTTCAGTGACGAGTGCGTCCGTTGTGAACGATGGAACCGTTGAATCAAGCCCACCTTGGAGCAGCAACATCGGCACCTTGATCAGCATCTTCGAGTTGTTCTTCGGCGATGGGTTGATGGCAGGAGCGTCAAGGGCGTTGAGCGCCTTAATGACCTTGCCTGAGGTCCATCCGCTACCGGTCCAAGTCTGCAGGAGGTTGCCTGGCGCGAACTGACCAAAGCTGCCGACGCTTCCGAGGCCAGCATCGCCACCAAGGCACTTGGTCTCAAGATCCCCAATTAGTGCGTAAGCGGCGGGATTCATGAGGTCGGACAGCTTCAGTGTCGGGTCAGCCATCGTGGTTGATCGCACGATTAGTGCACCGAGTCCAGAGAGTCCGTTAGGCACCTTGATTGCGCTTGTGGCGAAGATCACCGTGGTCTTCAGATGGCTTGCGGGAGCGAATGCAGCGACACCCTTGAGGCTCAAGGACGGAGCCCATGCCTGGGCATCAGCGGCTGCAAACAGACTCGCGTGACCACCTTGGGAATGTCCGGCAGCAATCCACTTGGTCCCAACGTGGGAGTCAAGCTTGCGAGCGGCCGTCACGATGTCGATGACCCCGCGGCCTTCTGAATGACCGATGAGGTAAGGATGAGGACCTGGGGTACCAAGGCCTTCATAGTCGCTCATGGCCACTGCGTAGCCTGCTGCGAGCCAAGCGTTAAACGCTGGGTACACGTAGCTGGAGTAGTTGCCTGAGACAACGTCAGCTATCCGTGATGGAGCACATGAGTCGCCCGCGCCAGTGGTGCCGTGGCCCCACGAGATGACCTTCCAGCCACCGGTTGGGGGAGTGCCCTTTGGCAGCCAGACTGTTCCGGAGACGGCGATCGACTTGTTCGCAAGAGATTTTGACTTGTAGACGACGTTGAGAGCTCGGGACGCATTACTCAGGTTGAGAGCGCTCTGAGCGGTCCGGTACCAAATGACGTCGCCGTGCTTTCCGCCTGCGATCTTGCTCGCGCTAGGCGCGTAGAAGGCTGTTGTGGCGGGACCGACCTTCGGCGCTGCGGCCGATGCGGTACCAACGAGGGACAGGGACAGGGCCGCTGTCGCGGCGGCAAGCGCGGCGATGCGGAGTGGTTGTGTGCTGCGGATCACGTTCATAACATCCACGATACTCTCCGGAGCGCTACTTCGCTACCTCGAACCGTCAGTAGGCAGGGCGGCGCAAAACTCAAATTAGGAGACCACAAGTGCACGCTGCAGACTACGTAATCGTTGGAGCTGGCTCTGCCGGCTGCACCATCGCCAACCGGCTCAGCGAGGACCCCTCCTGCCGCGTGGTTGTACTCGAGGCCGGCGGTACCAACAGGCACCCAAACATCAGTATTCCCGCGGCTTTCCCCAAGCAATTTAAGACAAAGCTTGACTGGAATTACAACACCGAGCCCGAGCCATTCTGCGACGGGCGAGAGCTCTACCTTCCTCGCGGTAAGTCACTAGGTGGCAGCAGCTCCATGAACGCGATGCTCTACGTTCGGGGCCGTCCGTTTGACTACGACATGTGGGAACAGATGGGCGCAACTGGTTGGAGTTGGCGCGATGTCCTGCCCTACTTCATGCGGGCCGAAGACAATGCACGAGGAAAATCTGAGTACCACAGCGTTGGTGGTCCCCTTCGAGTAGAGGACACCAAAGAGCCCTACGCGTTCACGGAGAGGTTCCTCGAGGCAGCCGAAGCGCACGGCATTCCGCGTATTCCTGATTACAACGGCCCCGAGCAGGACGGCTGCTCACCGGTTCAGGTGACGCAGCGGGACGGCCGTCGCTGGAGCGCTGCTGACGGATATCTGCGCCCCGCAATGAAGCGTCCAAATGTGGAGGTTGTAACCAAGGCGCAGGTTCTGGGCCTTGAGTTCACCGGCGATCGGGTAACGGGCGTTCGCTACGCCGACAAGCGTGGCCGTCAGCGCGTTGCCCAAGCATCGCAGGAGGTAATCCTCTCGGCTGGTGCTTACAACTCACCTCAGATCCTGATGCTGGCAGGAATCGGCTCGGCTGAGAGTCTCGCAAGTGTTGGCATCAAGGCCCGTGTTGACCTGCCAGGCGTAGGTCAAAACCTCCAGGACCATCCGTTTGTCGTGTCCATTTGGGACTCGATCATTGGCGGTACTCTCGCCGACGCGGACACGCCCGCCAACATCCTCAAGTGGGCACTCAAGAAGGAAGGGCCGTTCACAACCTCAGTGGCGGAGGCCTTCGCGTTTGTGCGCTCGCGCCCGGGCTTACCAGCAGCTGACCTGCAGTACCACTTCGCACCCGGCTACTTCTCAGACCACGGGTTTGACGAATACAAGGAGCACGCCGTGACATTCGGGCCTTGTCTTCTGTCGCCTAAGAGCCGTGGCGAGGTGACATTGGGCTCAGCTGAC
>JAPLCJ010000037.1 GCA_026392255.1 Solirubrobacterales bacterium
CCACCGGATCATCCGGGACCCAGAACGCCAGCGTCAACGGGTTGCCCGTGGCCTGGCTCCTAACCCTCTGGCCGTGCTGATCAGCCGGTCCGGCGTATTGCCCCTCGAAGCCCCGATGTTGAGCGACCCAGACCAACATGTCCTGGCCTTCGTTCCGCGTGGCACAGCGCCAAGCACTGCGACCAATGTTGAGCAGGTCGAGCTTGACTCGGTCACCCCAGAGGCTGCCCTCGAGGAACTCGGCCGGCGCGGCATCAGCAGCGTCCTATGTGAGGGCGGGCCGAAGTTGGTTGCCGCCCTAGTTGCGGCAGATGTCGTTGATGACCTGTTCGTAACAATCGCGCCGATCCTCGCTGGTGGCGGCGCGATGGGGATCTCCAATGGTCCTCCACTGGCTGCTGCCACACCCTTGGTCCTTTCCCATCTGGCAGAGCGGAACGGTTCGCTCTTTGTCAGGTGGACACGGCCGGGCTGACTTTCAACTGCGGCAAGCAGGCTTGCTGCCGAGCGCTACTGAAACACGTAACGGAACTTGGTTCCGTTGCAGTACTTGCGAAGCTTGCCACCCATAGATGACCCGTGAGAGCGGTTCTCTTTGCTGGGAACGTAAGCAACGTCAGCACGCCAGCCGGTAGGGCCTGATCCGCTCTGAAGGCCAACTCCATGCCCACGCCCGACTGCTGGTGGGTATTCATCCCGGTCGTACCCGTGCCGCGTTGGAATCCCTCGCAGCAGGCGTGTACGGCGTGCACTGGCCCCCGTGCGATTGACCACGAGTACGCGTGGCCAACCCTTGCGGATCGCGGCGACTGTGTGAGACCGGATCTTGGGGTACTTCGACCTGCTGAAGACGAGGTCAATGACGCCTCGGGGGTGAAGACTGCAGGTTGCCGAGTTAGCCGTTGCGGCAAGGGCGCTTCCAGTTCGAAGGCCAGGGCCTGGGCCAACTGATCCTGCCGGTAGGGCGAGCCCGCCCGCAGTAACGGCCACCAAAACTAGGCCGGTCAAACTGCGTCTAATTAGCGTAGGACTCACTCTTTTGTGAATGCTAACAGCGCAGGCCTTCACTTCCCGAGGCTCGACACCTCGGCAGTCCATAAACCCGGTTAGGCTCCAGCCATGGAAACTGCAAAGAAGTCAGCCCTAGTAGCGGGCGGTGCCTCCGGACTTGGGGCAGCGACCGCGAGAGCCCTCCACGCAGCAGGCGCAGAGGTGACGATCGCCGACCGTGACCAAGAGCGCGGGGAGCAACTCGCGGCAGAGCTTGGCGACGGCGCCCGCTTTGCTCACATGGACGTCACCGAGCCAACCCAAGTGGAGTCAGCCGTGCAGCAGGCAGCTGCTCTCGAAGGCGGTCTGCGAATCGCCGTCAACTGCGCTGGTATCGGCTGGGCTGAGCGGACCGCTTCCAAGCACGGTGCTCACAGCCTGCAACCATTTGAGACGGTAATCAACGTCAATCTCCTTGGCACATTCAATGTCTTGCGTTTTGCCTCCGCCGCAATGGTTGAGAACGAACCCGAAGGCCCAGATGGCGAGCGCGGCGTGATTGTCAACACGGCAAGCATCGCGGCCTACGACGGTCAGATCGGCCAGCTTGCCTACGCAGCAAGCAAGGGCGGCGTGGTGGCAATGACTCTTCCCGCAGCCCGCGACCTAGCCCGCCACAACATCCGAGTCAACACGATTGCCCCAGGCCTCTTTGACACTCCCCTCCTAGCGTCACTGCCCCAAGAAGCGCGCGAAGCGCTCGGCGCGACAATTCCTTACCCCCCTCGCCTCGGCAACCCAGCCGAGTACGGGCAGCTGGCCTTGGCAATCATCGCCAACCCGATGCTCAACGGCGAGACCATCCGCTTAGACGGCGCGATCCGGATGGCTCCGAAGTAACAGCCGACCCGCGCTACCCTGACCTCATGAGGATTGACTACGCACTGTTAGCCGACGGGGCGATCCAGCGTCCGGATGGCAAGCTCGATATTTACGGTGCAGGCTGGGATTTCCTCACTGCACAGTCCTTCCCCCATGCGCATGGATCGTTTGACGTGGCGTTGAGGCTTGTTGTGCCAGCGGATGAGGTCCTCGCTGATCATGTGTTTGAACTGATCGTCCAAGGACCCGATGGTGAGGAGGTTGCTCGAACACGGACGGAGATGGTGTCCCAACGCGACCGCGACGCGATCGACGACGTAGCGGAGGAGAAGCTGACCATGACCTTCAACTTCCGGGGTGTTGTCTTCCCCACGCCAGGCCCGTACCAACTGGTGATGGTGATCGATGAGAACGAAATCCACGCTGTGGAGTTCTCAGTGCTGCAAGTCCAAGAGGACTGACCCGCAAAACCATCTCCGTCTCTTCCCGCCCAGACGGCTAGGCTGGACCCAGATGGCTAGCAAGATGAATTGGGATCGTGAACGCCCCTCAGGCTCATCATCCGCATCGGTAGGGGAAATGACTGAGCTAGCTGGAACTGCTCGCAAGCGCGAAGTTCTGCGGGTCCTGAACTACAGCCTCGTTGACAGCCGTTCGCCCGAGGCCATCAAGACGATGTACGCAGCCTTGACCAACGACGAACTGGCTACTTCGCGCGCATTGCTGCGCGGCTCAGGGCGTGCCAAGACTGGACCGGGCCGTTCGGCAGCCGCACCGCGTACCAAGAAGCTCAAGGTGCTCTCACCTAAGGCAGAGATCCAGCTCCGTAAGGACCTGATCAAGGGCGTGCGAGCAGCCAGCTTTGAGAACATCCAAGCCACCTTCGACCGTGCCCGTGAGGAATTTGATCGGCTCGACACCTCAGCGATGGCCCGCAAGGACACGTCAAGTTCGATCGGCGCTGAGAAGGTCCAGCGGGCAAACGACGAGTGGGCCAAGCGGCTCGAAAACGCTCGTCTCGGCCGGCCCTAGGGCCAGCTACTAAAAACCCGCCGGGCGCCAAAACAAAACCCGCCCCACCCCAAACTCTGGAGTGGAACGGGCCTGTAAAGCCTTAGTACTTAAGCCTTATGCGTCGAGGCGCTCCACGATCATTGCGTTGCCCTGACCCTGTGCGACACACATGGTCTCAAGGCCGTAGCGGCCGCCCATGGTCTCAAGGTCATTGAGGAGGGTGGTCATGATGCGAACGCCGGTCATTCCGAATGGGTGACCGAGGGCGATTGCTCCACCGTGTGGGTTGAGCTTGGCCATATCAATTCCGCATTCCTTGGCGATCGGAATCACCTGGGCTGCGAAAGCCTCGTTCAGCTCGACAACATCAATGTCATCCATCGTCAGGTTGGCCCGCTCAAGGACCTTCTTGATTGCGCCAATCGGAGCAACGCCCATGTACTCAGGCTCGTTCCCATAAGTGGCTGCGGTCACGATGCGTGCGCGTGGCTTAAGGCCAAGCTCGGCTGCCTTCTCGGCGCTCATGATCAGGCAAGCTGCTGCCCCGTCATTGAGTGGGCAGGCGTTACCTGCAGTCACGGTGCCACCTTCACGGAATGCACCTTCGAGCGTTGCGAGCTTCTCAACGGTTGAGCTTGCACGTGGGCCGTCGTCCTTAGTGACGACAGTTCCGTCAGCAAGGGTGACTGGGGCGATCTCACGGTCAAAGAAGCCGGACTCCTGAGCTGCGACAGCAAGCTCCTGGCTGCGCTGTGCGTAAGCGTCCTGCTCTTCGCGGGTCACGCCGTAACGGTCAGCAACGTTCTCAGCGGTCACGCCCATGGCGATGTACGCGTCTGGCTGCCCGTTGTTGCCCTTGAGGTTCTCGTTCTGATCATCGGGGCGGACTGCTTCCTGTGCCTCGTTGAACTTGGAAACGAACTCAACGCCAGCGGCGATGTAAATGTCGCCCTGGCCTGCCTTGACATTGTTGGAAGCAACGCGGATTGCGTCGAGACCTGATGAGCAGTAACGGGAGATCGTTGAACCGTTGGTCTCCTGTGTGAGGTGCTTGCTCAGAAGGACGCCAATACGGCCAATGTTGTTGGCCTGAAGGCCCTGTGGAAGACCGCAGCCACAGATGACCTCTTCAACAAGCTTGGGGTCAACGCCTGGGTTGCGCTCCATCAGAGCATCAAGAATGAAGGCAAGGGTTTCGTCTGGGCGAAGTGATGACAGCGAGCCCTTGAAGGCACGGCCGATCGGGGTACGGATTGCATCAACGATGACTGCTTCTGGCATGGGGGTTAGCTCCTTGTTGGGGCGAGGTTTGTGATGGCCGGGAGACTACCTGCGAAGCAGGGACGGCCGCTCACCGAAGCGCGTCGAGCGGACCGCGGGGAAGGTGAATCCAACCCTCGCTCAGTGCGAGGCGGTGCGCCTGATCTGATGGCGGAGTGAGCGTGGCGCCGGACTCAACCGCGCGTGCCACAAGCGCTGAAAGCAAGGCGTCTAGGCAATCGTCGCTCTCTTCGCACTGCGCCAGAAGCCCATCGGGGTCTGAGAGTCTCACCCCGTCTTTGAGGATCTGCGCCAGCCGAACGCGAATGCTGCCCACCTTCTTGTAGCTGCCCTGCTCAGCGCCAGCTCCACCCTGATCAGGTGCCCAGATCAGAAGTGCTGCCGCCGGGTAGACCTCACAGGTGAGCCCTGACCCGTCGCGCGCAACCTTGTCCGGGCCGAGCGCAGAGGCTAGATCGCTGAGTATGACCGCGGCCCGCATGGCGGGATAGGCAATCCGATCAGTGCTGACAGATAGGGCCGTCTTGCCGGTCTGCTCCTTGACAAAGCGGTCGGTTTCCCTGCGTTCAAATGGCGCCCTAGAAAAGTCCAACGGAAGCGGCCACTGATCCCCAGCGTGGTAGGAAGCGATCGCATCAACGAAGGGTTGTGGCCAACCGAGAGGGGCGTCAATCCCTACCTTGGTTATTGGGCCGTCATCAAATCCTCCGTACAGACCCTTGACTCCGTTGGAGATGAACTTGTCGTGCAGTTCGATCCCCTCAGCAGTCTCACCGACACAGAGCTGGCTAAGCAACGGGCTGTCCCCACCCCACCTGATGGAGCAGAACCCGGTCGTCTTCGGCTTGGACGCTAGGTCAAAGCCAAGTGTGTAAGTGAACTCTGACTTACTCACAGCCGCGACTTTGACTAAAGCGAACGGGCGATGACGACGCGCTGGATTTCCTGCGCACCCTCATAAATCTGGGTGATCTTTGCGTCGCGCATAAAGCGCTCCATCGGATACTCGACGACATAACCGGATCCACCGAGGACCTGAACCATCTCGACCGTGGTCTTCATCGCATGGTCAGCACAAAACACCTTGGCCATTGACGACATGGCACCGAAGCCTGGGTCCTGACGGTCCACGCCACAGGCAGCCTTGTAGAGCAGCTCGCGGCCAGCAGCACAGCCAATTGCCGCATCGGCAAGCTTGCCTGAGACTGCTTGGAATTCAGTTAGTACCTTGCCGAAAGCCTTGCGCTCCTTGGCGTATGCACTGGCGTAGTCAAGCGCGCCCTGAGCGATACCCAAGCCTTGCGCTGCCACACCAAGTCGGCTGCGGTCAAGTGTTTGCATTGCGATCTTGAAGCCTTCGCCCTCGTTGCCCAGCAGGTTCTCGGCTGGAATGCGGACCTCGTCAAAGGAGAGGCTGCCAGTGGGGCTGCCCTTGATTCCCATCTTGTGTTCAAGGCTTGTAACAGCAAAGCCGGGCCGGTCAGCTTCCATCACAAAAGCGCTGATGCCCTTGTGCTTAGCCTCCTTGTCTGTGACCGCGAAGATGATGTAGTAGTCGGCGATACCAGCGTTGGTAATCCAACTCTTGGACCCGGTAATGACGTACTCGTCGCCATCCTTGACCGCGCGGGTCAACATGCCGGCAACGTCTGAGCCAGCCTCGGGCTCGGACAGACCAAACGCGGATGACCACTCGCCGGTGGCAACCTTAGGCAGCCACTTTTGCTTCTGCTCCTCGGTGCCGGCGATCCTGATTGGAAGTGTTCCCAGCTCGGCGACCATCAGCGTCAGGGCGGTGCTTGAACAGGCCTTACTGATCTCCTCAACGGCAATGTTCAAGGTCAGCGTGCCGCAGCCCTCTTCGGTGTGAGTTCCGCCGTACTCCTCGGGAATGGCAAGGCCATAAATGCCCTGTTCGCCCAGAAGCTTGCGCAGGTCGTGTGGGTATTCGCCCTTGGCATCAATCTCAGCTGCGCGTGGGGCGATGCGCTCTTCTGTGATCTGGCGAACCATGTCGCGGATGGCAAGCTGCTCGTCTGTAAGTGAGTACTGAGGGATTGATGTCATGCCGCGGAGCCTACCTAACCGAGCGAGCCCGCCGGAGGGTGAACGCGCCTAATATCCGGTACTGGGACTGCTTGAACGCGTGCCGCCCTGGGACAGTTCGGCCATCGTCACTGGCGTGAGGTTCATCCGCTTCAGCATCGCGAGGATCTGTGGCAACACTTTCGCGGTCGGCGGGTAGTTGCCGTGCAGCAAGATGATCCGCCCAGGCTTGGCCCAGTACTTGATTGCGTTAAGAATGTACTTCGGGGTCCGCAGGCTTGAGTCCGCAACAGTTCCGGACCACATCACAACCTTCGTGTAGCCGAGCTGACCTGCCTTGTCCACGGTCCCCGAGTTGTAATCCCCGTAGGGAGGGCGGAACCACGGGCGCCCTGTCAGGGAAAAGGTCTTCTGAATCCAGTCCTCGTTGCGTTGGAGGTCAGCCCCGAACGCGTCAGCCCCAATTGTTGTGGAGGCGTTGTGACTAAACGTGTGATTACCCAAAGTCAATTGCCCACTGGCGACCATCTCTTTAATTCGAGCGGCCTGGGGCTCCCAGCTCGCCGCGTAACGCCCATTTGGGAAGAACGTCGCGTGTGCGCCTGTCTGCACCAAAACATCAACGATCGTCTTGACGCAGGCGGGGCAGAAGCCATCGTCAAAGGTCAACGCCACCTGCCTCTTACTAACGGCCGACGGGGCCGCCTCAGTGACGACATGGGCAGTCCCTGGAACTAAGGGCGTAATTGCCTGTAGGTTGGAAACTGGTTCAACGGCCTGAGTACTTGTCGTCTGGTGGGTTGAAGCAGGCGCTGACGAGGAGGACTCGGCCGAGGAGGTAACGGCTGAACCCGAGGAAGCCACACGGGACGAGGTCAATCCCCAGCCGACGGCGAGAGCTGCCACGGACAACAGCAGGAGAGCAGCGGCCCGGCGGCGACGCACAAGAGCGCGGTTTGAAGGGCCAGCAGGGCGGGACATCAAGGTTGATCTTCGCAGAACGGGCTGGCAATCCTGCCGGGAACCTCAACCAGAAAACAGAAAAGCCGCCCTGACCTTACGGTCAAAGGCGGCTCCCCATGGTGTCTGATTTAGATCAGAGCGACGTTAACGGCCTTAGGGCCCTTTTCGCCGGCTTCCTCTTCATAAGAAACCTTGGCACCCTCACTGAGTGAGCGGTAACCCTGGCCACCAATGGCTGAGTAATGCACGAATAGGTCCTGAGCACCATCGTCTGGTGTGATGAAGCCGAAGCCCTTGTCGTCTCTGAACCACTTAACTGTTCCGGTAGGCAATTTATGCCCTTCCTTTTTAACTGCTGGTGCTGCGTTGCGGAACTTCCCATT
The DNA here is from genome assembly GCA_026392255.1 of Solirubrobacterales bacterium. Classification (GTDB taxonomy): domain Bacteria; phylum Actinomycetota; class Thermoleophilia; order Solirubrobacterales; family Solirubrobacteraceae; genus WLNJ01. The sequence goes on from JAPLCJ010000037.1 coordinate 7,560, forward strand.
GGGGAGCACACTGCTCGCTTGCACTGCACTGACTTCGTCGTTCCCCGAAAGGTTCGACCTTACGAGCTAAACGCTAGCACTCCCGGAGTGCTCCGGGGTTGCCGGGTAACTATTCCCGGGGGCTACGGCTCGATGATGGGCGGTCCGAGCTTGATCAGCTCGGTGTGAAGTTCCATCACTCTGGCCTTGATCGGATCGTCCTCAGGACGATCATGCACAAGGTCCCAAGTGCGCTCTGCGACCTCACTTGCGTTCTGTGGTGTCGCGTCTGCGGCAAGGCGTTCGATCAGCGCCATCTCGAAGGCTTCAATCTGATCCTGTGGATGACCCTTGGGGATTTTGGGAAGGGGCCCGCCCACGTGGGTACGCCACGTGTTCGTTGCGACCACCAACCTATTCCTGAGTACTACTCCGGCTTCCACGACCGCGAAACTACCAACCAAGCCCCCCGCGTGTCACCTGCCAACCAATAAGCCCCGCTCTTTGCGGGTTATTGGGCAAATTAAGCGTTCTTACCGAACGAACTAGCGCCTGGTGAAGGTGCGACGAACAGGCTCTGTGTTGCAGTCCCAATACCGCCCTCAACGTCAGCCAACCGCGTCTCCGTCAGGGCCGTGCCATCCCCCCCGATTCTCATCACGGAGTCGAGCGAGATCCACTCGCCTTGTGGGACGCGGAGCAAGTTCACAGTCAGGTCTGAATTGACGAAAAGCCACTCTCCCCAATCAAGCGCTGCGCTGATGCCATTACCGAAGTCCGCGGCACTGACCGCACGCTGCTGCGGGGTTGGTGTCTCACCTTCCACCAGCGGCACTTTTAGACGGAACCAAGCGCGCCCTGGCCCCTGCGCAACCCACGAATCTTTTTGCCCCGCGAGACGGATATCAACTGCCGATCCCGCAAACATCTCCCCCGCGTTGAGTTCATCAACCGCGCTGGGTAGGTCGTCGCCAGGCAGCGGAAGGGGTGCTGGCTGGAGATCAACAACAGGTGAGGTCGCCTCCTCGGTGCGCATGAAGAGGGCCATCGCCCGGAGAACATCGCGGCCACCGCTCTCGATCACCGCTGATACCCACTGGACGCGTTTACCAGGTCGGACAACCTCGGTCCGGACGGTCATTTCGTCCAAAGTCAACGCGCCAAGGAAGTCAAAGGTGATCCGTGTCAACCGCATCGGCTGGACGGTGGGAACCTGTTCAACCGCCCGCGTCAGCAGGCCGGTGGGTGCGCCCCCGTGTTGATGGTCGGGACTCCACGGTCCACGGGCAAGTGCCGTGGGCATGTAGCGGTTGTCACCGAGGGGGATATATACGGCGTTGGCCATGGTGGCAGAACCTACTGCGGCTGCCAACAACCCGCCCCCGCGCTGACTAGAGCTCGTCTAGGCCCTAGGCCGGCTCGGCAGGCTCAGGGTCCATCAGGACCACGGGGATGCCTAGGTTCACATCGCGTCTGATAGTCGCGATCCGACGACCTGGCTGAACTGCCTCATGGGGCGGCCCGATCAGCCCTTCCAGGTCATGGATGGCCTTGTCAAGATCTGCGGTGATGAAGCCCACGCCCCAGCCGTGGGCGTGCTCGCCCGTCACATTCTCGGCATGAACCACTTCGAGCACAGCGTCACCTGAGCGGACGAATCCTTGACGGACTTGTGTCCCGTCCTCAGTCTCACGCACTGCCTCGCGCTTGAACCCAAGTCCCATGTCTCGCATTACCTGGGCGGTGCGATCGAACTCAGGGGTGGCGATGACCACCTGATCAATCGAATAGACCCCGTTCTCATGCGTCGCCTCGGTCAGTGCCGGTCCAACCTTCACCGGCAGACCGTCAAGGTCTGTGACCCCTTCAGGAAGATGGTCAAACACCAAACACTCGATCCCACCGACCGGGGAAGTGAACTCAATTGTCACACCACCAACAGCCAGCGCGTGCCCAATCACGGTGAACCCTGCGGCCTCCCACGCCTGTGGGTCAGCGCCGAGCTTGATGCCGGTGAGGCTTGGTCGCTTGGCTGTATCTGGATTCATGTCACCACAGCCTCCCACCGATCACCTAAATAAGCGACCCTAAATTTCGAAAGGCCCGCTCAGTCGGTGAAGTTCTTGACTGGACCAGCTGACCCGTCGGGCGTCCCGCCGCGCCTCTGCGCCTCAGCCTCCGCCCGCTCACGACCGCCATGCTCAAGGCCAGCGAGCTCAGAATGCCCTCGCCAGACGACTCCCTTACCGCGCTCCGTGACAGTCACAGCCATGGTTGCGCCGAGGTGCTCTAGCGCTGCCGCAATGTTGCGCCGTTCCTTGGGCAAAGGCACTGGAAGGACATGGGCCGCGCCGATCTGGGCTGTGCCGTGTACCTCAACGCGGTAGCGAGGCGATCGCCCGGTCAGA
>JAPLCJ010000041.1 GCA_026392255.1 Solirubrobacterales bacterium
GACTTCTTCCAGTTCCTGCCATTCAACCTGCGACATAGGTCAGCTCTTCTCCAGCTCGTTCGATTACAAAAGGATGGGGGCGCGGGTCTGTTCACACAGCGCCCGCGATTACTAAAGCATGCCCAGCGTAGCGGCCCGCAGCAAAGCTCACCACGAACGCAGGCACTCCTGCGCAATGATTGTTCCATGGACGATCGCCGACAGGAGCAAAAAGGCCTGCTAGGAAGCATGCCGAGGCACCGCGCAAGGGGCCGTAGCGTTCGGCGCGAAGGCGATCCAATCACGCGGGAACGAACCGATTATCCGCATGGCGAAGGCGCGGTTCCTCCGCGTCCGGTTGACGCCGCCAAGGCTGCCGCGGCTCAAGAAGCGATCCGAATGGCAGCGGAAGTCGCCGAGATTGCGCTGACAGCAGCAGCCCTGATGATGCGCGAACTGCTGGTTCGACTTGAAGGGCCTGCCCCCAAAACCGAGGACGAAATCCACCGGCCAAGCGCGGATCGCGAAGCACCCCGGTAGACTTCTTCGGGTAGTTCCCGCAGCCGCCCTTCCCACAAGCCGGCGGCCGCAAACAGGTTATGCGCCAGAGAATCGCCGCACTAACAGCCCTCCTCACCCTTTGCGTGCCCGCCACGGCAGCGCTAGCAGCCGACGGCGGGGTATCCCAAAGGGCAAAACGCGGGTCTCGCTTGAGCGGCAGAACGGAAGCGGCTCTTGGACCCATATCGGTGCCGCCAACTCATCATCCTCAGGGTCCTATCGAGTTAGCTGGAATGTCAACGTGTTCGGACCAGTGAAGCTGCGCGTTACGGCCGCAGGGCATGCAGGACAGCCGAGCGGGACGATCATGTCCTTCCGCCGAGCCAACGCAACAATCTTCGGCGGCCCTAGCGAGTACCAAGCAGCTGCTTGTGGCGGCAGAATCGCAAAAGGCACGATGGGCTTGGCCCACAAGACACTAGCCTGCGGGACTCTGGTGCGCGTCTCGTACGGTCAGCGATCCATCGTCCTTCCAGTTATTGACCGGGGGCCCTACCGGGGGGGCTACACATGGGATGTCACCTATGACGCTGCCAAGTACCTGCGCATGAACGGCTCCGCGGTGATCGGCTACTTGGTATCCGGTCGGGACGGGACTTGACCCGACCCGCAGATGTAGCTGGCGCTCGGCGCCTTGTGCTGGACCAAGTGGGCCAACCGCGACCTGAGTCCGTTGACCTCAGCGAGGCAAGCGGGAGAGCTCTGTTCACCGATGTTCTCGCCTCCCATGCAATGCCACCCTTTGCCTCATCTGCGATGGACGGCTACGCCGCCCTCCCAAGTCTCGCTGGCGTTCCCCTCCGCGTGGTCGGCGAGTCACGCGCTGGCCACCCCTTTGCCGGTGAGCTGAACGCTGGGGAGGCGATCGCCATCTCAACAGGAGCACTCGCTCCCGACGGGGTTGGCGTTGTCCCAATTGAGGTTGTCACCCTTGACGATGGCGTGGTCACGCCCGCCGGCCCAATCTCCGCTGGCGATCATGTGCGACTCCCCGGGGAGGACCTCCCAATGGGCGCAGTTGCCCTAACCGCAGGCACGGTCTTGCGTCCAGCTGAGTTGAGCGTGATTGCAGCTTGCGGATACGCCGAAGTCACTTGCGCAGTTCGACCTCGGGTCTCAATCGTCGTGACGGGTGACGAGCTGACTAGCCCTGGCTCGGCCCTCGCTGTTGGGCAGATCCACGAGTCAAACGGGATCGGCCTGCGCGGGTTAGCTGAGCAGAGCGGCGCCGAGGTGGTCCATAAGACTAGGTGCGCTGATACTCGCGAAGCCACAGGTCAAGCGCTGAGCGACGCGCTCAAGCGTGCAGAGATCGTGATCGCCAGTGGCGGAGTCTCAGTCGGCGAACATGATCATGTCCGCGCGGTTCTGACAGAGGACCTCGGCGTCAAGGAGGTCTTCTGGCGGGTACCCCTCAAGCCAGGCGGACCAACCTGGTTTGGGATTGGACCTGACGGCCAGCTCGTATTTGGCCTCCCAGGCAACCCCGCCTCAGCGTTCGTGACCTACACCCTCTTCGTTGCACCGGCAATCCGTGCCTTGTTGGGACAAATCCCACTCCCCAACACATGGCCTGCGGCAACCGCCCAAGATCTTCCGCTGCGCAATCGCGAGCAAGCGGTCCGCGTGACCCTTGACCCTCGCGCTGACGGGCCACCCCTCGCCCACGCCACAGGCGCCCAAGGATCACATCGCACAACCTCGATGGCAGGAGCATGGGGACTCGCCCTCCTGCCAGCCGGCGACGGAACCCTTCCCGCCGGCTCAATAGTCCAAGTAGAACCCCTCCCCCACTAACGGATCTAGTTCCCGCGGGGACTGGGGACTCTCCACGATCCGGCGACTATGCGAGCGAACCTCACGAGGGCGTTGGGACTCTCCACGATCCGGCGACTGTGCGAGCGAGCCTCACGAGGGCGTTGGGACTCTCCACGATCCGGCGGTTGTGCGAGCGAAGCTCACGAGGGCGTTGGGAATCTTCACGATCCGGCGACTGTGCGAGCGAACCTCACGAGGGCGTTGGGAATCTTCACGATCCGGCGGTTGTGCGAGCGAAGCTCGCGTTAGCCGGGCGGGGAGATCCCCAACGCCCCAAGAAAACTCGCTCTCTCGCGCTCCCGGACGCTAAGCGACTTCGACGTACTTGACGATTCGATTCGTCAAGTTAGTCAGTGACTGCGTGTTGTCAGTGCTGGCAAGGGGACGGTCAGACAGCATCTGTTGCAGGCGCTCGCCTAGAGCTGCGTCATGGCGCCCAGCAAGTCTTGCTGCGACCTCTGATGCCCTACGGACGACCTTCGGTTCCACAGTCCAGATCGCCTCAAACTTGGTTTCGCTGGCGTTGGAACTCGCCTGTGGCTGTTCCCAGCCAATTAGGCAAGCCGCGTAGCCAGGTGAGTCGATGATCACGGTCCACTCGTTGCCTAGGGCGTCCTCGGCTTTAATCGGAACCTCAATCGGCTTGCCTGGGCCGTTGTCGCTCATCTTGGCGAAGTCTGCAAATACAACTGTCGCATCCGAACTGCGTGCGATTTGGGCGTAGCGATTCTCTACCGGCCTGTAGAAGGACTCGTGCTGAAACGAGCCAAAGCAGATGGCGGCTGTGCCTTGGGCGACAGCCTCATGCTCCATGGCACGTGAGAGCGCATGGAGAGTGGTCTTGCGCAGCACCTGTGGCACGGGAGCGCCGTCGGCCGTGGCAACAGCTGCATAAATCGACGGCTCGGCGGGCGTATCGCTCATCATCACCCGCTCAACGGCTACCGGTAGCGACAGACCGCGGTCGCGGTAGGCGATCACACTTTTGATCTGTGCGATCTCCTCATCTGTGTAGTGGCGGTATCCACTATCGGTCCGAGCTGGGGCCGGAAAACCGTATCTGTGCTCCCACATACGGATAGTGCTGGCAGCAAGGCCAGTCCGTTGGGATACTTCTTTAATAGTGAGGTTGTTCGCCATTTGCACTTGGTCCGTGCCCGTTAATGGGCCCCTCTGTATACGAACTTCGCCCTCAGACTGGTTCACTCCTCTGTACGCACGCTAAAAACCATTCATGTTCAGACCCCACCAGACACCAGCTGAAGTAACTGACTTGGAAGACGAGACGCTGACTGCTGCCAATGGCGCGGTTCGGTCAGTTCAGTCCGCGACAGTCGAGTTGCCCGCAGAGGCGCTTGACGAACTCTGGAATTCTCGCTACCTGGAGCGTCTCGCTCGCACCTACTGGGCTTACCTCAGCCGAGTGACGCTCCACCTGATCCGAATCCATTACCGCCCTGATGGCAGGGATGTGGTCTTCCTCTTCAAGCCTTTCCGGCTGCTGTCGTTCGCAGCCCCCGTTTATGACCTCAGCGGTGACTCTGGAACTGTCACTTGGAGCATTGCGGGTGGACTGCTGGTTTCCCGCCCGGGAGAGGGGCTACTGCAGATTGAAGTTCACCGCCTGCCGACTCTGGGTGGGGATGATCTGAGCACAGCCAAGGTACGCATTGATGTGGAGGTTTCAAACTTCTACCCTGCGATCGCGGAGAAAATCTCCTCCCACCTCTACCGCTGGACCCAGTCCAAGATTCATGTTCTAGTTACCTATGGGTTCTTGCGCCGTTTGGCCAAGGGTGAGCTCGAGCCTTCGGTTGCCAAGAGGTTTGAGGACGCCTAGCCGCGAGCTGGGCTGCGCTGGACCTACTTCTTAGCCGTGCCGCGATTGCGCCACTTAAGGCAGCGCTGATACACAACCCAATCGCCTACTTCGGCAACCCGTTTCGCTCCTGGAGCTATGCGCGAGCGGATGTGGGCATCCAATGGCCTTCGCCCGATTGGGATGTAGAGCCTGAAGGTGCTGCCGTATTTGAACTGGACGTCAAGGTTGGGATCGTCAGGCCCTCCGCCATAAGAGAGGACTGATGATGTCTCCCCTAGCTTCCAAGCGATGGTCGGGTCAAACAGTGCAAAGCGCGAGACGGGGCCGCAAGCAATCACCTTCTTGGGACCGCCGGCTGCGTTGATCACATCGGTCAGCGTGGCGTCCGCCTCAGCGAACTTGGCTTGGGCGGATTTGGCTTGCGCAACCCTCGGGTAAAGAACTTTCTGGGCGAAAACCCCCGTTGCCAACATGGCCGTCAAAACAGGTATCGCTAGAGCCCCCTCAAGTGGCATTCCCGCACTGTTTAGAGCCTTCGCGATAGGTCCGACCAACACGGCAACCCCAAACCCAGCAACGATGATCAGACAGGCTTGGGCTCCGAACATGTAACGCGGCAGCCCATTGGTGCCCTGTGCGGTTTCGAACGCCACGAGCCCTACCCAAGTAAGCGCTAGCCCAAGCAGTGCGACTGGTGCCAAGCGCTCTTTCTTTGCTTGCCACAAGGCTGCAACGACGCCCAACGGCAGTGCGTAGAGGGCCATGTTGGGAAGAGTGGTGAACGCAAACTTGATCATGCGCAATGGCTTGCCATCACCCGGATAGCTCATGTCGATCCGTTTGACACCGCCTAGGTAACGGGCACGCAGTGGGTCCCCTGAGCCAATCCAATCCGGGATCAGCCACGCTGCGACGACGAAGACCGGACCGGCGACCAGCCACTTGCGCAGTGCAGGCTGCTTGAACCACAGCCAAAGCGCGTAGATCATCATCAATGCAAGTGGCTCCGGGCGACTGAGGCAGGCTGCGAAGCCAAAGACCAAGGCAATCTTGTGTTTCCCATCTATGGCCCGCTCAACGGCGAGGAGAACTAGGGCCAAGGTAAAGCCCTCCGCGTAGCCAAGAGCAGTGAATCCAACTAGCACCCGGAGCGTCCAAAGAGCAGCCATCAGACCGCCCATCACCCCCGGGAGAATTGAGACGATCCCAATCGGCTTGAGGGCTTGGTCTGCAAACCGACGAACAAGCCTGAACACCAACACCGCGGCAAAGAATGTCGCTGTCCGGGAGGTCAACATCCACAAGGCTGACGCGGCGCTGTCACCGAACAGGCTGTAGACGGTCGTGAAGGGAATTGGGAGCGGCTTCCAGCTGGTCCACCCGGTGCCCGTGTCAAGCGTGAACTGGGTGAGCTCGCGCCCCCAGAGCATCCAGTACACGGCGTCTGACCTGACGCTGAATGGCCACATCATGGTGATCGCAGCGAGCAGCGTTGACCCGGCAAGCAGTCCAGGCTCGCCGCGCAGCAGTCGGGTCCAGTTGATGGTCTTTCGGGGGGAGGTCACGGGTACGTCGTCTACTTCTTCTTGTGTCGTTTGGTTGAGCAGCGCTGAAAGATGTACCACGGTGCGGCCATGCTTGTCAGCGTCGCCCCGGGCGCAACAGCTGCTGGGCTATAGGGAGTATTCTTGCCGTGGGCGAGCTTCCCGGTCAGTCGGAATGTAGTCCCGTGGCCGAAGTCAGCCCGGGAGCGCGGGTCTTCGGGTGACCCCCGGCGACCGAAGACCTTCAGCGTGACCCCAACTTTCCAAGCAATGGTCGCATTCCATCTCGGATAGTTCGCGATTGGGAGGCAACCCCGGATTGCGCCTACCCCGCCGGCCCGCTTGATTGCTCTGTCTAGCCTCATGGTCGCGCTCCAGTTGACCTTCTGAGCAGACTGCATGACCTCATACTTGGGAATGAACGAAGTGGACACGGAGGCGATCACGGTGATAATCCCGATCGTCGCGAGGACGCCTGCCGATGCCCTCGGGTCCAGCCCAACCCGCTCGAGCCCCTTGCCAACTAGAAAGGCACCGGACCCAGCGCCAACGCCGATCCCACACAGCAGGAATGCTTGCGCGGGAATCATGTATCTCAGAACACCAGGGTGGGTCGTTTGTGAGGCTGCGAAAGCAACTTGCAGCGCCACCATGACCGCCCAAGCGAGGCCAATCGCGCTGAGCAAAAGCGGCTTCCGCTCGCCCCGCTTGGCCGCCCAGATGACGGCAATCAAACTTGCCGGAAGAAATACTGCCGTCGCTGCCGGTAGCGCTGTGAAGGCTCCGCTGAAGGCCGTCAGGGGGTTGCTGTCACCGGGTTGAGTCTGGTGCAGGTGTTCAACTTTGCCAAGCTTCCCAGCGCGGAATGGATCCCCTGAACCGATCCACTCGGGGATCAGCCATGTGGCCAAGACCAAGACAGGTCCGCCCAGCATCCACTTGCGCAGACCAGGCTCGCGCCGCCATAGCCAGACGCTGTAAGCCATAACTGCCAAAAGTGGTTCGGGTCGGCCAAGGCAGGCAGCAAGGTAGAAGAACAGTGCTGGCTTGTGGCGCCCGTTGAGCATGCACTCCACACCAGCGAGCATCAGCGCAATTGCCAGCCCTTCTGAGTACCCGGTCATCGACCAGCCCAGAAGCAACCTGAGCAACCCTGCGGCTGCCACACCGCCACCAAGTAGCGCTGGAACTTGCGCCCGTAGCTGCTTGGGGTCCACTGGCAGGAGGTCCAGAAGCAGTCGCCAAGTGATCCTGAATGCCAGCGCTGTGGCAACTAGGGTGCCCGCGCGGGCGACAATCATCCATAGATCCGGCGCGGCATTCCCAAACAAACTGAACATGACCATGAACGGCATTGGGAGGGGCTTCCAGCTTGTCCAAGCGTTCGCTGTGACTAGCTTGCCCGAGGTGATCTCACTGCCCCACAAGAGCCAGTAGGAGGGGTCAAACCCAATCGCCGTTGGCTTCGTGACGCTCAGGGTTGAAAGGACTAGCGCGCCGAGAACAATTCCTGGGGTGCCTTTAAGCCAGTGCAGAAAACGGGATGCGGATTGCTCTGCGGTTGACAACATCACAGGCAGCCGCGAAGAAACGCCAAGGACGTGGCCTAGCCGGCCGCGGCTGACTTCTTCATCGCTTCGATCTTGGCAAGGTCGTGGACGCCTTCGATACGACGAATGGTGCCGCTGCGGCTCCTCATCGAAAGCGACTCTGTGATCACGTGTCCATCGCGGAACTGAACGCCCTGGACGATGTCTCCTGAAGTCACACCGGTGCAGGAGAAGAAGACATCATCTCCGCCAACAAGTTCTTCGGCAGTGAAAATGCGCTCCATGTCGAGTCCTTCAGCGATTCCAACGGCACGCTCCTCATCTGTGCGTGGCCAGAACCGAGCGAGCAATTGGCCGCCATTGCAGCGGCAGGCAGCGGAGCCGATCAGCGTCTCAGGTGTGCCGCCAACGCCCCAGAGCATGTCAACGGCTGAACTCTCGTCAGCTGCGAGCAGAACCGGAAGGATGTCGCCGTCGAGGATCAGCCTGACGCGCGCGCCAGCACCGCGAATGGCTGCGATTGTGTCGCCATGGCGGGGACGATCGAGGACCACAACGGTCACCTGATCAAGTGCTGTGCCTTTCCGAGCGGCGATCTTCTTGACTGTCGCAACGGGATCATCAAGCTCAAGCAGGTCGGCAAACTCGCCACCGGTTGCAATCTTCTCCATGTATGGAACGGAGTCGCCCGGGTCAAACATTGTCCCCTTGGGTGAGGCTGCGATCACTGCGATCGCGCCGGGGAAACCCTCTGCCGTGAGGCGAGTGCCTTCAAGCGGGTCAATCGCAATTGAGACCTCTGGTCCACCGGAACCAACCTCTTCGCCGTGGTAGAGCTTGGGGGCAGAGTCCTTTGTACCTTCGCCGCTAGTGACAACGCCGGAGATCGGCGTGCGGGCGAGCACGTAGTGGAGGGCATCCACTGCAGCTTGGTCAGCGGCAATCTTGTCGCCCTTGCCAATCCAGGCGGCGGCGCCCATGGCAGCAAATTCAGTTACCCGTGCTAGCTCTAGGGCAAGGTTGCGGTCGGGCAGTTTCGGATCAGGTGTATTCATAGGGTCCTGATCCTAAACCCCGGCAGTCAGTTGAGGGTGAGCGTGGGGAGTTGATGCCAGATCACCTCGCCAACTGGGGACCTGTCGCATACCATCCAGCCAATGAGCGCTGAGAACCGTCCTGACACCCGCTGGGGGCTGACTCTCCCACTTCCAATGACCGGTATCAAGCAGCTCAAGCCTTTGGTCTTGGCAGCTGAGGAAGCCGGCTATGACGACATCTGGACTGGTGAGACAAA
>JAPLCJ010000060.1 GCA_026392255.1 Solirubrobacterales bacterium
CGACTCGGCGTAGGATAGCGCACCGGTGCTTTCAGAGAATGCAAGTGAATCCTCCGGGCCTGCGCCCAGGGTGGCGCGCAACACCACGATCTTTGCCGTGGCCACCTCGTTGTCCCGTGTTGCAGGGCTTGGGCGTGAGGTCGTTGCATCCAGCTATTTCGGTACCAGTGGGCCTTTCTCGGCCTTCACGCTCGCCTTCCAGCTGCCGAACCTTGTCCGCAGCCTTGTAGCCGACGCCGCGCTCTCAGCGGCCTTCGTACCTGTCTTTGTAGAGCTGCTCTCAACGGGGAAGAAGAAGGAGGCATTTCGTCTCGCGTCAACTTTGGCCCTCCTGATCTTCTTCGCGCTCGGAGTTATTTCGGGCCTGTTCATCCTCTTTGCCGGGTTCATCATGCCGCTGTTTATTGGGGGTGGGTTCTCGCCGACCTTGGTGGATCTGACAGTTGGACTTTCCCAAGTGCTCTTCCCAATCTTGGTGTTGCTGGGGCTGAACGGGCTTGTTGTAGGAATCCTCAACGCAAGGGACCACTTCACCATTCCGGCAATCGCGCCCGTTGTGTGGAACCTGGTCATCATCGCGGCGCTAGTGCTGCTGCGGCCACAGTTCCACGGCGACAATCAGATCTACGCCTACGCGATCGGCGTACTTGTCGCAACCGGGGTTCAGCTACTGATGGTGCTCCCAATGCTCGCAAAGGTCGGCTTTCACTTTGAGTTCGCGTTCGACTGGAAGAACCCGCACGTCCGGCAAGTCCTGCGGCTGATGGTCCCGGTGACTGTCGGGCTCGGGGTAATCAATGTTGATCTGTTGATCAACAGCTCCGTAGGGTCGCTGATTTCCGACCAGGCACCGCGAGCAATCGACGCAGCATTCCGGATCTACATGCTCCCCCAAGGGATCTTCTCGGTCGCAGTGGCAACGGTCCTATTCCCGGCGCTGGGTCGTGCGGTTTCTACGGATGACACAGACGGACTGCGAGCACTTCAAGCGCGGGGCGTTAGGACAATCGTCCTGCTGCTTGTTCCAGCAGCTGCTCTGACAGCAATTCTCGCCGTGCCGATTGTTCAACTTGTCTACCAGCGCGGTGAGTTCGGCCCTGCCTCCACCCAGCTCGTGGCCGACGCGTTGATCTGGTTCTCAGTCAGCCTTCCATTTGCTGGGGCAAACCTGCTGCTCACCCGCACCTTCTTTGCGATGCGGGCCGCGTGGATCCCCACGTTCCTCGCACTGGGCAACCTGATCGTCAACGCGATCATCAGCTTCGCGCTCTACAAGCCGCTTGGGATTGCTGGACCAGTGATTGGAACCGTCATTGCCAGCATTGGAATGACAGCTGGGCAGCTGTGGTTCCTACGCAAGCGGTTGGGAAACATCGAGATGGGAACACTCGTGTCATCAACCATTCAGGTCGGTATCGCATCGGCCGTCTCGGCCGTCGCAGCATGGGGTGTTTGGTCGGTCATTGACAACGCACTTGGACAGTCGCTGCTGGGTCAGCTCGCAAGCGTCGGCGGAGGCCTGACCGTAGGGATAGCGCTCTACGGCGTTGGCGTGATGTTCCTGAAGGTTCCTGAAGCGATTGTGATCCGGGACCGGCTTGGGCAGGCGCTGCGAGCCCGACGCGGATGATCCTTCGCTCTTAGCGGGAAGATTCCCCTCGCTGTAGCCGCCCGGCGCACTACGCTCGACTGGTGGATCCTGAATCAAATGAGGCTGAAGTGATTTCGCTCCGCGGTGGGCTGTTCAAAGGTCTGCCCGACGCCCAAGCGCCGTGTCCCTATGGCGAGTGCGAGGGTGACGGCTGGGTTGTTGATCCAGAGACTAGGACTGCGACGCCGTGCCGCTGTCGGCCCCAACGGATCTCGGCAAGCAGAACGAGCACGCTGACGAGAGAAATTCCCGAGCGTTACCGCCACATTGGGCTAAATAGCCCTGAGGTTGAGGAGCTTGCGACACGGGCACCTGCTCAGGTCCGTACGGCGAGGCGTTACTGCGAAACCATTGACAGTCAGCTTGAGAGCGGTGCTGGGCTTGGGTTCCACGGTGACCCAGGAACCGGCAAGACAATGCTGGCATTCATGATCAGCCGCGCAGCACTTGAGGCCGGCAAGACGATCGCTGTCTACTCATTCCCGCGCTTGCTGGCGGCGATCCGAGACTCCTACCGCGACGATGCCACTGACGGCTACGGGGCCTTTCTAGACAAGCTGGTTGAGGTTGACCTACTTCAGCTCGATGACCTTGGGGCTGAACGCCCAACAGAGTGGGCTGCGGAGCAGATCTTCCTTGTGATTGACGGACGCTATGAGGCCAAGCGGTCCGTCGTCTACACGACCAACCTTGCGCTCCCCGGTGGTGAAGGTGCTGGCGCCGAAACTCTGGTTGAGCGAATTGGTCACAGAGTCTCATCGCGACTGGCTGAGATGTCGCCTCCAGTGCCGCTCTTCGGTGATGATCACCGCACCCAGCTTGCACC
>JAPLCJ010000001.1 GCA_026392255.1 Solirubrobacterales bacterium
CTTTGAAATCCCGTATTGCTGCGCTACGGCCGCATGAGAACGACCCGCTAACACTGCCTCCACGATAACCCTGTTTTTTGACATGGCTAAGGGTTAACGATGTCGTGGGACAGGGGTTAACTAAGTCGTGAAACACCACACTGTCCCCGCTACTAGACAAAGCGGGCATAACTGTCAAAACAGACAAGTTGTTCGCGTTTTGCATGTGATCTAAGGCCGCTGCGGGGAGTAAATCAGCGGTTGATCAGCAGAGTATGAGGTCGAACTAAGTTGAGAGACATCTTCGCAGGGGCCTGGCACCTCGCAAGTTGCACCCAGAGACGCTGTTGCACTGCCGCACGTGACGCTGCCGCCGCGCCACGCTCTGGTGATCTCACGACAACCGCGCATCTATTTATGAGATAGTATTTAACTCATAACTAGGAGGCATGATGGCATCGGTCGAACACGCGGGCTCCGGCCAGTGGCCTTCGCTGGCGTTCGAGCCGGTGGCGTGGGCATCGAAGTATGAGCAGGGCTCGGCCTCGCGCAATGAGATCCGCAAGCATCAAGGTCCCTACTTGGCGGCGATTCCGGTCGAGATTGCCGACCTGGATGTTCACGTGCCGGGGGAGGTGTCAGCGGCGGTGGACGAGGCGGCGGTTGAGATCGCCCGCTTCGACGAGCAGATGGGCGTGGACATCGCGCCGTTCGCTGCGCTGCTGCTGCGCTCTGAATCAGCGGCGAGCTCGCAGATCGAGAATCTCACGGCATCGGCCCGAGCGATCGCCGAGGCCGAACTTGCTGGAAGGGAAGGTGGCGGCAACGCGGCTCAGGTTGTTGCGAACACCCGCGCCATGACTACTGCGATTGACCTGTCCGGCGTCTTGTCTGCTGAGGCGATCCTGACCATGCACGATGCGCTTATGCGTCCGCATGACCCCGAAATTGCCGGCCGTTGGCGCAGCGAGCAGGTTTGGATCGGGGGAGGGCGGCTGGGGCCGCATCATGCCCAGTTCGTTCCGCCGCAGCATTCTCGGGTGCCAGCGGCGATGGCCGACTTGATTGCATTCATGGATCGAGATGACATGCCGGCGATGGTGCAGGCAGCCATTGCTCATGCCCAGTTCGAGACGATCCACCCATTCCCAGACGGCAACGGCCGAACTGGGCGCGCCTTGATCCACGCGCTTCTGCGAGGCAAGGGGCTCACTAGAAACGTGACTGTACCGGTGTCAGCCGGATTGCTCGTAGACATCGACGCGTACTTCTCAGCGCTCAATGCCTATCGTTCGGGAGAGCCCGAGGTGATCGTCGCGCGGCTGGCCGATGCAAGCTTCGCCGCAGTCGCCAATGGGCGAGCGCTGGTCAACGAATTGCGCGAAATCCGAGCGTCTTGGGCTGACCGGATTAAGGCTCGCCGCGGGGCCAACACTTGGCGCATCGCCGATCTCCTCCTGGCTCACCCAGTCCTGAACGCCGAGATGATCGCCACGGCATTGGAGATCGCCCCGAGCAACGTCTACGCCCCCGTCGAGCCTCTCCTGGCAGCTGGAGTTCTGACCCAGGCAAACGACAAACGCCGAGGACAGGTCTGGCGAAGCAAGGAAGTACTCATAGCACTCGACGCTTTCGCAGCTCGAGCAGGAAAGCGCAGGGCGAGCTCATGACGATGAAAGTCAGCGACGGGGGTGCAGGCTTGCATCCCCAGTGGCGTGCAGAAGTGGCTGTTTGTGAGGGGATTTTGCGGTGCACGCACCCCAAGAATCGCAGCCTTGTTTTGACTCCCCGCTACTAGACAAAACGGGAATAACTATCAAAACAGACATGTTGTGCCCGTTTTGCATGTCCGGGTGGGCCGCCCTTGCCCGTGGGCGGTCCTTGAGGCTTCAGCGGTGTAGGGCGGCTGGGTTTCTACATTTCCACTCGGTTGGCGCGTCCAGGATCTTGCCTAACGTAATGCAATGCATTACGATTAGGCGGTGTTGGAAAATCTCGACTGGTCGCGTCGGGGTGACTACATGCATGCCAGTCACGGCATCAGCGTCCAGGTGGCCAACGATGCGCTCGCGGACCCGGCCAGAGTTGCGATCGACCCTGATTACAACAGCAGGACTGGGCGCAGTGTGCGCATCATCGGCTACTTGATGCTTGCGCAAGGGATCGTTACCGTGATTGCGCTGTCTGATGGCGGGGTCGACTACGGCGTCAATGGTTGGTTGGCAAATGAGAAGGATCAGCGGATCTACAGGGAGGCAGAGGTACATGGGCAAGATTGATGACATCCTCGATGCTGAGGCAACGGCAGTTGAAGCCGCGGAATTGACCAACGACCCGAACGCCCAGATTCCGTCAGGCACCACAATTTCACGCGGTCACCCGCGTGCTAAGAACCTGCAGGTGCGCTTGCGTGAGGATGAATTTGACGAGCTTGCGGCCTACGCCGCGCAGCAAGGATTACCGGTGTCGACGGTCGTTCGCCTGCTCGTGCTAAAGGCCATCGCTCCGGTC
>JAPLCJ010000018.1 GCA_026392255.1 Solirubrobacterales bacterium
GCTTGGTAGTCGCACCAGTTGCAAAGGGGTGTCTTGCGGGTTTCGAAGTCGGTGGTGGTTTCGATCGTGTCTACCTCGTCGGCGAGTAGCTCGCGTAGGTCGATCAGGTCCTCGTCGGGCTCCCAGATCCGGTCAACGCCTGCCTCGAGGAAGATGAATCGGACTCTCCTGACCGGCTTCTGCCAAGTGCTCTCGGCGGCCACGGCGTACACCTGCGCTCCAATGTCCTGGTCCAAGCCGTCAGAGGGGATTTTGCACTTGCCAGTTTTGTAATCGATGATCTCGATCCCATCGTCAAGGGCGTCGACACGGTCGATCTTGCCAAACAGCTGGCTGCCCCCGGGCAGGTCGAGTTGGGCCCACTGCTCAACGTGCAGCGGGGTTACCTGCCAGTCAGGAGTCTCAGCGTAGGAGGCAAGGATGCCCAACCCACGCTCACCAAATTCACGCTCCTGGTCACGAGTTTCAAACGCTTCACCGCGGCCCTCAACTGTTGCCCACACCTCGCGCAGCATGTCCTGGGCGGCCGGCAGGTCGCGCTCAGCGGCTGGCATCTCCATCACCCGTTCAAGCACGGTGTGGATTGCGTTGCCGAGGATCAGCGGCGGGCCAATCTTCTTATCAATAGGCGGGCGCAGCCGGTACTGGAACTGCCACTTCTTTGGGCACTGTTCGAAGGTCTTGATGGCACTCGGGCTGTGGCGCTTCTCTTTTGGTGGCCGCGGGGTCATGTGCCCTCGGCCAAGCGGAGTAGAAGGGCCTCGCGCAGCTCTGCTGCATCCGACGGGCTGTCGGCGTGGGCTGGGAGTTGTTCAAGTGCGATGGCTGCATCGTAGGCCGTAATCGCCTCCTCGAACTCGCCGATGGCCTCTGCCGCCTTTGCGTACCAGCACTGCGTCCAAGGATCGGCGGGAGCGATGGTCGCGTAATAACGAAGGTGACGGTACGCGTCATGTGGGCGACCCAGCTCCAAGAACGTTGTGCCAGCCCCGAAGTGGGCCATGGAATCCCCGGTCGCAAGGCACGTGAGCCACAGGTCAACTGCTGCTTCGGGATTGTCAATCATCCCGGCGGCATCATTGAACAGCTGGCGGTTGGGCGTCGAGTAGTCCGGGAACAGACGGTCGGTGGCAATCGCAATCTCTGCGATTGATGCGCGCTCAAGCGCGAGTTGAGGGCAGTGGAACAGCGGCCCCTGCCAGGACGCGTCGTCAGGGGAGAGCTCCTTTAGGAACTCTGAGTACTCCTGAATCCGAAATCCAATGACAACAGCATCGGGTTCGTGAGCGGGCCTGTCAAAGAGAAGACCAACCCAACCGTTCTCGTCCTCTAAGGCGGCCCACTGGGAGTTGTGCTGGCCGTCGTCAACACGGCCAAACTCCAAAACGGTCAGCCAGTCGTGCTCGCGCATCAGATTCAATGAGACGCGAAGCAGTGGAGTGCTATCCACGGGGCTATTGCCAATAAATGTCAGGTCAGAAGTGTTGCTCACGGGGAGTAGGTCTCCCTCAGTGGCTTCAATCTGACAAACGCCTAAGCGGCGAAGCCGATCTTGCTCTGTGGCTTGCTGACAATCTCTTTGCCACGCGTGGCGGCGTAGAGCTCGGCAAGAGTCATTGTGTCGCGATCAGGAGTCTCCAACTCGCGGTCGGCGCACCAGGCAGCGATCTCCGCACGGTTAAGGGCGTTGAACTCAATCTCTGCCATGCAGCGACCCGGGCGGGAAACCGCTGGGTGGAGGTTCTTGCTGTTCTCATTGGTGGTGATCAACAGGAGGGACTGGCTCGCACGGCCCACAATCCCGTCGGTGATGTTGAGGAGGCGAGAGAGGGCCTGCCCGGTTTCGACCTTGGCGGTTGGGGCAAGGAACTCCCCAGCGTCCTCCAAGACAAGAACTTGCCAGCGGTTGGAGTTGAACTTGGCCTTTGGCCCGCGCGCTGACTCAGGGGTCCTAATCAGCTTCAGCAGATAGCTGGGGTCTGACATCAGACGCTCAGGGTCGGAGATCATCATCAGGTCGGCCCACTCGCGCCACTCAGCCGCAAGGGAGAGGATGGCGTGGGTCTTACCTGTGCCCGGGGCGCCGTGGAACAGCACCAAGCGACCGGCTTTGGACGGTGGACGGAACTCCAGGAGTTCAGCCATCGAGTTGCGGGTTGACTCTGCGTAGTTGCGTTCAACATCAATGAACTTCTCAGAGTCGATGTTGCGCGAGAACTCCTCCGGGTAGCCGTCATGGCCTTGCCAGATCACACGTGTCAGCACCTTGCCCTTGAACTTGTCTTCCTCGACGTGCTCGGGGAAGCGCTGGCGGAACCAGTTCTCAACGGCGAGAGCTGCCGCAGGGCTGGGAGCCGCCACCTTCACCCGGACTGATTTCTCCGTTACGCGCAGAAGGCCGATGCCGTCAAGCACCCGGTAGAGAATCTCATCGCTTTCGCCTTGCTGGCGATAGCTGGAGATGATGTCCGCCTCAAGCTTCCACTCGCCTGAGGTGTCAAGCGTGCGCCACCCGGCCGTCCTACCGGAGTGGAGGTGCTCGGCCGCAATGACCGCCAACATGGCCGCGTCAACAGTTCCGCCGAGGTGTGAACCAGCGAAGCGGGCTGCGGCAGCGTCTGTGAGGACAAGCGTGGAGGGTTTGTCAGAAAGGCCGGAGATCCGTGTGGCGTTACTCATGAGCACTTAGTCGTCCGACTCTGCGTGAACCTGACACGGACCCGAGGAGTTTTGTGGCACGTCATCCCCCATTGGTCTGCAAGGGGTGGAGGACGCTCCAGACCTCGCCGTAGACCCTCGCCCGGCCGTGACCCTGCCGTTCTGCGACAGCATTCTTGAAGTTGTCGTAGTCAATCTCTGATGCCATCACATCCAGTGCCGCGCGCCACGCTGGGGATGAGACGATCGCCCGGTAGCGGTAGTCGGCCCCGCGGTCCTCATATACGGCAAGTCCGGGGATCAAGTCCCCTAGGGCATCAAGGTCAGCGCGCACTCGTCCTCGCACAAGCACGGTGTCAGGTAATTCACGATGGGCGACAACTGAATAGAAGCCGCGGGTTGTAATCGTCCACATAGATGGACTCCTTCCGGTGGGGGAAACTGGCGGCCGCTGAGCCAGACGAAAGGATGTAAGTCCGGCCTAGCGACCCTGCAACCAACAGGACGCTCCGTCTGGAACAAATCTGACGCGCTTGCGGATGCCAGTAGAGACATCAACTACCGTGGATGCGGTGACCGCTCTCCTCGCAGCTTTCTCACTCCTCCTTACAGGTGGCGTGGCACAGACCCAAGCGCACGCCGCGCGGTCTCCGCGGCCGCCGATCAACCACAGGTGGATTCCCTACGGGCACAAGCGCAAGAGTGAAATGGCCGCCTATGCCAAGCGTCACTATGGAACCCGGTCCAACGTGCTGCACCCACGGGTCTTGGTGGAGCATTGGACCCAGTCCACAACCGCCTCGCCTGTGTTTGACGAGTTCCGCTCCGACACGCCAGACATTGAGCTGCACGAACTCCCTGGCCTCTGTTCCCACTTCATCGTGGATACCAACGGGCGGATCTACCAACTTGTTCCACTCGGCGTGATGTGCCGACACACCGTGGGCCTCAACGACCGTGCAATCGGCGTTGAGAATGTCGGCATGTCCGACTCTGGGGTGATGAACAACACCGCTCAGCGCACCGCCACTGTTCGGCTGGCGCGGTTTCTGCGGTGCCGGTTCAACATTCAAGTGCGCGACATCATCGGCCACAGTGAAAGCCTGCGGTCACGTTTTCACCATGAGCGCGTCCGCAGCCTCCGCGGCCAAACCCATGACGACATGGAGCGCGCAACAATGAACCGCTTCCGAGCAATGGTTGCCCGGACCTCCTGCGGCTGACGGCCCTCGCCGCCGCGTCGTAAGATCGCTCTAACCGAGTGACCCTTGAGGAGAGAGATTGACGATGGAGGTCTTCCGCACCCCTGACGAGCAGTTTGCAGACCTGCCCGGCTACCCGTACGAGCCAAACTATGTGGATGTCTCTGTGGCTGGAGCTGATTACCGCCTCCACCACTTGGATGAGGGCGACGGCCCAACTGTTCTCTGCTTCCACGGTCAGCCAGCCTGGTCATACCTCTACCGCGGAGTGGTTGACAAGCTCGTCGCAACCGGTCACCGCGTTGTCTGCCCTGACCTTGTTGGCATGGGCCGCAGCGATAAGCCGCTCGATAAGGACTGGTACAGCTACAAGACCCACTCCGAAAGCCTTACAGCGCATTTGGCCGCGATTGACGGACTTGAGAACGTCACCGCCGTGGTGCACGACTGGGGTGGACTGCTTGGACTGAAGTGGATTGCAGATCACATGGACCAAGTGGGCCGGATTGTTGTCATGAACACGAGCCTCTCGATTGCCAAGGGCTCCGAGGCGTTCATGCAGTGGCGTAACTTTGTTGCGAGCACACCTGACCTGCCCATCGGGATGATTCTCCAAGCAGCAACAGTGAACGAGCTTTCACCTGAGGTCATTGCTGCCTATGACGCACCGTTCCCATCGGTTGAAAGCAAGGCTGCTCCGCAGACCTTCCCATTGCTGGTGCCAATCGAGGCAACTGACCTGGGCGCTGCTGAGATGGCCGCCGCGCGCGAGAAGCTGCGCGGGTTCACCGGACCAAGCCTTGTTGCCTTCAGCGACAGCGACCCAATGTTCCCTTACCCATCTTCAGCTGAGTACTTCACCCAGACGCTCCCAACTGCTGGGGACCCGGTTTGCATCACTGGGGGCCACCACTTCCTGCAAGAGGACCAGCCTGGGCAGATTGTCGACGCGATGCTTGCGAAGTTCGGTAGTCCCATCGGCAGCTAGGGCCAGATAGCGGCTTTTGCCCGCAGGAACGGTTGCATTGCGGCCAACTGAGGGTTCTCTTATGGGGAATCCCTAGTCTTAGACAGGTGAAGAGAGGTATCTACATCGCTGCGGTTGCCGTCTCGGCTGCGCTGTCGGTTGCGCCTAGTGCGATGGGCGCGGTCAAGCCTGGCTGGCTGACGCGGTCGGTCCTCGGGGCAACCATCGGCGGGAGTGACCCGACTCTTGTCTCGGCACGGGTTCTTCCCAATGGGACGACCATGCTTCTTTACAACGACCTCGACTCCGTTTCGGGCAAGACGCGTATCCGCATTGCGCAGGTCCAACCAAACGGCAGAGCTGTCGCCCCCTACTTCGTAAGCGACACAAGCGGCGCTGCGTCTGATCCCGCAATCACCTTTGACAAGAACGGCAACGGCGCCATCGTCTATTCCCAGAAGAACGCGAGCAACAAGGGTGTGATCAAGCTTCGGCGCATCAGCCCCAAGGGCGTGTTGAACGCGGTTACAACCACTGTCAGTAGCGGGCTTATTGACGCAACCCAGCCGTCAGTCGGCCTAGACGGTTATGCGGCTGCAACGGTCGCATGGATCGAGGCTTCTACTCCGGTGTCGCTAATCAGTAAGAGGTTTGATCAGGCCGGGGTTGATTTGCCTCTTGGTCCCGTGTCACCGGGGCGGGCAGCGACCGACTACTGCCGGGCTGACTCCACCAGCTGCTCGCACCCTCTCGTTTTCAGCCAGGCCACTGGGGCCAGCACCATCGTCTGGCTCGAGACTCTCAAAGACACTCTGGCGCCCTCCATTAGGACTACCCAGATCAGCCGCGGGGACGAGATTGACCTCACCCCACAGAAGGTCCTGACTTCAACCTACGACTCAGGTCTTGAGGCCAAGATGACAGCCGCTGGGGCAGTCCAGCTGGTGTGGCTAAGCCTCAGTGGTGGAGCTCGTCAGGTCCAGGCCGCAAGGATCAGCACTGGCGGAACACCAGGGGAAGTGCAGGCCCTGTCGCTCGCGGAGGCAGCAGTCAAGTCGGCTCCCTCCCTGAGTGTGAGTTCATCCGGTGCCGCTTTGGTGACGTGGGTTGACGGCGTAGGCGGAACACCCTCCGAGGTGACATACCGCCGACTCTCCACCTCCGGAGTCAAGTCGACTGCCAATGGAGGACGACAGGTTGTCTCGGGAAACCTCAGTGGCAGCGTCACAGCCGCGGGTCTGCTCTCAAACAGCGGGTCAGTTTCGCTGTTCTGGAGGAATCTCACGACCGAGATCCGCTATACAACGGCAAGCTCGAAGGATGTCTACGCGCCCCATGGCCTCTATTCGACTTTGGCGGTTCCCACCGGGCTGCATGATGGAACTCCAATGCTGGCCACCGGCGCAGACGGCACCGTCTCCGCAACATGGCTCTACACAGCCGGTGGGAGCCAGCGCAGGTTCATCACGCAGGTTCTGCGCACCACGCCGAAGGTGTCGTCGGTCACGTTCCCAGCCAAGCTCAAGAGCCGTCAGCGCAACGCGCTGATTAAGTTCAGCTCCACCAAGGGCGGCAGTGCGCTGATCACCATTGAGGGTGCCTCGCGCTCGGTCCGTTTCCGTAAGGCCTCGACACGCGCCGCAGTTTTAGCTGGATCAAGCACCGTCAGGTTTAACACCAAGGGCTTGGTCAAGGGCATCTACCGCGTCACTATCGTCTTGGTTGATGCAGCCGGCCTTTCGGCCACCAAGACCACCAAGCTAATCGTCACCCACTAACCCGGTCAGGCCGGGCGGTTGGGTCAGCTGGCGTCAGGCTGCTCGGGCTCGTGTGCCTGGAGGATTAGATCACCCGATTCACCCGTGCGAACTCTGTAAGCAGCTTCAACTGGCATCACGAAGATCTTGCCGTCGCCAACATTGCCAGTCCGCGCGTGCTTAAGGATTGTCTGGACAACCGTGTCAACATGGCCGTCCTCGACAACGCATTCAATTTTGATCTTGGGACGAAGATGGTTGGTCAGCTGAGCGCCTCGGTAGGTCTCAACGATTCCCTTCTGGCGGCCTGAGCCCTTCACCTCGGTGATGGTCAGTGACGGGAAGCCAAGCTCAAGCATCTCCTCGCGGATTGGCTCAAATGCTTCATGCCTTACAAATGCTTCGATCTTCTTCATGTTGTTACCTCCGGATCGGAAATGGGGCCAGTACCAACCCGTTCAAGGGCCGGAACACCGCTCATGCCAAATTCGGCCGCGGGAATGAACTGTTCGGGATAGCCGTACATGCCATGTTCGCTGATGTCGAGGCCAGCGTTCTCCGTCTCGGGGCTGACGCGTAGGCCATAGGCCTTATTGGCTGTCCAGAACACCGCATATGAGGTGATGAAGACGAAAGCGAAGACAACGACAATGGCGAGCGCCTGTGATCCCATCTGGGTCAGGGAGCCGGTGTAGAACAGGCCACCGTGGCTGCCGGGCAGGTTGTAGTCAGCCAACCGTGGGGCCGCAAATAGCCCGAGCGACAAACCGCCCCAAATGCCAGCGAGGCCGTGTGCCGAGAGAACTCCGATTGGATCATCAATCTTCTTATCGATCAGCAGGACGCCTTCGACGACGATTAGGCCTGCGATAGCACCAATGATTGGGGCAGCCCATGCATCGATGTAGCCAGCTGGGCCGGTGATCGCCACTAGCCCGGCAATGGCGCCGTTGCCGCTCATGCCAATGTCGAAGGTTTTGGTCCTGAACCACATCAGCGAGACCGCGGCCAAGACTCCAAAGCCACCGGCGAGAGTTGTGATGATCACGATCTCGGGGAAGCGTCCGTCCAAGGCAGACAGTGTGGAACCCGGGTTGAAGCCGTACCAGCCAAGCCAAAGGATGAAGATGCCCAGGCCAAAGAGGGGCATGTTGTGCCCGGGAATAGCCCGCGGGCGTCCATCGCTTCCGTACTTGCCGCGCCGTGGCCCAACCGGCGAAGTCCTGAACGTGGAAGTCGGTCCGCAGCCAGCCATCACTGAAGATCCAGTGGGCTACTACTGGGTAGATGAAGGCACTGAAAGCGATCGCGAAGATGATGTAGACGCTGAACTTGATGCGCTCAAGAGTGGTTCCCCAAACGATGGCCAGGGCAATCGCGCAGAAGGTGAACTGGAACCACCACAGCGCCTCAGCTGTGACGCCGTTGGTGTACCTCGGCCATGCGAGGGCAAAGTCTTCGGCGTTGCCCATAAACCAGCCGCTTGTGCCGATCAGCGAGTTGCCGTCTCCAAAGGAGAAGCCAAAGCCCACAGCCCAATAAGCGGCGGCGCAGAGTGAGAAGTTGACAAGGAACTTGGGAATGATTGAACCGGCGTTCTTCCCGCGAACAAAACCGACCTCGACCATTGCCAGCCCGCCTTGCATGAACATCACAAGGCAGCCTGCGATAACTACCCAGGCGGAGTTGAGGCCAACCTGTGTGGGGATCTTCCCTGCGAATCCAAGTCGGTCAACTCCCGCATCGGCTAACGCTGCTGGTGCAGCCAGCGCCATGCCTACCAATGAGGCTCCGAGCAGCGCCACTGGCCTTACAAGGCGTGATGTGCGCTTACTCTGCGTCTTTTGCCGCGGGAATCCAAGCATCGGAGCGGGAGATTATCTGTTGCGCAATCATCCGTGAAGTGAAGTCCGCCCAAATTGAGAACTTTGATCGCAAACGAGCGCTGGTGGCAAGATTCAGTGCCCGTGACGCACGATCTCGTTCGTTCCCTTAGATTTCCCTTATCTGGAGTCGGGAGGATTCCAAATGGCCCGTAATTGGCAGAAGTTCCAAACAGGAGAAGACATGACCCCTCGTATCGGATTCAAGACAGTCACAGCACTTCTTACCGCGTCACTCGTTGTCGGCCTGACGGCCTGTGGCGGTTCAAGCAAGTCGACCACGACAACGGCGAAGGCCAAGCCAACGACTGCTGCTCAGTCACGGACAATCACTTCAGGCAGCGTCACGCTTGTCATCAACTCAGGCACTGCTGCCAAGCTCAAGGCCGCCGGTGTAAAGGTCGTTCCTGAGGCAACCGGACGGACCGAAGGGGAAGCCACTGTGCTGCCAGCAACCGGCGGGCGCATCGTGAGAACGAGTCTGATCGGGTCTGTCCACACTGAGGCCAGCTTGACGTTCGCTCAGGGCAGCAAGAAGGTCACATTCACGAATGTGGCGCTCAACACTGAGTCGCGCAAGATCACGGGCTCCTACAAGAAGACCCGCGTTGCTATCTACCAGCTCCGTCTGAAGTCGCTGACGCGAACCGTCAACAAGGACGGCGCACTTGTCGGCTCCAAGATCAGCGTTGTGCTCTCCTCGAGCGCAGCATCGATTCTCAACAAGGCGCTCGGAGTGACCGTGTTCCGTGGCAAGCAGCCATTTGGCACCGCGACCTTCCGCGCCATGACGAAGAGCAACTCGAGCAAGAAGAAGTCCTCGAGCAAGAAGAAGTCTTCAAGCACCACCACAACCACAAAGAGCGCCAAGTAGCGGCCAGGCCGCTGGAGGGATAACGAGACCTATGGAACGCCGCACAATCATCGTCGTTGTCCTTTCAGCGCTTGCGATCGCCGTAGCCGCAGTGGTTGGGACCGGGTCTAAGGACAGTGGTTCCACTACCGCCAGCACTCAGGCTGTTGAGACGGCTCCTACGACCAGTACCGCTGCAGCTGCCCCAGTAGATGTACCGGCCGCCATTGCTAACAAGCCTGTGCCATCCATTCCAGGTGGTAATCCGCCTACGACTCTGGTCAGCAGAGACATTGTTGTTGGTACAGGCGCCGCCGCAAAGAGTGGGGATCCTTTGACGATGCGCTATCTCGGTGTCGATTGGACGACCAAGAAGGTCTTTGACGCCAGCTGGAACCGCGATCCGAATGAGTTCCAGTTCACTCTGGGAGCCGGCAACGTCATCCCTTGTTGGGACGAGGGCGTGGTTGGCATGAAGGTTGGCGGACGCCGCCAGCTGACTTGCCCACCAGATACTGCTTACGGAGCAAGCGGGCAGGGG